>JANYAD010000238.1 GCA_025355165.1 Gammaproteobacteria bacterium | reverse complement strand
CGCAACAGGAAACCGCGGTTGCCCTGTTGCGCGCGGCGATACCGCCTTTGGAACAGCAGTTTCGGCAAACGGTGAACGCCTTGGCGGTGTTGGTAGGCAAAACACCGGACAGCATCGATGTGGATACCCGCACCCTGATCTCTTTGAACACGCCGCCGATCATCGCGGGACTTCCCTCGCAACTGTTATCGCGACGCCCGGACATTGCCGAGTCTGAGCAGCAGTTGATTTCCGCCAATGCGAACATCACGGTGGCGCGTGCCGCGTTGTTCCCGAATATCCAGCTGACGGCGAGCGGTGGCTACGCAAGCCCAGCGCTCGCTGCGCTCATTAGTCCCGCTGGGCGCATTTGGGCATTGTCAGGTGGGCTGACGCAACCCATCTTTCATGGCGGCGCCTTGCGCGGTCAGGTCCAGTTCACCAACGCACACTACTCCGAATTATTGAGTGCCTATCACAAGACGGTGATCTCAGCCTTCAGCAACGTGGAAAGCGCCTTGGTCGCAGCACAACAAACTACGCAGCAGCAGCTGCGGCAGCAGGAAGCCGTGGACAGAGCACGCCGCGCCTTTCAGTTTGCCAAGACCCAAATGTCGGCGGGAACGGCGAACATATTGACGGTGCTTAATACCGAAAACGCCCTGTTTAGTGCGCAAGATGAGCTGGTGCAGGTCCAATACTTACATCTGCAATCGCTTGTGAACTTGTTCACCGCGCTCGGCGGCGGATGGCAAAGAGGATGAAGAGATGAAGCGACCTTCGGGTGTGCAAAATCGTGTGCTGCTCGGCGGGCTTGCGCTGATAGCCTTGCTGGCGTGTCTCACTTTGATTCACAAGCCGAGCGATGGCGCGGCGCATCTCGCCGCGCCTGCGATCCCGGTCGACACAGCCGCGGCAAATCTTGCGGACGTGCCGGTTCATTTCGATGGTCTCGGCACCGTGCAAGCCTTTTACACTGTGACCGTAACCGCGCGGGTCGACGGCGAACTTGAAAAGATTGCGTTCGTGGAAGGTCAGACTGTTCGCAAAGGCGACCTGCTGGCGCAACTCGATCCGCGCCCCACTCGGTCGGCGTACGATCAGGCGGTAGCCACCAAGGCCAAGGATGCGGCGCAGCTTGCGAATTCGCAGCGCGATCTTGCCAGGTATACATTGCTACAGCCCGAGAATCTGGCGAGCAAGCAGACCGTGGATACCGCGCGCGCCGCGGTCGATCAGCTCCAGGCTCAGCTGCAGGTTGATCAAGCCATCGTCGACAATGCCCGCACGCAGCTGGACTACACCCGCATCACCTCCCCCATAAACGGCCGTACCGGCATTCGCTTGATTGATCCGGGCAATATCGTTCATGCCGCAAGCGCCGGCGGAATCGTTGTGGTAACGCAGGTGCAACCGATATCAGTCATTTTCACGCTGCCGGAGGAGGACATCAGTGCCATTGGCGCGGCGCTCGCCGCAGGCCCCGTGCCGGTAACCACCTTGTCCCGTGACGGCAATACCGAACTCGACCAAGGCACGCTCACTCTCGTCGACAATATGATCGACCAGACCACCGGCACCGCGAAGCTCAAGGCCACCTTCGACAATGCGCGCAATACGCTCTGGCCGGGCCAATACGTAAACGCACGGGTATGGGTAAGTATTGAGCGCAATGTGCTGACGGTGCCGAGTTCAGCGGTGCAGCTGGGCCCTAACGGCCCCTTCACATATGTGGTCAAAAGCGATTCGACGGTTGAGATGCGGCCCTTGACCATCGGCACGGAAAGCGGCGGCATGACGGTGATCAAGAGCGGCTTGGCAATAAACGAACACGTGGTGACCAGCAATCAATATCGCCTGCAACCCGGGGTGCTGGTGCACGACAACGCCGCCAATGCCTCCGGCGCCAATGCGGCCGCCGAATCCCCTGTCGCAGCTCCCCACAAGACCTCATGAGTATTTCTGAACCCTTTGTCCGCCGGCCCATCGCCACATCGCTGCTCATGGGCGGCATATTTTTGCTGGGGCTGGTTGTGTTCCCGTTGCTGCCGGTAGCGCCCTTGCCGCAAGTGGACTTCCCCACCGTGTCGGTATCCGCCTCGCTGCCGGGTGCCAGCCCCGAGACCATGGCCTCATCGGTCGCGACACCCCTGGAAACACAATTCGCGCAGATCTCCGGGCTTGCGCAAATGACCTCGAGCAACGCGCTCGGCTCGACGCAAATCACCTTGCAATTTGACCTGAATCGAAACATTGATGCCGCAGCGCAGGACGTGCAGACCGGCATTGATGCGGCGGGCGGCCAATTGCCAAAAAATCTACCCACGCCGCCAACGTACAAGAAAGTCAATCCTGCGGATTCGCCCATTCTGCTGCTGTCGGTTCACTCCGACGTGCTGCCGGTAATCAAGGTGGATGATTACGCGGAGAACATCCTCGCACAGCAGATCTCTCAGATTCCGGGCATCGCGCAGGTCAGTATCGGCGGTCAGCAAAAGCCGGCGATCCGCGTGCAGATCGACCCGACCAAATTGGCCGCGCTCGACTTGCAGATGGAGGATGTCGCCAGCGTGATTACCGCGGCAACGGTCGACGCCCCTAAAGGTTCGATCAACGGACCGAAGCGCAGCATGACGATCTACGACAATGACCAGCTGTTGAAAGCCGCGCCTTGGAATGATGTCGTGGTGGCCTATAAGAACGGCGCGGCAGTGCGCATTCGGGATATCGGGATTGCAGTCGATGGCCCCGAGAATCGCCTGATAAGCGCATGGCAGAACGGGCGTAGCGGCATCTTGCTGCTGATTTTTAAACAGCCGGGGGCCAACGTGATCGAATCGGTCGCACGCGTGCGCGCGCTGCTTCCGCATGCTCTGGCATCCGTGCCGCCTTCGATCAAGGTCGATACGGTCGCCGACCGCACTACCACGATCAAGGCATCGGTCGACGACGTCGAGATCACCCTTGGAATTACCATCGTGCTGGTGGTGATGGTGATTTTTATTTTTCTGCGCAACGCCTGGGCAACCATCATTCCCGGCGTCACCGTGCCTCTCGCGCTCCTCGGGACGGCGGCGATGATGTACGTGCTCAGCTTCAGCTTGGATAACTTGTCGCTGATGGCCCTGACCATCGCAGTCGGCTTCGTGGTCGATGATGCCATTGTGATGCTGGAGAACATTTACCGGCACATCGAAGCGGGCGCGACTCCGCTCGAGGCAACCCTCAAGGGGGCGGGCGAGATCGGCTTCACCATTTTGTCGATCAGCGTGTCGTTGATAGCGGTGTTTATTCCGTTGCTGCTGATGGGCGGAATCATCGGACGCTTGTTCCGCGAATTCGCGATCACCATGACCATGACCATCGTTGTTTCGGCGTTTGTGGCCCTGACGCTGTCTCCTACCATGTGCGCGCTTTTCTTGCGCGATGAAAAGCATGCCAAGCATGGCAAACTTTATATGCTGATCGAACGCGCCTTTGATCGAATCTTGGCAGGATACACACGCGGGCTCGATTTCGTGCTGGATCACAAGCGGGCTACGCTCGCGACTTTTCTGGTCACGCTCGCCGCCACCGTCGTGCTGTACATCTATATTCCAAAAGGTTTCTTTCCGCAGCAGGATACCGGCATCATCTCCGGTCTGACCGACGCCCCTCAGGACATTTCATTCGATGAGATGGTCCGCCGCCAGCACGCCGTAATCGATGTGGTGTCTCGCGATCCGGATGTGGTGAGTTACGGCACCAGCATCGGCGGCAATCGGCCCCTCAACACCGGATGGGTCATGTTGGGCTTGAAGCCCCGCAGCGAGCGCAATGCAAGCGCCGATGAGATCATTACACGGCTGCGGCCGCAGCTGGCGAAAGTGCCGGGTATCCAGTTGTTTTTGCAGGCAGCGCAAGATCTCAATGTCGGCGGACGCACCTCGCGCACGCAGTACCAGTACACGGTGCAAGACTCGAACATCGATGAACTCAATGAATGGGCACCCAAATTGCTCCAAGCTTTGAAAACGCTGCCCGCATTGCGCGATGTGGCATCGGATCAGCAGACCAGCAGCGGCATGCTGACCCTGGACATCGACCGCGACCAGGCGGCGCGCTTCGGCATTCAACCGCAGGCCATCGACATCGCTCTTTACGATGCCTTCGGGCAGCGCCAGGCGGCGCAGTTCTTTACCCAAGCCAACAGTTATCACGTGGTGCTGGAAATCACGCCTTCGCTGCAGAGCGATCCGGATTCCTTAAAAAAGCTGTACTTGAAATCGCCATTGACGGCCTCGATGGTGCCGCTATCGGCGATGACCAAGTACGACACACACCATGTGACCTACTTGTCGATAAACCACCAAGGGCAATTTCCGGCGGTCACGTTATCTTTCAATCTCGCACCCGGCGCGGCGCTCGGCGATGCGGTCGATGCGATCAACCGCGCCTCCCTGCAAATGCGTTTACCGGCTACCATCACCGGCAATTTCCAAGGCACGGCCCAGGCATTCCAGAGTTCATTGAAGAGCCAGCCGTACTTGATCCTGGCGGCATTGGTGGCTGTTTACATTATTCTTGGCATGCTCTACGAAAGCTACATTCATCCGCTGACCATTCTCTCCACCCTGCCCTCCGCAGGTGTGGGCGCGCTCCTGGTGCTGTTTCTTCTGCACATCGAGCTTTCGGTAATCGCTTTAATCGGCATCATCTTGCTGATCGGTATCGTAAAAAAGAATGGCATCATGATGGTCGATTTCGCCTTGCAGGCGGAGCGCGAACAGCACCTCTCGCCGCATGACTCCATCCGACAGGCGTGCTTGATGCGATTTCGCCCCATCATGATGACCACGATGGCGGCGCTTCTGGGGGCGGTGCCCTTGGCCCTGGGCCATGGCACCGGCTCGGAGTTGCGGCGGCCCCTGGGCTACACCATGGTTGGCGGCCTGATTTTGAGCCAGGCGCTGACGCTTTTCACGACTCCTGTCATCTATCTCTACCTGGATGAATTCAGCGCGAAAATGCGCGGCCGTCGCAAGAAAAAACGCGCCGACGCGGCGTTGGCGGCGCCACCCTCCCCGCTCGCAGGGCATCCGTGAAAATTTTACTGGTCGAGGACAACGAACGGGTGACCCAATTCGTCATCAAGGGCCTGCAAGAAGCGGGACATACCATCGATCATGCGGGCAATGGACGCGAGGGCATGTTTCTGGCCGCCAGCGAGCCTTATGATGTCATCATCATGGACCGCATGCTGCCGGGGGATATCGACGGTCTTGCCATCATCGAAGTGCTGCGCAAAGCCGGCAAGCGCACGCCCATCCTCATCTTGAGCGCCCTGTCCGAAGTGGACGATCGGATACGCGGACTGCGCAGCGGCGGGGATGATTATTTGACCAAACCTTTCGCCTTCGGCGAATTGCTGGCGCGCATCGACGCTCTGCATCGACGCGCCGAAGGCGTCAACCACGAGACCCCCCTGGTGGTGGGCGACTTGCACATGGATCCATTGACCCGCAAGGTTACCCGGGGCGACAGACCTATCACCCTGCAGCCGCGTGAATTTAAGCTGCTCGAATACCTCATGCGGCACGCTGGACAGGTGGTGACGCGCACCATGCTGTTGGAAAATGTTTGGGACTACATTTTGACCCGCAAACCAACGTCGTCGATGTGCACATCAGCAAGCTGCGGCAGAAAATCGACGCGGAATTCGAGCGTCCGTTGCTTCGCACCGTGCGCAACGCCGGCTACACGGTGACGGCAAGTGACTAGCATGATCCGCTCCTCGGCGTTGTCGCTGGCCTTGGGCTATGTCGCGCTGGGACTGACCGCCCTGGTGTTGTTTGCGGCGCCGCTGTGGTACGCATGGCAAGTCACCATACAAGATGGACGCTCGGAAATTCTTCAGGCCGATGCGCAGCGGCTCACCGATATCTATCGGCGCGACGGCGCTGATGCATTGAAGAGCTTTATTGATGCGCGAGTGGGTATGCAAATCGCGGGAGAACGCATCCTGCTGCTCACGGATGCCTCCTTGCACCCGCTGGCGGGCAATCTGCACGCCTGGCCGGCCACCGTGCCGCTTGCGCCGGGAAATTATCGCATTGAGGTGCAAGTCCGAGATCGCGGCAGGCAAAACGCACTCGTGCATGTCGCCATGCTCGGCAACTACAATCTGCTCGTCGGCCGGGACAATGCCTTGTTTCAGCCGCTGCAAACCCGTTTTTGGTACGGGTTGAGCGCAGCCGTCGCCGTACTGTGTATCGCCGGCCTGCTTCTGGGACTCATCACGCGGCGGGCATTGATGTCGCGGGTGGACAGCATCCGCCAGACCGTGTCGGCGATTATCCACGGCGACCTGAAGCACAGGCTGCCCACTCACATCAACGAAGATGAGCTCAACACCCTGTCGCGCACGATCAACGGCCTGCTCGAGCAGATCGAACTGCTCGTGCATGGCGTGCGTAACGTGTCCAACGCCATCGCGCATGACTTGCGTACGCCCCTGGCGGAATTGCGATCAAGGCTCGAGGAGCTGTCCCTGATACGTCCCTCGGAGGAGGAAACCTATGCTGAAATCGACGGCGCGGTGGCGGATGTCGACCGCGTCATTCGGATTTTCGATGCGCTGCTGCGGCTCGCCGAGATCGATGCGGGCATGCGCCGCTCTGGCTTCGTGCCGTTCGATATTTCCGATCTGGCGGCCAATGCGGTCGAGTTTTACGAACCTGCCGCGGAGCTCAAGAACATCGACCTCAAGTTTCGGTCGAGCGGTCCGTTGTGGGTGTCCGGCGACCCGGTGCTGCTCGCCCAAGCCCTGAGCAATCTCATCGATAACGCGCTCAAATACGCGCCGCAATCCGGCGTGATCGAAGTGGCGCTGCAAAAGCTCGATGGGTCAGCCGACATCTCCGTTGCGGACAATGGACCTGGAATCGCTGATCTGGAGAAACCCAAAGTAGTCGAGCGCTTCTACCGCGGCGATGCGAGCCGCGGTACCCCTGGCGTGGGATTAGGGCTTAGCCTCGTGCAGGCGGTAGCGAAGCTGCATGGCAGTTCGCTCGAGCTCAAGGATAATAATCCGGGACTGAAAGTTGTGCTGCGCGTGGCAGCGGATAAATCGATCGCCACGGCGCGCGAGACTGCTCCGTCACCCGCTGCTGCCGGCATCCCCGTACCGCCAAACTTGGCTTCGTCGCCTTAAACTTCATACACCGGCTGCCGGCCCTATGAAGTTCGAAGGTCGTCATTGCATAATCTACGCTAGATGAACCGGCGAATCGAAGCGTTATTACCGCCTTTAGTCGATGTACTCGCGTTTTGCGCGCTGCTGGGAGCGGGTGTGTCGCTTGCCACCGCGAATGCGTATGCGCTCGGTGTGGGATTGGTCTGCGGCGCGCTCTTGCGTTGGCGAACAACAACCAAAATTGAGGGCGGCAGACCGGGGTGGCTGCGCTTTGGCATCACCGCCCTCATGGCGCTTTTCTTGCGCGCCGGTGTGCTTGCGCTTCTTACCCAACGCGCAGGCTTGGCACCGCAGCTCGCCATTTTGTTCGCCCTCCCACTCGGGCTCGCCGTCAGCATGCCGCTTATCCTGTCGCGCAACTTAAGCTTTGGACTCATCGCCTACTCCGTGGTGCTGCGTTTAGTCTATGCGGGCTCCATCGAGCTGTTGCCCGAAGAAACCTATTACTGGAATTATTCCCGGCATTTGGACTTCGGCTATCTCGATCATCCGCCGATGGTGGCTTGGCTGATAAAACTCGGCACCGCGGTGTTTGGACAGACGGAATTCGGCGTGCGCGCCGGCGCGCTATGCTGCGGTG
>JANYAD010000164.1 GCA_025355165.1 Gammaproteobacteria bacterium | reverse complement strand
GCCCCCTCTCCCACCGCGGCAGGCGAGGCGGAGCGACCAATCTATCGCACCACCGCCGACCAGCTTTATGCCGACTACGAAACCAATGAAGTCGCGACAAACCTCAAAATCGGCAAAGCCCGTGTGGAGATCAGTGGCGTCATCGATTCCATTGATGAGGACTTCACCAACACGCCAGTGCTGCACCTGAAGATCTACGGCAAGTTATCGGCGGCCGGTGTGGAGCTGGTAGAGGCGGACCGTCACCGCGCCGCTGGTCTTTCTAAAGGTTCGCGGATCACAGTCATTTGCGACAAGGTGATCCGAGTCATTGGCGACCCTATGGGCAGTAAGTGCAGCCTCGAATAAGGGTTAGCGCGAACATGAATTACTCCTTGCTAAATGACAGACGCGAAGCGTGCGCCGGCCAGCCGCGAGGCTGCAAAGGGGGCACAAAAAGGGGCACAGAAAATCTTCCCGGAGAAAAACGCGTCTAAGCCATTGATTTTGGTGGTGAGAGAGGGACTCGAACCCTCGACCTCGGCATTATGAGTGCCACGCTCTAACCAGCTGAGCTACCTCACCATAAAGAGCGGCGGATTGTGTGCAGCCATGACTCCCCTGTCAAGGCGCATCTAGGGCGTACTTGCGAATAATCAATAGGTTAGCCCCAAAATATCGAATACCTGTTCACCCGTGTCATCACCCCGCAATAGAGGAACTGGAAGCTTGCAGATTCTGTTCGCTCCATAAACAACAAGGGGAAGATAAATGAAAACGCGGCTACTGCTGGCGGCGCTCGGACTGACGGGGGCGCTCCAGCCCGCTCTCGGCCACGCGGCCGAAGGTTTGAACGAAGGAAAAATTAAACACGTGCTATTGATCAGCATCGACGGACTGCACGCGTTGGATGTCGCGAAGTACACCACATCGCACCCCGGTTCAGCGTTGGAGGAGTTGACCGATCATGGAGTCACGTTCTCCAACGCCAGGACGCCGTCAAATTCGGACTCTTTCCCCGGTTTGTTGGCGCTCGTAACCGGGGGCACGCCTCGCACTCACGGACTGTTTTACGATTACAGTTACGATCGAACGATTTGGGCGCCCGACAACAAAACTTGTTCGGGACCTGCTGGCACACAAATGATTTTTGACGAGTCGATCGACGTTTATGTAAACGGTGTCTCGCAGAACGTGATCGATCCGAATGCCTTACCGCACTACATCGACCGTCAAGGACGCTGCTCTCCGATGTACCCGCACGATGCAATCCGTACCAATACGGTATTCGAGGTCATCAAGGATAAGCATGCCGGACGCACGGCTTGGGCGGACAAGCATCCGGCCTACGACCTGGTAAACGGGCGCTCGGGCAAGGGCGTCGATGATCTCTACACACCGGAGGTCACCAATGTCGGCGGCTTCGACAACACGTTGAGCGTGGTGTGTACGGCGCAGAACGATGCGTTGAAAGTTAATGCCATTGTGAATGAAATTAAGGGTCTGGATCACACGGGAATCAAGAGCGTCGGCGTGCCCACCGTATTCGGCATGAACTTTCAGGCCGTGAGCGTGGGAGAGAAGCTGCTGAAAGACAACGCCGACGGCGGGTGCGCTCTGGATACTGATCCGGCGATCAACGGTCAGCCGGGAGGCTATATCAACGGTCGAGGCGATCCGTCCGCTGTGCTGGCGTATGGCTTGAAAAAGACCGACGATGCGCTTTGGCAATTCATCAATGGATTGAAGAAGGCTGGCATCTACGATTCCACACTCATCATCGTCACAGCGAAACACGGTCAGTCGCCGATCAATCTGGCGAAGCTCACGAAGCCGGGGCATTTCGCGGACCTCGTCTGTACGATTTCGGACTGTGCAACCAGCGCGGCGGCAAAAATTATCACGGATGCCGGCAACAACTGTCCTGAAGGGCCGTGCGGCTACGTTCAGGATGACGACATAGCGCTGATTTGGCTGCCCGACCAGAGCAAGACAACTCTGGTTGCTGATTACCTGAACAGCAACGCCAAGGCGCTCTACATCGATGAAGTGATGTCCGGCGCAGAGCTGAAACTCAAATTCAACGATCCCGTGAGCGACAGCCGCACCCCGGATATCATCGTGCAACCGGTGTATGGAACCATCTACACGGGAGCGAAGAAGGGCAAGATCGCCGAGCACGGGGGCTTCAGTTTCGGCGATACCAATGTGGGATTGATCGTTTCGAACCGCGCACTTGACCCACAGGTGGTGAAAACGCCCGTGTTCACCTCGCAAGTGGCGGCGACGATCCTTAAGGCGCTTGGCATCGAGCCGACGGAACTGTTGTCGGTGAAGAAAGAAGGGGTGCCAGTTCTGCCGTTCTTGTTCGAGGGCGGGGAGCAAGGCGGCGAGTAACAAGTCTGGCTCAACGCTACCGCGGGCATGTCGCAAGGGTGACATGCCCGTTTAAAGAAAATCGAACGTCCCAGAGTGTTAGACGTTGAAGCGAAAGTGCATCACGTCGCCTTCCTTCACGATGTATTCCTTTCCTTCCAAACGCAGCTTTCCGGCCTCTTTCGCGCCGGACTCGCCCTTGAAAGCAATGAAATCATCATAGGCAATAACCTCGGCGCGGATAAATCCGTGCTCGAAATCGGTGTGAATCACCCCCGCGGCTTGCGGCGCGGTCGCGCCCGCATGCACCGTCCAGGCGCGTACTTCCTTAACACCCGCCGTAAAATAGGTCTGCAATCCCAACAAAGAATACCCGCCCCGTATCACTCGATTAAGCCCCGGCTCTTCCAGTTTCAACTCCGCGAGAAACTCTGCGCGGTCGGCCTCCTCTAATTGCGCGATCTCGGACTCGATAGCCGCGCAAATCGGCACCACGATGGCTGCTTCGGATTTCGCGATCTCGCGCACGCGATCGAGCCGAGGATTGTCGGTGAAGCCGCCCTCATCGACATTCGCCACATACATCACTGGCTTGTCCGTGAGCAAGTGCAAGTCGCGCAACAACGAATGCTCATTGGCATCGAGCTTGAGCAGCCTCACCGCTTTTGCTTGGTTTAACTGGGCCCTTACTTTTTCCAGCAAATCGCGCAATTTGACGGCGTCCTTGTCCGCCGCCTTTGCGGCCTTGAGCGCCTTCTGATATGCCCGCTCGACGCTATCGAGGTCCGCCAAGGCCAATTCCGTGTTGATCACTTCGATGTCGCTGACCGGATCGATTTTTCCCGCAACATGAATGATGTCGTCGTTCTCGAAACATCGCACCACATGCGCAATGGCATCGACTTCGCGAATGTGCGCAAGAAACTTATTGCCCAATCCCTCGCCCTTCGATGCGCCGGCCACCAGGCCGGCGATGTCCACGAACTCAACCGTGGTAGGAAGTATCCGTTCAGGATGCACAATCGCGCTGAGCTTCTCGAGCCGCGGATCCGGCACTGGCACGACGCCCACATTCGGATCAATCGTACAAAATGGATAATTTTCTGCCGCAATCTGCGCGCGCGTCAGTGCGTTGAACAGCGTGGATTTGCCGACATTTGGTAACCCGACGATTCCGCAACGAATGGGCATTAGACTTTTCCTACACGGCTGTGCAAACGCGTCATGGCGCGCTCGGCGCCTTGGTCGAGCAGCAGCGGAATGGAATCCACCGCGGTTCCGACCGCCTCAAGTATCAGATCTTCCTCACCGCGCGGCGCACGCGTCAGTACATAATCGATAACCTCGGCTTTGTTGCCGGGATGACCGATACCCAAGCGAATCCGCCAGAATTCTTCCCCGATATGCGCGATGGTATCGCGCAGACCGTTATGACCGCCGTGACCGCCGCCTTGCTTCAAACGCACTCCGCCGACCGGCAAGTCGAGTTCATCGTGGGCGACCAAAATATCTTTAGCCGAAATCTTGTAGAAATCGCTGAGCTGCCGGATCGATAGGCCGCTGCGGTTCATGTAAGTGGTTGGCTTGAGAAGCACGATCTCGTGGCTGTCGATATTGATCTTGGCCGTTTCCCCCGAAAATTTTCGGTAATCACGGAAATCCCCGCCGTGACGCCGCGCAAGCAGGTCCACGAACCAGAAACCCGCGTTGTGGCGGGTGACCTGATGTTCCGGGCCTGGATTTCCCAAGCCAACGATGATGCGCAACGGTAAAGCAGCCATGCGGTCGACACCTGAACCTTAAAAAAGATAAGGGCCGTCAAGCGACGGCCCTCGATGCAACGCTGAAGAAAATTATTTCTTGGCGTCTTTCTTTGCCGGTTCCTTCTTGGCATCTTCTTTCTTAGCAGGTTCGGCCTTTTTCGCCGCATCCGCTCCGGCCGCTCCCGCCGCCGCTGGTGCGGCCGCCGCCGCACCTTCCGCCGCACCGGCTGCCGCTGCTGCGCTAGGCTCGGGCTCTTCGGCACGCGGACTATGGATAGCCACGACCGCTGCATCTTCTTTCGCCAACTCTACGAGCACAACGCCCTCTGAAACTTTGAGTTGCGAGAGGTGGATGCTCTCGTTGAGCGACAGGCCGGAAATATCCACTTCGATGAATTCCGGCAAATCCTTCGGCAAACACGAGACTTCAACATCATTTCGCATGTGCGAAACGAGACCGCCCTGCGACTTGACTCCCGGCGAAACCGCGGCGCCCGTGAAATGCAGCGGAATGCTGATGCGGATCTTCTCGTTCTCTTCGACGCGTTGGAAATCGACGTGCACGATGGCATTTTTGAAGGGATGCCGCTGCACGTCCTTGAGGATTGCAGCCTGCGTCTGATCGCCCACCTTCAAGTTGAGGATCGTCGAGTAAAAACGCTCGTTGTCGAGCATGATCAGAAGCTTCTGATGGCTCAACGTCAGAGTCCTTGCGGCAGCATGGCCGCCATAGAGAATTGCCGGCACTTTTCCGTCGTGACGCAGGCGGCGGCTCGCACCTTTG
Organism: Gammaproteobacteria bacterium; assembly: GCA_025355165.1. GTDB lineage: Bacteria > Pseudomonadota > Gammaproteobacteria > Steroidobacterales > Steroidobacteraceae > Bog-1198. The sequence continues at coordinate 18,025 of JANYAD010000164.1, read as the reverse complement.
CCTTGCGTCTCGCGGAACTCGGCAATGAGTTCGAAAGAGGTTTTCATAATCTTCTCCAGTTACAGACAACCACAGCACCCTTGCATCGCGACCAATTGCAAGGGCACCGACCCAATCGCGAATCAATCAATATACAGGGAGCTCACAGACTCCTCATCGCTGATCCGGCGGATGGTTTCCGCCAACAGACCCGCCACACTCAGCTGGCGTATCCGCGCGCAAGCCGTTCCGGCCTCCGACAGCGGAATGGTATCGGTCACCACCAACTCATCCAGAACCGAATTCGAAATGCGTTCAATCGCCTGGCCGGACAACACGGGGTGAGTGATATAGGCCACCACTTTCAGTGCGCCCTCTTCTTTAAGGGCCCGCGCCGCCTGGCACAACGTACCGGCGGTATCCACCATGTCATCGACCAGCACGCAGGTCTTACCTTCGACTTCGCCGATGATGTTCATCACCTTTGATTCATTAGGCCGCGGTCGTCGTTTGTCGATGATGGCCAGATCAGCATCGTCCAACCGCTTCGCCAATGCCCGCGCCCGAACCACACCGCCCACATCGGGCGACACCACGATCATGTTCTGGTACTTCTGCTTCCACACTTCCCCGAGCAGAACAGGCGAGGCGTACACGTTATCCACCGGAATATCAAAAAAGCCCTGGATCTGATCCGCATGCAGATCAATCGTCAGCAATCGGTCCACGCCCGCCCCGGTGAGCATGTTAGCCACCAACTTTGCGGCGATGGCAACCCGCGTCGCGCGCGGCCGCCGATCCTGGCGCGCGTAGCCGAAATAGGGCACGACGGCCGTAATTCGCTTCGCCGATGCCCGCCGGCAGGCGTCGGTCATCATGAGCAGCTCCATCAAGTTCTCGGCCGGCGGGCAAGTCGGCTGCAAGAGAAACACATCCCGGCCGCGGACGTTTTCCCTCAATTCGACGCTGACCTCCCCGTCACTGAACCGGTCGACATCGGCTCTGCCCAAAGGCACGTGCAAATGCCGGGTAATCTCGTGCGCAAGAGCAGGATTGGCGCTGCCCGTGAACAAGGCGATCGACAATGAACCGAAACCGTTATTTTGCGACATCAACCTTGCTCAAAGTGGCTGGGGTGGAAGGATTCGAACCTCCGTATGGCGGGATCAAAACCCGCTGCCTTACCGCTTGGCGACACCCCAACTTGGAAAACAATCGATGACCGGCTCTAGCCGGTCCGCAATCCTTCAAGCAAGGGAGAGTCATTCAGCCCGCGAGTCAGAAAACCGGCAAAACCCGACGGCAACTTGCGCATGATCTCCTGCCCAAGCTCCTTCGTCTCACAAGCCAAAAAAACGCAGGCCCCAGTGCCCGTCAGGCGCGCGGAACCAAAGCTCGACAACCAATCCAGCGCGCGTGCAACTTCAGGATAACGTCGTCGCACCACGCCAAGGCAATCGTTCCTTCCGCCGGACGCCAGGAAACCGGTAATTGTGATGGGAGCAGAATTCCTTGTCAATTCAGGATCTTGAAACACATCGGCGGTGCTAACGAAGACATTTGGCTTTATAATCAGATAGTTATGTTCGATCAGGGCCAGCGGCGGGTATAAAGGTGTCAGTCGTTCGCCCACCCCTTCGGCGAAAGCTGCCCGGCCATGGATGAATACGGGAACATCAGCCCCTAATTTAAGCCCTAGAGCCGCTAGCCTCTCGGCGGACCAGTTCAAGCCCCATAAGCGGTTTAGCGCCACCAAACAGGTCGCTGCGTCCGAGCTTCCGCCGCCCATGCCACCACCAATGGGGATGCGTTTGAGCAGATGGATTTGAGCGCCTAAGCTCGCACCGCTCGCCTCTTTCAGCGCTCGCGCGGCACGGATGCAAAGATCGGAGTCCTCGGAAACGCCGGGAAGAGCGCACGTACGCCGAATCTCGCCATCATTGCGCACTCCGATGGTGATCTCGTCGGACAAATCGACGAACTGAAAACAGGTCTGCAGCTCATGGTAACCATCGGACCGCCGCCCCAGGATATGCAAAAACAGATTTAGCTTCGCGGGAGCCGGCCAGACGGAGGCCGACGAGATCATTGGGGTCGCTCCCAATGATCGATGATGATGCGCACTCTCACGTCCTCGCGGCTCAAGATCAACCGCGCCGGCAACAAATCACCCTGCACTGGCATGTATCGATCGTAAACGATGTTCCACCCGGCCTGATTCAGGGTCTTTGCGCGCTCCTGTTCGTTGCGCGACAAGGCGTAGGCCGCGGCGGGATTAGCGATGCCGAGCAGCCAAAAGCGCAAATTGTCGAATGGCAAGACGAAGCCAAGCTTGTCCTGCAGCTGCGCCATGACGGCGTCGCTCGGCGGCGCACCATTCATGGAAAGACCGTCAGGCCCTTGTTTGAGCTCCAGCGCCCCCATACCGAAAGGCCCGGAAAGGTTTACTGCGGCGAACATGCCGGACTGGCGCCAATGCAGAGCGGCTTGCCACCCTTGCGTCCCGTACACCACGGCGGCGCGCCCGTCTAGCTGCCAGCCCCCGGCCCGCTGCAACTCGATGACTCGCTGATCCCAGGAGGAATGCGGCGGCGCAGTTTTGGTGGTCACGCATCCCGCCAGCGCCGAAAAACCTACCCAAAGAATCAGCCGACGCATCATCGTTCAATCTGCCGCGGTCAATCGATGCCGTGTGGACTTGAGCAGATGATTGTCCGCGTCGAGCGCAATGGCTTGAGACCAGATTCGCCGCGCCTCGTCCTGGCGGCCAAGCTGCCACAAAACTTCGCCTAAATGTGCGGCAATGTCCCCGTCGTGCTCATCCGTGAACGCTGTATCTAAATACGGCAATGCTTCGGATGCGCGGCCTTGCCGAAACAGGACCCACCCTAGGCTATCCAGGATAGCCGCATTCTTCGGCGCGGCCGCATGCGCGCGCTCGATCAGCTTGCGCGCTTGCGGCAATTTTTTGGCGTGATCGGCGAGGGTAAATCCCAAGGCATTCAACGCAGCCGGGTCGTCAGGCCGCGCCCTCACCACACCCATTAATTCATGTAGGGCCGCGGATATTCGCCCTTGCTCCTCGTACACCGAAGCAGTGGCATAGTGCAAAGACACGCTGTCGGGATACTGCATGGTGCCTTTTTCCAATACCGCGAAGGCCTTCGGCAAATCATTGGATTGAGCATACATGCGCGCTCGAGCGGTGAGGATCTCAGGAGCCCGATGCGGCTCATCTTCGAGCAGCCGGTCGAGGAGTTCGTCGGCCGCCGCCGGGGCGCCATGCGAGTGCAGCAATGTCGCGGCACGCAATAAAGCCGGCACCACATTCTCGCCGTTTTGCACCTGCGCGTAGAAGCGCAACGCGCCTTCCGCATCGCCGTTGCGGTCAGCTATCAATCCCAGATAGTAAGACGCCTCGTCGCCGAACTTACCGTCCTTCACAAGCTGCCTGAATCTGGTGGACGACGCATCGAAATGGCCTTGTTGAAAAGCCAGAAGCCCCGACAAGCGCAACGCTACCGCGGTCGATTCAGGGGTGCGCGAAAGAATGTCCAGCTGCTCGACCGCTTCGGGCAAGCGCTGGGCCGTCATGAGAAGCGCGGCGTAGTTGAGTCGATTTGCAGGGGTATCTTCTGCCTTGAGCTGCGACCGGGATGCGCGCAGCGGCTCCTCGACATCACCAGCCAAGATCCGAGCGCGCAACAGCGTCTGCGCCAAATCCCTTCGCTCTGCTCGCCCGGTGTCATTGAGGCTTGCCGTATCGATGGCGAGCGCGCCCGTCAAGTTTCGTACCGCCGCTGCCGGGTCATCCGCCCGCAGGGCCGCGAGTCCCTGGATCCGCAAGGCGGAGGGGGACTTCGGGAAGTACGAGGCCAACCGATCGGCCAGCTGATGCGCACCAAATAAGTTTTCGTCCGAACCTAGATCGCTTTCCACGCTGGCGAATTCTGCATCGACCCCCGCCGGTGAATTCTGCAGGATGATTCGATAGTGAGCCGCAGCCTCATCGAGCTTGTAAAGAGCGAAGGCGGCCCGCGCTGCGGCACGTTGTGCATCGAGCGATCTTGGGTTCAGGAAAAGCCAGCGCGAAGCTACATCCGCCATCAGTGAGGGCTGCAGCGTCTCGGCCGAGACTTCAGCCGCACGTTGCAAGATCGCGGGGTCGGTCTCATGGGCAGCGGCTGCCGCATACTGCAGCGCCGCCACGCGCGGCTCCTGTCGAGCCAGCGCTATCTCGCCCGTGACTGTATAAAATGACTGCGGCGCAGGCTCGGGTCTGGGACGTAAGCCGGCGCAGGCGCATGAGGCGAGCATGGCAAGCCCAATGCAGGCCCTGGTAAGGTTTGAAAACGAGAACACGGCCGCACTATAGCGAAATGAATAACCTGATGCCGCGGATTCATCCTTGCTCTAGCGGTGCGTCATACACCAGAATCCCCAAAGACTTAGGCTCCAAACGCTTCCATGGCATTCAATATCCTCGGTATCAACCATAAAACTGCACCGGTTGCGTTGCGGGAAAAGGTGGCGTTCAGCGAGGATCGGCTGGTCGCCGCCTTGCGCACGCTGCGCGAGCAGATCGGCATTGCAGAAGTGGTGATCCTATCTACCTGCAACCGCACCGAAGTCTACTGGTCGGGCTCGGCCAGCGGCGCGCAGCTGTCGCGGTGGCTGGAGCAGCATCATGGGAATAATCTGGATCTCGCCGCCAGTCTCTACGTACACCAGGAGTCGCGCGCGGTTGAACACGCTTTCAGCGTAGCTTCCGGACTCGATTCCATGGTCCTCGGCGAGGTTCAAATTCTCGGTCAGCTGAAGGATGCCTATCGTATCGCGCAGGAAAACGGCAGCACGGGCCCGGCCCTGAATAAGCTGTTTCAAGCAGCCTTTTCCGCAGCAAAACGCGTCCGTTCGGAGACTCTCATCGGCGCGAACGCCGTATCGTTGGCCTCTGCAACGGTCAGTCTGGCGCGCCGCGTGTTCGAAGATTTAGGCGACCACAGCGCATTGATAGTCGGCGCAGGTGACATGAATGCTCTAACAGCGCGGCATTTTGCGAGCGGTGGCATCAAGCGGATGGTGATTGCGAATCGCACTGTTGCCCGCGCGCAGGCGTTGGCCAACGAACTGAATGGGCACGCGGTCGGGCTGGGGGATTTGGACAAAGAATTGGCTGCAGCGGACATCGTCATTAGTTGCACGGCCAGCCCTGATCCGATCATCACCAAACGGGCCGTGGCAGCGGCAATTCGGGCTCGGCGCCGTCGGCCGATTTTCATGGTAGATCTCGCCGTGCCGCGCGATATTGAACCTTCGGTGGGTGAACTAGAGGACGTCTACCTATTTTCCATTGATGATTTGCAACAGCTGGTGGATGAAAATATTCAGCAACGGGAAATAGCCGCCGGGGGCGCGCGGCAGCTCATTGCCGAGGAAGTGACACGATTTCTAAGCGAATCGCGCGCCCAGGACGCCGGACCCGCCATCCGCGTCCTTCGCCAGCAGGCAGAGGGAATCCGAAATCAGTCCCTGGAGCAGGCAAGGCGCCTGTTGGCAGGCGGCAAATCCCCGGACGAAGTGATTGAATATTTAGCCAATACGCTCACGAATCGCCTTCTTCACGGCCCTACCCAAGCCCTGCGCAGAGCCTCTGAATTGGCTGATTTGGCACTCGCGGAAGCCATCACGAGGCTTTTGACGGAAGAACGCGATCGGCATTAGCCCACGCTATAATTCGCGGCCATATGAAAGACTCCATCCGGCGCAAGCTGGAAAAACTCGACGAGCGCTTCGAGGAAATCAGCCGTCTGCTATCCGACGCCGGCGTCATTTCCAAGCAGAATCAATTCCGCGAACTCTCGATGGAATACTCGCGGTTGGAGGATTTAGTCGGGCGCTATCGGCGCTTCTTGTCGCTCGAGGGCGACGCGGCGACTGCCAAGGAACTCGCGGCCGATAAGGATCCGGACATACGTCTCATGGGCGAGGAAGAGCTGATTGATCTGAATCCGCGAATATTAGGCGAAGAACTCGAACTGCAGCGTCTTTTGGTGCCAAAAGATCCACACGATGACAGCAACATTTTTCTGGAGGTTCGCGCCGGCACGGGCGGTGATGAAGCTGCAATCTTCGCCGGCGACCTGTTCCGGATGTACACCCGCTACGCCGAATCCTCGGGCTGGGGGGTCGAGGTGTTGAGCGAAAGCCCGGGCGAACATGGTGGATATAAAGAAATCATCAGCCGCATCATCGGCCGTGGCGCCTATTCGTTGCTCAAATTCGAATCCGGCACGCATCGCGTGCAGCGGGTGCCTGCGACCGAAGCGCAAGGACGCATCCATACCTCGGCATGCACGGTGGCGATTCTGCCGGAATTGGAGGAAGTCGAAGCGATCGAGGTGAATCCCGCTGATTTGCGCATTGACACCTATCGCTCCTCCGGAGCTGGCGGTCAGCATGTGAACAAGACCGACTCCGCCATTCGGATCACACATCTCCCCAGCGGCATCGTGGTGGAATGCCAAGACGAGCGTTCCCAACACAAGAATCGATCCCGAGCCATGTCGCTGCTGAAGGCGAAACTGTTGTCCTCTGAGCGTGAGAAACAGCAGAGCGCCCAAGCCCAATCGCGCAAACTTCAGGTGGGCTCCGGCGATCGATCGGAGCGCATACGTACTTATAATTTTCCGCAAGGCCGTGTCACGGATCATCGCATCAACCTCACGCTCTACAAACTCGACGATGTCATGAATGGCAACCTCGAGGAAATCATTCGGGCACTTAATCAGGAACACCAGGCCGAAGAGCTGGCGCACCAAGTCGAATGACCGCCGTGGCGACTATCGCGCAAATTTTGACGAATGCCGCTCGCGCATTGCGTGGCTGTAGCGACTCACCGCGCCTGGACGCAGAACTGCTGCTCGGAAAGGTGCTCGGACTCTCCCGCTCCTCTTTGGTAGCACATGATGCGCGACCGCTCGATGCCGGTGATGAAAGGGTCTACGCTGAATTGCTGCACCAGCGCGTGCGTGGCGTGCCGATCGCCTATCTCACCGGTGAGCGTGAATTTTGGTCATTGCCGCTGATTGTGACGCCCGCGGTGCTGGTGCCGCGGCCGGAGACCGAATCTCTGGTGCAACATGCGTTGCAAGTCATGCCTGAAAACGTACCCATCTGCGTACTGGATCTGGGTACCGGCAGCGGCGCGATTGCCCTCTCCTTGGCCTCCGAGCGCTCACTCTGGAACATCACGGCGGTCGACCTGTCACCGCAAGCCCTTGAAGTAGCGGCGCAAAACTCCGCAGCGTTGAAACTGCCCCGTGTAAAATGGCGATTGGGTAATTGGTTCGACGCCGTACCGAGCGAGCGATTCCATTTAATCGTGAGCAACCCACCCTACATCGCCGATGAAGATCAGGCACTTGCCAGCCTAGCGGCGGAGCCTGTGATGGCCTTGACGGCGGGTCGAAGCGGTCTTGACGCCCTGAGCGCCATTATCGCTCAAGCGCCACGACACCTTCATGCGGGTGGCTGGCTCGTGTTGGAGCATGGGGCTACCCAGGCACCCGCCGTCACCGATTTGTTGGCGCAATACGGCTTTGCATCAGTTTCTACGTTCTCAGATTTCTCAGGCAAGCCCCGCGTGACGCTGGGCACTCATACACAACATTAGGAATACCCCATGATCCGCTTTGAAACCACGCTCGGCGACTTCACCATCGAACTACTAGAGAAGGAAGCGCCCGAATCGGTCGCCAACTTTACCCGCTACATCGATGAGGGATTTTTTGACGGCACCATTTTTCACCGCATCGTTCCAGGCTTCGTCATCCAGGGCGGTGGATTCACGGAGGATATGACCCAGAAAAAGACACAGCCGCCCGTCAAGAATGAGGCAGACAATGGCTTGAAGAACAAGCGCGGTACGCTATCGATGGCGCGCACCAACGACATCAACAGCGCAACCTCGCAGTTTTTCGTCAACTTGAAAGACAACGATTTTCTCGATCACTCGCGCGGTAATTTCGGCTATGCCGTGTTTGCTCGCGTCACAGACGGCATGGAGGTGGTTGACAAGATTGCGGCCGTGGAAACCGGCAAAAAGAAAGGATTCGACGATGTTCCTGTGAAACCGGTCATCATGAAGAGCGTGAAGAAGGCGGCCAAATAGCGGGCGTGGCGCAGAAAAAATCATTTTTCAGCAGGCTGGCCTGGGCACTGCTGGGTTCGGCTGCGTTCTGCATATTGGCAACGCTCTTGCCGGTCCTCGTATTGCGCTGGGTCAACCCACCTTACACGGCGTTCATGGCCGAGTCCCAGATCGCCGCTTGGTCCAAAGGCGACCGCAGCTATGCAGCCCGCCATCAATGGGCGGAATTGGACCATATCTCCGCCAATTTGCCGCTCGCCGTGGTCGCTTCCGAAGACCAGAAGTTTCCGGAACACTGGGGCTTCGATGTCGAGGCGATCGAGAAGGCCTATGAACTCAATCGCCACAGCCACCGTGTGCACGGCGCCAGTACCATCAGCCAACAGGTCGCCAAGAATCTGTTCCTATGGTCCGGACGCAGTTATGTTCGTAAAGCCCTCGAGGCGTACTTCACCCTGCTCATCGAGGCGTGTTGGCCGAAGCGGCGCATACTGGAGGTCTATTTGAACATCGCTGAGTTCGGCGGCGGCATATACGGTGCTGAGGCCGCCGCGCAGCGCTATTTTCACACCACCGCGGCCAAGCTGTCTCGCGGCGATGCGGCCGTGCTCGCCGCCGTTTTGCCCAATCCACTGCTGTTATCGGCGGCCGCCCCGTCCGCCTACGTGCAGAGTCGGCGCGATTGGATCCTAGGACAGATGCAAGCGCTCGGCGGCGCGGAAATGCTCGATGAAATCGATGCCTACCCGGGGCGGCGCCGTTAGGATGGATTCGAGAATGTTGGGTATCTGGAACACCGCGCGATTGTGTATGCGGTTGACGCTTCGGCGATACCGGTCCAGATCCGCTATGACTTGGGCAGCGCCTGCATCGATGGTTTTGAACGAATCAAGCACAATGCCCGCGCCGTTTTCCACCACCCACTGCGTGTTGTAGCGCTCCTGCGGCATGGTCCAGGCGTTGCGTACCACGATGACGGGCAAACCCTGCTGCACCGCCTCGCTGATGCTGCCCGGCCCGGGTTTGCCGATGAAAAAATCGCTGAGTTGCATGTAGTAGCTGATCTTGGAGGTGAACTCCACTACGAGGCGGGGTGCGCAGGCGCGCATGGCTCGCAATTGCGCGGCCAGATCTGCGTTGTGTCCGCACACCAGAATCAGCTGCACTTTGTCCAGGCGCTTGGCAATTCCGCGCATGGCGCGCGATCCATGGCCGCCGAACATCACAAGACCTGTTGGCCGCTGCGGATCGAGCTGTAATTTCAGCATCTCGGCGCGGCGGTCGAGCTGCATTTCACGGTAAAAATTCGGACTGATGATCATTCCGGAAGTCTCGTGAACTTGCGAAAGTTTGCCTGCCATCGCCCGCGCTTGCGCCGCTGCCAGCGGCGTGCCGCAAATGAGATGCTGCGCCTGATTTGGTTCTATCCAAAAGTGCGGCGGAAAATCGGCCAGATCCGTGAGCACAGTGGCATAGGGAACGCCAGGACGGGCCAGGCTCAACGCTTGATACATGGCGCGGTTGAAGTTCGGGATCAGCGACACCACCAAATCGGGCTGGCTGCGATGCCAATGACGGCGCAGCTGACTGACCAGCGATTTATGCGTCAGCCTTATCAGGACTTGCAGGATTCGCAGCTCCTGCGCAAGGCCCAAAGTCCACCCTCTTGCCAGGCGCACGTTATAGTAGTCTTCGGGTTGTACCCCAGTGGCGCGACGAAACACGTCTTGAGGATCGAGGATTTCGAATAGATTGACCGGTCTGACAAGCCAGTCTCTACCCTGTTCCCGAATTGCCATTTCGAGGGCGGCGGCCGCGGAGCGGTGGCCCCCGCCGGCGTTGACATAGACGAGATCGATTATTTTCATCCGGGACCATTATTGCGTATCAAGTATGACCAACCGATGAAAATTCTTTTTAGCCTGGCCTTAATGGCCCTGTTGTGCGGCCTCGCTGCGGCAAGTCCGACGCACTTGAGCCACGGCCGATTCAAGGATGTCCCCGTGTACGCGCCCTCCGGAGCTGCCGGCAGCTTTGCATTCTTGTTGTCGGGCGATGAGGGCTGGGACCGCAACGCGGATACGCTGGCCGAACTGCTCTCGCAGCAAGGAGCCCTAATTGTCGGTATCGATCTGGCGAAGTTCAAAGTGGTTCTCGAAGCCGACGGCGGCGAGTGCGTATTCCCCGATGGCGATCTGGAAAATTTGAGTCATTTCGTTCAAGCCTACTTGCACAATTCCACGTATCTGCCGCCCATGCTAGTCGCGACGGGGTCCGGGGGCGCCATGGCCTATGCGGTGCTCGCTCAGGCACCCAAAGACACGTTTGCCAGTGCCTTGAGCCTAGGATTCTGTCCCACCTTGAACTTAAGCAAACCGTTGTGCAAAGGCTCCGGATACGAGTTTGCGCGCGGCGCCCGTGGATCCGCCGTGGTTTTATTGCCAAGCAAAAACTTGCGAAACCCCTGGGTGGTCCTTACCACCCCCAAGGAGTCAACCTGCCCCACCGCTCAAGTCCGCGAGTTTGTATCCCAGGTGCATGCAGCGGCGCTGGCCGTTCTGCCCGATCTCGCGCCTACCGCCATCAGCGCGGCATTCGCAAAGCTGGCCGGGGCCAACGATGCCCGTGCCGTGCCGGCGGCGCCCGCCGCTCTCGGCGATCTGCCGGTCATCGAGGTGCCTGCTCAACCGGGAACGGTAGCTTCGGATGCGTTTGCCGTCCTCATGTCCGGCGATGGCGGGTGGGCCGGGTTGGATCAAGACATCGCGGTCGCGCTGAGCGCCAAGGGGATTCCCGTCGTCGGGCTCGACTCCTTGCGCTACTACTGGACTGCGCGCACCCCGGACGGTCTGGCAGCCGACACCGACCGGATCATCCGCTACTACTCCACCCACCTCGGCAAGAAGCGTGTACTTCTGATCGGCTACTCCCAGGGTGCCGACGTGCTGCCTTTCGCCGTCAATCGCTTGCCTCAGGCCACCAAGGCGCAGGTGTCGTTGATGGCGATTCTCGGCATGTCAGAGCACGCGCTGTTTGAATTTCACGTGAGCAGCTGGATCTCGGAGGATACTTCCGGCCCACCGACACTGCCGGAAGTGAAGCGCATTACCGGCGTGCCGGTGCTGTGCATCTACGGCGAAGATGAGCGAGACTCGTTGTGCCCGAAGCTCGAACCGGCGAAATTTAAAATCGTGAAAGTCAAAGGTGGTCATCATTTCAATGGTGACTACGCCGCGCTGGCGGACCAAATCCTGACGGCGGCCCCACCCCCCTGATGTCTTCCTTCGGCCCGACTGACTATCAGCCCAGGTAAGCGCTAGGCGGCATCAGCCGTGTCTCGCGTATCGGGATCGTATCCTAAGAGCGGCGAGAGCCAGCGTTCAGCTTCGCTCAAGGTAAATCCCTTGCGGTGTGCATAACTTGCGACCTGATCCCGGTCGATCTTCCCAACGCCGAAATAGTGTGCTTTCGGATGGGAAAAATAAAATCCGCTCACCGCTGCGGTGGGGAACATCGCAAAGGACTCAGTCAGGCTAATGCCTGCCGTACGATCCGCCTCCACGAGCCGCCACAATAGCGCTTTTTCGGTGTGATCCGGGCACGCCGGATATCCGGGGGCGGGGCGTATGCCTTGATATTCCTCACGGATGAGGCCTTGATTGTCGAGGTGTTCGTGGGGCGCGTAGCCCCAAAATTCACGGCGCACGCGCTCATGCAGGCGTTCTGTCAGCGCTTCGGCTAACCGGTCCGCCAACGCCTTGAGCATGATGCTGCTGTAGTCATCGTGCTGCGCCTCGAATCGGGCCACATGCGCATCGATACCAATGCCCGCGGTCACCGCAAACGCGCCGATATAGTCAGCGCGTCCTGTCGTTGAGGGCGCGATGAAATCGCTCAAGCACAATTGAGCTTGATCCAGAGGTTTCAATTTTTGCTGCCGCAGATTGTGCAGCCGCAGCTTGATGGTTTGACGCGTGTCATCGCTGAATACGTGAATGTCGTCATCGGCGACGCTATTGGCCGGGAAGAACCCTATGACGGCGCGCGCTGTGAGCCATCGCTGCGCTACCAGTTGCTCCAACATGCGCCTCGCATCAGCGTACAGGCTGCTCGCCGCCTCGCCCACCCGTTCATCGGTGAGAATGCCGGGGAATTTGCCGGCGAACTCCCAGGCGTTGAAGAACGGCATCCAATCGATGTAAGGCACCAATTCGTGTAGCGGATAGTCTTCGAAAACCTTGAGTCCCAAAAATGCCGGGACCGGCGGCGTGTAACCCTGCCAGTCGATCTTAAATTTTTTGGCACGCGCTTGGGGCAGCGATAACTGCGGGGCTTTCGCGCTTTTGTTGCGATGCTGCTCGCGACGGTGCTCGTTCTCCGCTTTGATGTTGGCGACATAGGCATCGTAGGTGTTCTTGGTCACCAACTGTTGGCAGACGCCGACTGAACGCGACGCATCCTTCACGTAGATCACCGCGCCCTCGTATTGCGGATCGATCTTCACGGCGGTGTGCGCCGGCGAGGTGGTAGCGCCTCCAATCAGAAGCGGCTGCTTGTAGCCCAGACGCTGCATCTCTTTGGCAACGTGGACCATTTCATCGAGCGAAGGGGTAATCAGGCCCGATAAGCCGATAAGGTTTGCGCCTTCGCGGGTCGCCGCTTCCAGGATTTTCTCGCACGAAACCATGACGCCCAAATCGACGACTTCAAAATTATTACATTGCAAGACCACGCCCACGATGTTCTTGCCGATGTCGTGAACATCGCCCTTGACCGTGGCGATGACCACCTTGCCGTTCGAGCGGCTCGCGCCGGATTTTTCCCTTTCAATGTACGGAATCAGCACCGACACGGCCTTCTTCATGACGCGGGCGGATTTAACCACCTGCGGCAGAAACATTTTTCCGGCGCCAAACAAATCGCCGACGATGTTCATGCCGTCCATCAGAGGGCCTTCGATGACATCGAGGGGCCGTTTGGCCTTGAGGCGAGCCTCTTCGGTATCTTCCAAGACGAACTCGTCCAGTCCCTTGATCAGGGCATGCTGCAATCGTTCCTCGACCTTAAGCTTGCGCCATTCAAGGTCATCGCCCCGCTTGGCGCTCGCCCCGCCCTTGAAGCGTTCAGCGATTTCCAAGAGCCGCTCCGTGGCATCTTCCCGGCGCGCGAGGATAACGTCTTCCACCCGCTCCCGCAGCTCGGGATCGATGTCCTCGTAGATCGCGAGCTGGCCGGCATTGACGATCCCCATGGTAAGACCGGCGCGAATGGCGTGGTATAAAAATACCGAGTGCATCGCTTCGCGCATCCGTTCGTTGCCGCGGAACGAGAATGACACGTTGCTGACACCGCCGCTGATGTGCACGGCCGGCATACGTCGCTTGATAAGGGCGGCTGCCTCGATGAAGTCGAGGCTATAGCGGTTGTGTTCCTCGATACCGGTGGCCACCGCAAAGATATTGGGATCGAAAATGATGTCTTCTGCCGGAAACTGAATTCGCTCGGTCAAGATGCGGAAGGCGCGTTCGCAGATTGCCACTTTCCGATCGATGGTATCGGCTTGTCCTCGCTCATCGAAGGCCATCACCACCACGGCGGCGCCGTATCTCAGGCATAGGCGCGCGTGCACCAAAAAGGCCTCTTCTCCCTCCTTGAGGCTGATGGAATTGACGATGCCTTTGCCCTGCACGCATTTTAAGCCCGCTTCGATCACCGACCACTTTGATGAGTCGATCATCACGGGGACGCGCGCGATATCCGGCTCGCCGGCGATCAAACTTAGGAATCTCACCATGGCCGCTTGCGAATCGAGCATGCCCTCGTCCATGTTCACATCGATCATCTGTGCGCCGTTCGCGACTTGCTGGCGCGCCACCTCGACCGCCGCGCCGTAATCACCTGCCTCGATAAGCTTGCGGAACTTTGCCGACCCGGTCACATTGGTGCGCTCGCCCACATTGACGAACAAGCTCTTGGCATCAATGGTCAGAGGCTCCAAGCCGCTCAGCCGGCAACCCGATTCCAGCGTCGGAATTTCCCGTGGCGCCAGCCCGGACACGGCGCGCACGATGCAGCGGATGTGCTCCGGCGTCGTTCCGCAACAGCCGCCCAGCATGTTTAGAAACCCGCTCGCGGCAAATTCGCGCAAGGTCTCCGCCGTCTGATCCGCGGTCTCATCGTATTCGCCGAAAGCATTGGGGAGCCCGGCATTGGGATAGGCGCATACGTAGGTGTCCGCGATGCGCGCGAGTTCTTCGATGTAAGGCCGTAACTGCTTGCCGCCCAGCGCGCAATTCAACCCCACTACCAACGGCTTTGCATGTCGAATCGAGTTCCAGAAGGCTTCGGTGGTTTGCCCCGACAAGGTGCGGCCGGAGGCGTCGGTGATGGTGCCGGAGACAATAATAGGCAGTTCTGTTCCGATTTCGTCGAACACTTGACGCACTGCAAAAAGTGCCGCTTTGGCGTTCAAGGTATCGAACACCGTTTCGATCAGGATCATGTCGACGCCGCCGCCGATCAGCGCGCGGGTCACCTCCGAATAGGCGGCGACCAATTCATCAAAACTGATGTTGCGAAATCCCGGATCGTTGACGTCGGGGGACAAGGAGGCGGTGCGGTTGGTCGGGCCGAGGGCGCCGGCGACGAAGCGCTTCACGCCCGATGCAGCACTGACTTCGTCCGCCACGTGGCGTGCGAGGCGCGCAGCTTCGAGGTTCAATTCACCCACCAATGACTGCATGCCGTAATCGGCTTGCGAAACGGCAGTGGAATTGAAGGTGTTGGTGGAAATGACGTCGGCGCCGGCGTCCAGATACTCACGATGAATGGCGGCGATGATTTGCGGCTGCGTGAGGCTCAGCAAGTCATTGTTGCCACGCAGATCGCTGCGCCATTGCTTGAATCGCTCGCCGCGAAATTGCTCTTCGCTGAAACGATGGCGCTGAATCATGGTGCCCATGGCGCCGTCGAAAATCACCAAGCGCTGCGCGAGCAGCGCCGCAAAGGCGCCTATTTGAGATGGCGGTGACATCACGCCACCCGCGCTTCTTGTACGCCCGGCCGCAAACCGAGCGCATGGCAAATGGCATAGGTGAGTTCGGCCCGATTCAACGTGTAGAAATGAAACTCGTTCACGCCGTGACGGCGCAGCCGCTGCACCTGCTCGATAGCCACATTTGCGGCAATCATGCGGCGCGTATCCGCATCGTCCTCCAAGCCGTCGAAACGGCTGCGCAGCCAGTCGGGTACCGAGGCTCCGCACCGCTGGGCCATGCGCACTAGTTGCGGAAAGCGCGTGATAGGCAATATTCCCGGCACGATGCACGCCCGGATGCCCTCGGCGACGCACCGGTCGCGATAGCGCAGGAAGAAATCGGTATCAAACACGAACTGCGTAATTGCGCGGTTCGCTCCTGCATCAATCTTGCGTTTCAAATTCTCAAGGTCGGCGTCCACGCCGCCCGATTCGGGATGACCCTCAGGATATGCTGCTACCGACACGTCGAAGTCGGCCACTTGATGAAGCCCCCGGACGAGATCGGAAGCGTAAGGAAACCCATCGTGGTGGGGACGGTAGCGACCATCGGGGCTCAAATGGGCGGGTGGCGCGTCGCCCCGCAGCGCCACCAAATGACGCACCCCGGCGCTCCAATACTGCTGCGCTATGCCCAACACTTCTGCACGCGAAGCTGCAACGCAGGTCAAATGCGGTGCCACTCGCAGCGTGGTTTCCCGCAAAATCCGCATGACGCACTCGTGGGTTCGGGTTCGCGTAGAACCATCCGCGCCGTAGGTGACGGAAACAAAGCTTGGCTGTAAAGGCGCAAGTCTTTGAATTGCTTGCCAAAGCTGCTGCGCCATAGCCTCATCGGCCGGCGGAAAGAACTCGAATGTAACGGTAGGAACAGACATCTACATACCCAAAAAGGGACTGCCTCGACATGCAGCATGGTAGAGCTTAGGATTTGACTCAAGTTCATTATTCTAATACCTGTGATGAATTAGGCTCATGTCATTAACCGCACTGGAAATCCGCCACATGGAGACTTTGCTGGCTTTGGCCGAATGCGGCAGCTTGTCAAAGGCTGCCTCACGCCTGTTTCTGACCCAATCCGCACTCTCACATCAGTTGAAGGCCCTGGAGATTCACTTCGGCGCCTCGCTGATCGAGAAAAATGTGCGCCCTTTACGGTTCACGGCCATTGGCCAGAGGCTGCTGACCCTGGCACGAACGGTGCTGCCGCAGATGGCTGAGGCGGGCCGCGATGTGGCGCGATTGGCGCAGGGCCACGCCGGTCCTTTGAGAATCGCCGTGCAATGTCACAATTGCTTCGACTGGCTGATGCCGGCGATGGATGCCTATAGGACCCTTTGGCCGGAGGTCGAATTGGACATCATCTCTGGGTTCCTCATGAATCCTTTGCCGCTACTGGACCAAGGCGAGGCTGAATTGGCCATTATTCACGATCGGCAGGAGCCTCCCCCCAGCATCGTTTTCAGCCCTTTGTTTCGCTATGAAAGTGTCGCGCTCATGAGCCCGCGGCACCGGCTGGCTGCCAAACCGTGGCTGGAGGCGGCTGATTTCGGCGCCGAGACCCTGATCACTTATCCTGTGCCGGATGAAATGCTCGATGTCATGAAACACTGTCTCACGCCGGCGAAAATCAACCCGAAGCGGCGCACCGCCGAGCTGACGGTGGCCATTCTGCAATTGGTGGCGAGCGGCCGCGGGATTGCAGCCCTGCCCTCCTGGACGGTAGGCAATTACCTAGAGCGCGGCTACGTCGTCTCGCGCCCCATCGGTCAACATGGGCTTCGCTGCGAACTGTATGCCGCGACGACGCGTGCGGGCGCGGAGGCGGCCTACATACGCGAGTTCATCGCGCTGACCCGAATTCAGAGCCTGACCGAATTCGCCGGTGTGTCGGCGCTGTAGGTCCGCCGCGGTATCAGTGCACGGAGCTACCGCGGTCGGCGGCTAGCGCGGATTTGAACAATTGAGCAACATCGACCGAATCGAAGACGTAGGCGCGATCGCAGAAGTCGCACTGAACCTCGACCTTGCCGCGTTCCGCGATTACCGAGCGTGTTTCCGCCTCGCCCAGCCCCTGCAGCATGCCAGCCACACGCTCGCGAGAACAACGGCAACGAAAAAAAACGGGCGACGGTTCGAACAAGCGCAAATCGTCCTCGTTGAACAGCCGGTGCAAAATCTGCGCATCCTCGAGCGTGCGCAATTCTTCGGGCGTCAATGTGTCGCCGATCAATTGCACCCGGCGCCAGGCATCTTCGATCGCGGCTGCATCGCCCGCCGTCACGGAACTCGTTCCGGGTAGTTTCTGCAGCAACATGCCGGAGGCACCCTGCGCATCCGCATGCAGCCAGAGCCGTGTCGGCAGTTGTTCGGAATTCTGGAAGTACGCTTGCAGCGAGTCGGCCAAGCGCTCGCCCTCGATTGGCACGATGCCCTGGTAGCGTTGCGCACCGTCGTCGGTCTCCAAGGTGACGGTCAGATTTCCGGCACCGATGAGATCGCGGATCTTAAAGTCATCGGGGATGTTCAGGTCGCGGTAGCGCGCCAGGCCTCTTACCCCTAAGCTGCTGGTGCACTGGGCCAGCAGCAGATGTACCGGCCCATCACCCTGTAACTGCAAAGACAGAACGCCTTCGAATTTAATCGTGGCCGCCAGCAACAGGGAAGCCACTACGGCCTCTCCCAACGTCTCGCGGATGGTGTCCGGATAGCGGCGATGCTCAATCAGCGCGCGCCACGCGGCATCCATGTGCACTAGATGACCTCGGATCGGGTACCGCTCGAACAAAAAGCGATGCAGCGTGTCGCGGTCATGCATCTCCGCCGCCGCCCAGCTTGAGTTTCAGCAGCTCGTTGAG
>JANYAD010000019.1 GCA_025355165.1 Gammaproteobacteria bacterium | reverse complement strand
GCCGCTTCCGCTTCTATGCCGCCGACTCCCCAGCCCAAAACCCCTAAGCCGTTCACCATCGTGGTGTGCGAGTCGGTCCCTACCAGCGTGTCCGGATATGCAGCCTTCTTGCCGCCCGCTTCGTCCCAGAATATCACTCTGGCGAGCCTCTCGATATTCACCTGATGCACGATGCCGGTGTTTGGCGGCACGACTTTAAAATTGCTGAATGCGGTTTGTCCCCAGCGAAGAAACATATAACGTTCGCCGTTGCGCTGGAATTCGATCTCATTGTTATGCGCGAGCGAATTCGGCGCGCCATACTCATCGACTTGAACGGAGTGATCGATGACCAGTTCGGCCGGCGCGAGCGGATTGACCTTTTGCGGATCTCCGCCGAGCTTGACGATGGCCTCCCGCATGGCGGCAAGGTCCACGATACAGGGCACGCCGGTGAAATCCTGCATAATCACGCGTGCCGGGGTGAAGGCGATCTCGTAGTCGGGCAGCGCCTTGGGGTTCCATTTCAGCAGTGCTTCGATGTCGCTTTTCGACACATTGATGCCGTCTTCGAAACGCAGCAGGTTTTCGAGCAGAATTTTTAAGGAAAAGGGCAGGCGCTCCACGTTAAGCGTCTTCAGTGCCGCGAGACTCAAGATGTCGTATTGTTGCGAGCCCACCTTGAGCGTCGTCCGTGCATTGAAGCTGTCCGTCATGACCCCTCCGCCACAAAAAGAGAATTATAGGTGATTCCGGGCGCGCCGGGTGCGAGCTCTGAGTTGTAGCGCCGCGCGATGATGCCGCCGCCAAGGCAGACTTCACCTCGGTAGAACACCGCATATTGGCCTGGTGTAACGGCACGGGCCGGCCGATGCAATGTCACGCGATACTCGCCGACAGTGTTAAAGCGCATCGCGCATTTCAAATCGCTCTGCCGGTAGCGTGTCTTGACGGCGCATTCCTTCGGTGTCTCGATCGCATCGCCGGGATTTATCCAATGCATATGGTCCACCTCGAACGCATCGGACAATAGCAGCGGATGATTCTGGTCCTGCACGACGATCAGCGCATTGCGGGCGGTGATTTTATCTGCGACGTACCAGGGCGCGGCGGCGGCGCCCGCCCGCCCACCGATCCGCAGGCCCGAACGTTGTCCCAATGTGTACAGTGCGAGGCCGCGATGTTCGCCGATGAGACCGCCGTCGGCGTTTTCAATAGGTCCGGGTTCGGTGCGCAAGTGACGGCTCAAGAATTCCTGAAACGGCCGCTCGCCGATGAAACAGATGCCGGTGCTGTCAGGCTTGTCGAAAACCGGCAGACCCGCCGCATGCGCGATGCGCCGCACCTGCTCTTTACGCAAATGCCCCAGTGGAAAAATAGTTTTGCCGAGCGCGTGCGAGGCGACGTTGTGCAGAAAATAACTCTGATCCTTCGCCGAATCGACTGCCTTTAAAAGCTGCGGTGCGCCATCGGCGCTGCGTATTCGCGCGTAGTGGCCGGTTGCGATCATCGAGGCGCCAAGCCGCTGCATGTAATCGAAGCAGACGCCGAATTTGATCTCGCGATTGCACAGCACGTCCGGGTTCGGCGTGCGTCCGGCTGCGTATTCCTTAAGGAAATGAGCGAATACGCGCTTGCGGTATTGCTCGGCAAAGCTAACGCGGTGCAGTGCAATTCCTAAGCTATCGCAAACCCGCCGAGCATCCTGAAAATCCGTCGCGGTGGTGCAGTAACCGTCATCGTCCTCCCAGTTGGACATGAACAGCCCTTGCACGGAATAGCCGGCCTCGCGCAGCAGCAGCGCCGCCACCGCCGAGTCGACCCCGCCGGACATAGCGACAATGACAGTGCCATTTTCGACCGCGGAGAGAGGCTTCTGCATCAACCCATTATACGGGCAATGCGTGAAGCCGAAGCCCTACATGAGCATTTGCCGCATCTGGGATTCCTGCATGCTGGTCTGCCAGACTTCATCGAAGAAGTTCAAATAGCGGCGCACCACGGCTGGATCGTTCATATCCGAGATGCCGTCCCAGCGATCTGCCTGCAATCGGTACACCAATGCCTTATCGTCGGCGATGATAAAGGCACCCGCGCTGGCCGGGTACTCCGGACTCATCGCGCGAAGATCAATACAACTGGTCAGCCGGCGCGCGAGCGCGAGAAAGCGGTTGTTGTCGACCATGGCGCGCGACGGATCGGCCAAGAGCACCCTCACTTTGGCGTAGGAGCGCGCCAGAACCAGTCTCTTGATGGCTTCGAGGAATGCCTCCTCACCGTAGACAGAGGGTTCCAGATCCTGGGTAAAAATAGACAGCAGCCGCTGTGCCGATTTCGCCACCCTTAGGCTGGCGTCGCGCACTTCAGGCATCGTGCTTAAAATGGTGCGGGTCCCAGAGCCAATGGAAAGCTCGGTACCGGCTGCAGGAGCCTTGTCTCCCGCCTGTTTCGAGTGTTCTTCTGGATTACCCGCCATAAGCTTTGCCCCGACCCCGCGTACTTTGAGCCCGATAGTACCGTTTGACCCAGGTACCCCCGTGCTAACTGCGTCACGTTTCGGACGCTAAAGGCCCTGGCCGGCGGCGAGCTAAGCTTGGCGCCAAGCCGAGGTAGGAGCCCGGGGACAGCCGCATCAGGCGCGCCTTCTCATCCGGCGGCAAGGCGAGAGAAGCGATGAACTCGCGCATGGCTTGCTCATCGATAGGGCGGCCCCGAGTAAAGGATTTGAGCTTCTCGTAGGCATCCGGGACGCCATGGGCGCGCATGACCGTCTGTACCGCCTCTCCCAAGACCTCCCAGGCCCGATCCAAATCCTCCGCTATGCGTTGCGGGTCCAATTCGAGCTTGTCCAGCCCCGCGGTCAATGCCTTAAAGCTCAAGATCGCGTGGCCGATCGCTACGCCGACGTTGCGCATCACCGTTGAATCGGTCAAATCACGCTGCAAGCGCGATAGCGGCAATTTTTCTGCGAAATGGCCCAACATAGCGTTCGCCAACCCCAAATTGCCTTCGGCATTTTCGAAGTCAATGGGATTTATCTTGTGCGGCATGGTTGATGAGCCGACTTGGCCTGCAACCAAGCGTTGCGTGAAATAACCGATGGAGATGTAACTCCACATGTCGCGCGCAAAATCGAGCAATACCGTATTGGCACGCATGAGCGCGTGGCAGTACTCCGCGATCCAGTCGTGCGGCTCGATCTGCACGGTGTACTCGCTCCAGCCGAGCCCGAGGCTGCCGACGAAGCGCTCGCCGGCGCCGCGCCAGTCGACGTCCGGGTAGGCGATCAGGTGCGC
>JANYAD010000160.1 GCA_025355165.1 Gammaproteobacteria bacterium | reverse complement strand
GACCGCGGGCAGCTTTTTGCCTTCGACGAATTCTAGAAAAGCGCCGCCGCCCGTAGATATGTAAGAAATGCTGTCCTCCACGCCGTATTTCTCAATGGCTGCTAGGGTATCGCCTCCGCCGGCGAGCGAAAAGGCCGGGCTGCGCGCGATCGCCGTGGCCAGTGTGCGAGTTCCCTCGCCGAATTGCGGGAATTCAAACACCCCCACGGGCCCATTCCAAAGTATCGTACCGGCGGAAGCCACCAGTTTCGCGAGTGCCTCGGCCGAATCGGGGCCGATGTCGAGGATCATTTCGTTGGCCGAGACGTTGCGCACGTCTTTGACGTCGGCTTCTGCTTTAGCCGAAATTTCGGTGCCGATCACCACATCCGTCGGCATGGGGATGACGATGCCGCGCTTTTTGGATTGCTCCATCAGACGCCTGCAAATGTCCAGCATGTTCGGCTCGTACAAGGATTTACCCACGTTGAAACCCAACGCCGCCAAAAAGGTGTTGGTGATGCCGCCGCCGACGATGAGTTGATCGACTTTGCTCAACAGCGATTCCAGCACCGTGAGCTTGGTGGACACCTTGGAGCCGGCAACGATGGCGAGCAACGGACGCGCAGGTTTCTCGAGCGCAGTTTCGAGCGCCGACAGCTCGCTCACCAGCAGCGGACCGGCACACACGACAGGGGCATACCTGGCCACCCCGTGCGTGCTCGCTTCGGCGCGATGCGCCGTGCCGAATGCATCCATGACGTAAATGTCGCACAGTGCCGCCATGCGCCGCGACAAATCCTCCGCGTCCTTCTTCTCGCCGTTGTTGAAGCGCACATTTTCCAGCAGCACCACCTCGCCGGGACGGACATCGACCCCGTCCAGCCAATCCTTCTTAAACCCGACTGGTACGCCCAGCAATTGAGCCAAGCGCTTGGCTACCGGCGCCAGGGAAAATTGCTCTTCATACTTTCCTTCTTGCGGCCGGCCGAGATGCGACATGACGAGAACGCGGGCCTTCGCGTTTAGCGCCGCCTGGATGGTGGGCAAGGCCGCGCGGATGCGCGCATCGCTGCTGACGGACCCGCCCTGGATGGGCACGTTGAGGTCCTCGCGGATAAGCACCCGCTTTTCGCGCAAGTCCAGGCTGGCCATTTTTGTGATGTTCAAGGAACGGCTCTTAAGCGGCTTTCGACCAGGCCAGTGCAGTGTCCAGCATGCGGTTGGAGAAGCCCCACTCATTGTCGTACCACGCACATGCCTTGACGAGGGTTCCTTCGATGACCTTGGTGAGCGTCGAATCGTAGGTGCTCGAGGCCGGGTCATGATTGAAGTCCACCGACACCAGCGGCGCGTCATTGTAAGCCAGGATGCCCTTGAGAGGACCATTCGCCGCAGCCTTGACGGCATCGTGAATTTCTTGAACGGTGGTCTTGCGTGCCGCGGTGAAGCTCAAATCCACCAACGACACATTGATGGTCGGTACCCGGATCGCGAAACCATCGATCTTGCCTTTCAGTTCCGGCAGCACCAAGCCCACCGCCGCCGCCGCACCGGTCTTGGTGGGTATCATCGACATCGTCGCCGAGCGAGCGCGGCGCAGATCAGAGTGATACACATCCGTCAGGACTTGATCGTTCGTGTATGAATGGATGGTATTCATCACGCCGGCCAGAACTCCTACTTTGTCGTGCAGCACCTTGACCAGCGGCGCCAGGCAATTGGTGGTGCACGAGGCGTTGGAAATCACGGTCATGCCCGACTTGAGAACGCCGTGGTTGACGCCGTAGACGACGGTGGCGTCCACATCATCGCCGCCGGGCGCCGAAATTACGACTTTTTTCGCGCCGGCCGTTAGATGGGCCGAAGCCTTGGCCTTGCTGGTGAACAAGCCGGTACACTCGAGCACGTAATCCACGCCCATTTCGCCCCAGGGCAGCTTGCTCGGATCGCGCTGCGCGACCACGCGAATGCGATCGCCATTCACCACCATGGAATCGCCGTCCACATGCACCTCGCCGCGAAAGCGGCCGTGCACGGTATCAAAGCGCGTCAGATGAGCATTGGTATTGGCGTCGCCCAGATCATTTATCGCCACGATTTTGAGATCGCCGCCATGCTTGCCTTCGTACAGCGCGCGCAGGATGTTGCGGCCGATTCGTCCATAGCCGTTGATGCCCACTTTGATTGCCATCTTCTAAAGCCCCTTATAAGTTCAGTTCGACCCCGTCCGCCGCGATTATCCACCGACGCACCGCGGAAAGCACGAATCGGTCACGGTCTGCTCGGTCGGATCGGCTGGATTCAACTTAAGCAAGCGCCGGAATGTGGGCTGCAAGCTCGCGGCATGTCGGCATATCGAGACTGTGTGACGCATTCAAGCGCTGCCATGACCCAGTTCACCGTCGTCATATGACTGCTTTGTTACCATTTGAGTGATGCAAATTATACAAATCACCGATCCGCATTTGTATGGCAGCGCGAGCGGCCGATTGCGCGGCGTTGAGACTGGCTCGAGCTTTCGTGCGGCGCTCGAGGATGCGATCGCGCAGGTCCCTGACTACGAGGCGATGCTGGTTACCGGCGATTTGGTGCAGGACGACAAGAGCGGCTATTTGCGGTTTCGCAGCTATTTCGGCGGCATCAAGAAGCCCGTGTTGTGCATTCCGGGAAACCATGACGAACCCGAGGTGATGCGCAAGGAACTGGCCGGCGCACCCTTCGAGATTTGCGGCACCCACATTCTGGGCGACTGGGCATTCGTTATGCTGGACAGTTACGATCCTGGTCACGTCGGCGGCCGACTTACGAAAAATGAGCTCGCACGCCTCGAGGCTTCCCTCCATTACTCGCCCAAGCATGCCATGGTCTGCCTGCATCATCATCCGGTTCCCATGGGCAGCCGCTGGTTGGACAGCGTCGGTCTTGCCGAAGCGCAGGATTTTTGGCGTGTCATTGATTCTCACAAGAACGTCCGTGCGGTGGTGTGGGGTCATGTTCACCAGGCCTTCGAGGGCAACCGCGGCGATGTTCGCTTGTTTGCCACGCCATCGACCGGTGCTCAA
The DNA here is from genome assembly GCA_025355165.1 of Gammaproteobacteria bacterium. GTDB lineage: Bacteria > Pseudomonadota > Gammaproteobacteria > Steroidobacterales > Steroidobacteraceae > Bog-1198. The sequence continues at coordinate 13,360 of JANYAD010000160.1, read as the reverse complement.
TTTGTGCCCATGAGCGACCGTTACGCCGTGGATTCCCGGCCCCCGGCCTACCGCAGTTTTGAGCTGCACGCCGACGGCCGTATCGAGTCCCGGGTGCACTGGGTACAATCTGCGCAATTGCGCCTCACGGCGAGCTAGACCTTAAATCTCCATGCGACGACTTTCGAGCCGCCGGCGATTGCTGGCACTGAGCGGTGCGTGTTTCTTTCTGCTCGTAGCGGCACGCGCCCAGAGCCCCCTGCATTCACTGTGGGAGGTGCACGGCGCTCACAACACCGTCTACCTCTTGGGCTCGATACACGTGCTGAGACCCGCCGACTACCCGCTCGCGCCGGCGGTGCTTGCCGCCTATTCCGATGCCAAGTCCATCATCATGGAAATCAACTTGCAGGAGGTGGACTCCCAGCAAATGCAGACTGAATTGCTGGCCAGCGCGCGTTTGCCCGAAGGTAAAACCTTGCCCTCGATCATGGGCGCACCGCGTTACGAGAGGGCCACCGCGTTAGCTCGCGAGTTAGGGCTGGAACTGTCGATTTTCGATGCCTTTGCGCCTTGGTTTGTAGCCGAAGCGATTTCCCAGCTGCAGCTGCAGCAGCTCGGCTTTACGCCTAAGTCCGGCGTCGAAATGTTCTTCCTCGAACACGCGCGCAGCGACGGTAAATCGGTGTCGGGCCTGGAAACTGTGCGCGATCAAATTGCGCTGTTTGATGCCCTGCCCTTCGAGACCCAAGCCGAGTACTTGATCTCAAGCCTCGAGGAAGCCCACGATCTGCCCAGGGAGGTGGACGACATGGTGCATGCTTGGGCTAGAGGCGATACGGTGTGGTTCGCCGAGCAATTGAAAGCCGAGTTCGGCCGCGATGCGAAGCTGTATCAATCGGTATTGGTCGCCCGCAACCGCAAATGGATTCCCAAGATCGAGGCGCTGCTCAACGACCACAAGAATTACCTGGTCATCGTCGGCACCGGCCATCTCGTCGGCGAAGGCAGCGTAATCGAATTGCTCAAGAAAGACGGCATCGCCGCCACCCAACGCTGAGCTCACCTGTCTGAGCAATCCGCGTCGGCGCGGCAGATTTCCCCTCTGCTTCTAGTGCGGTTGCTGCTGCGCCTGCAGCGCCGCAAGCTGGGTCTGTTGCGCCGGCGTCAGCACGTTGAACACTTGAGCGCGCACCGATTCTTTTTGCATGATCATCTGCGAATGCAGCGAGCCGTTGGCCTGCGTCACTTGCGCGACGACGCTGGGGTAGTTGGGGTCATTCGGCTGAGTCTGCCGCAGCTTCAACCTATTGGCACGCATTTCCTCATGCAGGGACTTCATCTGCGGTCCGGCGCCGGCGAGGATGGTATGGATGGAGGCGTGCTGCTCGGTGCTCAAGTTCAGCTGAGCCAAGAGGTGCCGCATGCCATCGCGGTGATGACCTCCGTGCCCCTCGGGGGGAGCGCTGTGCGCGACGGACCCCGCCATGAGCGCTGCGGCCGCGAGCATGCCGGCGAGCCAAGTGCGATTCGATTTCATAGATATCTCCACCCAGATAAGTAGGGCGCTATCCTAGGCTGGCCACGTGTGAACTTGTGTCACAGGCAGCAAAGGGTCTGTTAAGAATTGCAAATCCGCTGCCGCGCGCAGGAGGAGGTGCCAGAGTAGAGGTAGCGATATGACGAATATCAGCGCATTGCAAACCGATTTCGAGTCCGCGCGTCCGCCGCGGGTGCTGCTGGTCGATGACGACCGGGAGCTATGCCAAATGCTGTCCGAATACTTGAGCGCCGAACATTTCGAGGTGACCAGCGTGCACGATGGCGGCGATGCGCTGGCGGCGTTGCAGGCCGATGATTTTGAAATCGTGATTCTCGATGTGATGTTGCCGAGCATCGGCGGCTTCGATGTGATGCGCAAGCTGGGCGCTTCGAACACCACGCCCATCCTCATGCTGACCGCGCGCGGTGATGACGTCGACCGAATCGTCGGCCTGGAGTTGGGTGCGGATGACTATTTGGGGAAGCCTTTCAATCCACGCGAGTTGGTGGCGCGGATTCGAGCCATCCTGCGCCGGGCCAGCCACCGCTCGCCGCGGGGCGTTCCCGATGAACTCGCGGTGGGACCCATCGTCTTGAACTGCGGTACACGGCAAGTGCACGTGGCGCAGAAGTTGGTGGCCCTGACGGGCGCGGAATTTCGCGTGCTCGAACTGCTGATGCGCTCGGCGGGCCAGGTGATTTCGCGCGACTCGATGACCGAACAGGCCTTGGGCCGCAAGCTCGCCCCTTACGATCGCAGCATCGACACGCATATCAGCAACTTACGGCGCAAGCTCGATCTGGAGAGCGGCACGAACCCGGAAATCAAGAACGTACGCGGTTCGGGTTATACCCTTACGTGCGCGCATGCATAGCATTTTCTTGAGGATATTTTTGCTGTTCTTGCTGGCGATGAGCCTCATCGTCGGCAGCAGCATCGCCACGACATTTACGATCGCCTCGCGGGTCAATGAGCCCCTGGACTCGCAACGCCGTCCCTCGACGGCGATACAAGCAGCCGAGGTGCTGGCGCGCGGCGGCTTGGCCGAATTAAGAACCTGGCTCCAAGGTACCTCCAAATCGCTGGGCGACCGGGAACTGTTCGTTCTGGGGCCGGATGGCCAGGATGTTCTGGGCAGGCGCCTGCCGGAACGCGACCGAAAACGTCTCGATTCGTTCCGCGATCCGGTGCCGGAGAACTTCCGCGCCGCGCGCCCGGCTCCCCAAATCATTGCACCGGACGGGTCCGTCTATACCCTGCTGCAGGCCGCTCGCCAGCGCAGGATCTTCGGCGCGCTCGGCCTGCCGGCAATTTCGCTGACCATCCTCGGCATCGCGCTAGTGGTAAGTGCGCTGACCAGCTGGTGGCTCGCAGACCATCTAACCTCGCCCATCCGGCGCATCCAAGCAGGCGCGCGCGCGCTGGCCACCGAGAATCTCGATGTGCGCGTCAGCGCCGGCCTCGAATACCGCAAGGACGAACTGGCCGTGCTGGCGCGCGACTTCGACGCCATGGCCGATCAGTTGCGGGCCAATCGCACCGCGACCACACAGCTCTTGCGTGACGTCTCCCACGAACTGCGTTCACCGTTGGCCCGAATGCGCGTGGCTTTGGGCCTCGCACGCCAGCTGCCGGGGGATTGTTCGCGCCAACTGGACCGATTGGAACGGGAGCTTGAACGCCTCGACGCGATGATCAGCCAAGTGCTGAAGCTCGCACGGCTGCAAGGCGCCGAGGCGATGCTGACGCGCGAACCCTTCGAACTCGACGAAGTGATCGAAGAAGTGGTGCGCGATGCCAATTTCGAAGCGGCCGTGAAAAACTGCAGGGTCAACTTGCGGGGGGCGTCCCATGCGACGGTGCTCGGCGACCGGGAATTGCTGCGAAGCGCCGTCGAGAATGTTTTGCGAAACGCAGTTCGTTACAGCCCGGACGACGCGGCTGTGGATGTGATGGTGGCGCGGGCAGCTTCGGGGTTGGAAATACGGGTTCGCGATCGCGGTCCCGGCGTGTCCCCTTCGGAGCTGGAACGCATTTTCGAACCCTTCTACCGGGTCGCCGAGTCGCGCGACCGCGACAGCGGCGGTGAAGGTATCGGGCTTGCCATCACCGCCCAGGTCATGAAGGCTCACGGCGGCGTAAGCAGTGCCGCGAATGCGCAAGGCGGCGGCTTGGAAGTGCTGCTCCGCTTGCCGGAGAGTGCCATCGCTGTTTAGAGTGCGATGGAATGAACCTATTCCAAGAAGCCTGTAAGTACATCCCGGGCGGGGTCAACTCGCCGGTCCGAGCATTTCGCGGAGTCGGCGGTGAGCCGATTTTCTTAAAAAAAGCCAAGGGCGCCTATGTAGTTAGCGCCGACGATAGGTCCTACATCGATTACGTCGGTTCATGGGGCCCCATGATTTTGGGCCACGCGCATCCGCAGGTGATCAAGGCCGTGCAAGCGGTGGCCGCCGACGGTTTAAGTTTTGGCGCCCCCACGGAGCTCGAAACCAAGCTGGCCCGGCGCGTGATCGAACTCATGCCGTCTATCGAACTGGTGCGCTTTGTCAGTTCCGGCACCGAGGCAACCATGAGTGCGATCCGGCTGGCCCGCGGCTTCACCGGGCGCGATACCATCGTCAAGTTCGAGGGCTGCTATCACGGTCACTCGGACTCGCTGCTGATCAAAGCCGGGTCGGGCGCCTTGACGTTGGGCGTGCCCACCTCCCCGGGTGTGCCCAAGGCGTTGGCGAACCATACCGTCACTCTCGACTACAACGACATCGATCAATTCCAGACCGTGTTTCGGCAAATCGGCGAACAAGTCGCGTGCGTGATCGTCGAGCCGGTCGCAGGTAACATGAATTGCGTGCCCCCGGCCGCGGATTTTCTGCAAACGCTTCGCCACGAATGCGACCGGGTCGGCGCCGTGCTGATTTTCGATGAAGTGATGACCGGCTTTCGAGTCGCATTGGGCGGAGCGCAGGCTTTGTACGGCGTGCGGCCGGACTTGACCACGCTTGGCAAGATCATCGGCGGCGGCATGCCGGTGGGCGCTTTCGGCGGCCGGCGCGACATCATGCAGCAGCTCGCGCCGCTGGGCCCGGTGTACCAAGCGGGGACCTTATCCGGAAATCCCGTGGCGATGATTGCGGGTTTGACCACCCTGACTCTCATCAGCGCGCCGGGGTTCCACCGACACTTAAGCGCCATGACCGATATCTTGATGGAACGGCTTGCGACGGCGGCGGCAGGCGCCGGCGTTGCTCTAGCCACGAATCACGTCTGCGGCATGTTCGGGTTTTTCTTCACCAGCGAACGCATCGTGGATCGCTATGACAAAGTCATGGCCTGCGATGTCGAGAAGTTCAAGCGGTTCTTTCACGGCATGCTGAACGAGGGAATTTACCTCGCACCCTCGGCATTTGAAGCGGGATTTTTGTCGGCGGCGCACACCTCTGCGGACATCGAAACCACGGCCGCCGCCGCAGCGCGCGTATTCGCCTCGTTGAATTGATGCGCGCTTACGCGTGGTTCGTTGGTGCGATAGTGCTGGCCGGGTTCATCGGCGCACTGCTCGCCTACCCAGCCTACGAAGCAACCGCCGCCTTCGCACCATGGGCATTTCACCGCGTCGCCAGCCGCGTGGCGATGCTGGTGTTGATTGCGGAACTGGTGTGGCTGTGCCGGCACTTGCATCTGCGGCGCAAGCGTGATTTTGGCTACGGCTTGCCATGGCGACGATTTCTCGAGGTGAGCATGGCGTCGGGCGTCATCGGAGTGATGAGTGCGGGCGTGGGCGCGTGGTTGTTATTGTCGGCGCATTTGCGCGTGTTCAGCCCTGGCTTCACCCCGACGGGGCTGAACATCGCGCAGCTCTTGATGACGGGCCTCGCGTCCGGGATTAGCGTGGCGCTCCTGGAAGAGACCGTCATGCGAGGCGCCATGCACACGGCCATTGAGCGCGAATCCGGACCTTGGACGGCGGCCCTACTCACGGCGCCGCTATTTGCGGTGCTGCATTTCTTCGCCAAGACCCGGATCGCGCCGCAAGATGTGGGTTGGGGCAGCGGCTTCGACTTGTTGGTGCGTTCTTTCTCGCCTTTATCGCATCCTTCGCTGGTATTCGATTCATTTCTCTCTTGGCTGGTCGTGGGACTGATCTTAAGTCTCACGCGCATTCTCACCGGCAACATCGCCGTGGCAATTGGGCTGCACGCCGGTTGGGTGGTGGTGCTGCGCATGCTGCAGGAGGCCACCGACAGCGGCGCGGCGGCGCGGGATTCTTTTTGGGTCGGCCGCTTCGATGGCCTGCTGGGGTTTTGGCTGTTACCGTGGGGCGCCTGCATCGCCGCTGCGCTTTGGCTATCGCGCGCACTGTGGGTGCCTAGCTCGTCGGCCCCTGTGCCAAAGGGCTCAGCAGGTCGAGCCGCTCAATCGGATCCTTGAGTTCCAGACAGAACTGTTTTTCCGCCGCAGGGATAGGCAAAATTTCCGCCAGTCGAAATCCCACCCAAGAGGCATCATCAAGCTGCATCTCCATGCCGGCATAGACCTCGCCCAGCTGCGGCAGCACGCTTCTCAATAGCTCGGCCAAATGCGCGTGACGCCCCGGCACAGGTGTCTTGGCCTCCTCTTCCAGCAAATCCATTTGTACGATGTTCAATCCGTCGCTCTGGCGGTGCCGGCCCGTGATGCGAAAGCGCCGCCCGCCGACGCAAGAGAGGCCGAGAAACCCATCTGATAATTGATGGAAATCGACGATTTTCGCCATGGTGCCGACATCAACAGTCCCGGCGGCACCGGCTTCGCTGCCCTCGCGGATCAAGGCAACACCGAAGCCCTGCTCTTGCCGCATGCAGCTTCGCACCATGTCGATATAACGCGTTTCAAAAATACGCAACGGCAGTGGACCGCGCGGGAATAACACGATATTAAGCGGAAAAAGCGGGACGGATGGGGCACTCAGCATCAGCAGCCCCGCAGCGCGCCGAGCAATTTATCGTGCAGCCCGCCAAAGCCGCCATTGCTCATCACCAGGATCTGGTCTCCGGGCCTGGCCTCTTCAACCAATCCTTGCACCAACGCATCGACGGTGTCCGCGAGGCTAGCCCGATCGCCCATCGGCGCAACCGCGGCTGCAAAATCCCAACCTAAATCCTTTGGATTGAGGAACCAAGTCTTGTCGGCCACCGCCAATGCGGGCGCCAGTTCCTCGCGATGCACGCCAAGTTTCATCGTATTGGAGCGCGGCTCCACCACCGCGATGATGCGTGCCGAGCCGACGCGAGCGCGCAAGCCGCGCAAGGTGGTTTCGATGGCGGTGGGATGGTGAGCAAAGTCATCGTACACCGTCACGCCCTGCACGACGCCGCGTACCTCCATGCGCCGCTTGACGCCGCGGAACGCACTGAGTGCGCGTGCGGAGCGTTCGGGATCAACGCCCACGTGATTCGCAGCCCCGATCGCCGCCAAAGCGTTCATCACATTGTGTTCGCCGATCAGATCCCAGGTCACAACGGCAACGGATCGACCTTTGAAATGCACTTCGAATCGGCTCGCGGCGGATCCTTTGGCAATGCATGCGGTCCAGTCCGCCTTCGACAAGGAAAAAGACTCGCTCGGGGTCCAGCAGCCCTCGCTCAGCGTGGTCTGAAGCTGCGCATCTGCGCCGTTCACGATCAGCCTGCCCGCCCGCGGCACCGTGCGCAGCAATTGGTTGAATTGCCGGCGGATGGAGGCTAGGTCCGGGTAAATGTCCGCGTGATCGTATTCCAGATTGTTGAGGATGGCCGTGCGAGGGCGGTAATGGACGAACTTGGCACGCTTGTCGAAAAAGGCAGTGTCGTACTCATCGGCCTCGATCACGAAGAAAGGCGGCTTGCCCAAGCGCGCGCTGCAGTCGAAGTTGCTCGGCACGCCGCCCACCAAAAACCCCGGTTCCAACCCCGCATGCTCGAGTATCCACGTGAGCATGGCCGTGGTGGTGGTCTTGCCGTGAGTGCCGCTCACGGCAAGCACATGCCTTTTATACAGCACCTGCTCGGCGAGCCACAGCGGGCCCGACGTGTAGGGCAAAGGGCTGTCGAGGAGCGCTTCGATAACCGGGCTCCCACGGCTCAAGGCATTGCCGACGACCACCATGTCGGGCTTAAGCTCGAGTTGCTCCGCGCCGTAGCCTTGCACGAGCTCGATGCCGAGGGCTTGGAGTTGCGTGCTCATCGGCGGGTAGACGTTCAGGTCCGAGCCGGTGACGCGATATCCAGCCGCCTTCGCGATCGCGGCCACTCCGCCCATGAATGTGCCGCCGATGCCTAAGATGTGGATATGCGTCATGTTGGCGGCAAAATCTGCTGCTCGAGTGCAATCGACAATACCAAGTACCCCACGCTGACCAGCCCGCCCAATAACAGCCCGCAATCCAATGCCGCGCGCCAGATGTGCGCACAGGCGAGCAAATACCAGATCAGGGCAACATACAGCAACAAGCCTATGGGAATCGTCAACATGCGCCCCTCGCCCACGACACGCAGCATTGCCGATAAGGGATAAAGGACAATTTCAGCAAGCACGCCCACACCCAATAGCGCGCTCGCCGTCTGTAAGAAACGCACCCTGCGCCGCGCCAGGGCCAGCACTGTCCAGGTGAAGGCCAAGGGCAAGCCTACGCCCACGGCGAGGCGAACAAGCATCCCATCGCTCGAGCTGGGCGGCAAAAACGCGCCCAGCACCTCCATCAGCGCCGCAGCGCCGATCACCAGCGCCAACAACAGAGGGGCGGCGGGCAAATGTGCAGGCGTTTGGCGCCACACTGCGATATCTAAGAATGCTTTTGCGAGTCGCAGCATACCGATTCAGTCATACTTCGCTCCAAATTGTACACGTAGGTTTGTATGCCTGATGCGATTTGGATCGATCGAAGCGAGCAGCTCCAGGAACTGGCCGGCAGCCTGAAGGCGCAAGCATCGATCGGCGTGGACACCGAATTCTTGCGCGAGCGCACCTTCTTTCCGAAATTGTGCCTGCTGCAATTGAGCGCCGCCGACCGGATCTGGTGCGTCGACACATTGCGGCTTGCCAACCTAGACGCCCTCATGCCCGTCTTGACGGCGCCCGCCGCACGCAAGGTCATTCACTCCGCCCGCCAAGACTTAGAAGCGGTCTATCTAACTGCCAGGCAAGTGCTGTCTCCGGTGTTCGACACCCAGATCGCTGCCGCGTCCATTGGCTTGAAGCCGCAGGTAGGCTATGCCGAGCTCGTCAAGACGCTGCTGAACGTCACCATTCCCAAAGGCCAAACTCGAACCGACTGGTCGAAACGGCCGCTGACGCGCGCGCAATTGGAATACGCCGCTGACGATGTCTTGTACCTGGGCGACATCGCAGATCAGCTGACGCAGCGGCTCAAGGATTTGGGGCGTGAGCACTGGGTGCGCGAGGATTGCTTGGGTCTGGAAGATCGGCAACTGTACGAACCTGACCCGGCGCACGCGTGGGCTCGCTTGCGCGGCATCGCCCAGCTTGAGCCGCAGGCGCGCGCGCGCGCCAGAGTCGTTGCCAACTGGCGTGAAAAACTGGCTCGCCAGCGCGACCTGCCGCGTTCCTGGATATTGGCCGACGCCGCTGTTTTTGCGATCGCTCAAACCGATCCGACAGCCTTGCTCGATCTGGATGCGACGCTGCTCGAGGCGCTTGACAGTGCATCGGACGCCGAATTGACCGATGTGGAACCGGTGCAGGATTTGCGTCCCACGGCGGCGCAAAAAGCACTGCTTGAACGGCTGATCAAAGCGGTTGACGAGCGCGCGGCTGAACTTCAGGTGAGCGCCGAAGTCTTGGCGCCGCGCGGCGAATTAAAAGCCCTCGCCATGGGGAAACGCGACACCCACGCGCTGACCGGGTGGCGCAGTGCGGAGATCGGCACGCGCCTTCTCGAAATTTTGCCCTAAGCGATCGCTTTCTGGATATTGTTGAACACCGCGTTCACGTCGGCATCGGCATCCACTACTCGCAAAAGTCCCGCGGCAGTGTAGTAAGCGACCAAGGGCTTGGTCTGCGCCTCGTAAACATCGAGGCGCTTGGCGATGACTTCTTCCTTATCATCCGGCCTTTGGATGAGCTTGTGCTCAGGGCCGCATTCATCGCAGTGCGCGAGCGCGGCGGGCGCCGCGGTATAGATATTAAAAACGCGTCCGCATTTTTCGCAGATCCTGCGACCCGAAAGCCGTTTGAAGAGTATCCCCAGGTCGAGATTCAACAGCACCACCGCCTGCAAGGGTCTGCCTAAGGCGCAAAGCATCGTCTGCAACGCTTCGGCCTGCGGAATGTTGCGCGGAAAACCATCCAAAATGAAGCCCGCCGCGGCATCAGGGCGGCTCAGGCGTTCGCGGATCATACCGAGAACCGTCTCATCGTCGACCAGCTTGCCTAAGTCCATGGCGGACTTGGCCTTAAGTCCAAGTTCGGTGCGTTTGGCCACAGCCTCGCGCAGCAGATCGCCGGTCGAAATTTGCGGTATCAGAAAGGCTTTGAGCAGCAGCTGCGACTGCGTGCCTTTGCCGGAGCCAGGGGCCCCCAGTAGGACTATTCTCATGAATTCTTTTGGTCGTAAAAGCGCGCTACCGTACCAGAGGACGCGCCGATCGGCTATTCTGCGCGACCTATTGCAGCGGGGGGCTTTGTGGGCAAAAAAAACGCTTTCTACGCACAGTCCGGCGGTGTGACCGCCGTCATCAATGCATCGGCGTGCGGCTTGATCGAAACCGCGCGGCGCTACCCCGGCAAAATTGGTCGCGTGTATGCCGGCCGGCACGGCATTATCGGCGCTCTAACGGAAGACATGATCGATGTTGGCCAGGAGAGCCGCGCCTCCATCGCGGCCCTCAAGCACACTCCGGGCGGTGCGTTCGGCTCAGCGCGCTACAAGCTGGCCAGCACGACTCAAAATCGCGCGCAATATGAGCGCTTGATCGACATATTCCGTGCCCACGACATCGGTTATTTTTTCTACAACGGCGGCAATGACTCCATGGACACCGCCCAGAAGGTCTCTGAAATCGCCGTGCAAATGGACTATCCGATCATCTGCATCGGCGTTCCCAAGACCGTGGACAACGACCTGCCGCTGACCGACTGCTGTCCCGGTTTCGGATCCGCGGCCAAATATATTGCCGTCTCGACGCGCGAAGCGGCGCTCGATGTGGCCTCGATGGCGCGCACCTCAACTAAAGTATTCGTGCTTGAAGTCATGGGCCGCCATGCGGGCTGGATCGCCGCTGCCGGTGGCCTGGCGGGTGAAAAAGCCGGCGATGCGCCCCACATCATTCTGTTTCCCGAGATCGCCTTCGATCGCGAGGCGTTCCTGCAAAAGGTCAAGGTCACGGTGGAGAAGCGCGGCTACTGCGTCGTGGTGGTCTCGGAAGGCGTCAAGGACGTGCAGGGTAAATTCCTGGCCGAGGCAGGCACCCAGGACGCGTTCGGGCACTCGCAGCTCGGCGGTGTGGGTCCGGTTGTCGCGCAGATGACCCAGCAGGCATTCGGCTACAAATTCCACTGGGCGGTGGCGGATTATCTGCAGCGCTCGGCACGGCACATCGCCTCCAAAGTCGATGTCGAGCAGGCCTACGCGGTCGGCAAGGCGGCGGTGCAATTCGCGATACAAGGCAAGAATGCCGTCATGCCCATCATCGTCAGAACATCCTCCAAACCCTATCGCTGGCGCATCGGCGAAGCGCCCTTATCGGCCGTTGCCAATCAGGAAAAGAAGGTGCCGCGAAATTTCATCAGCCCGGATGGCTTCGGCATCACCCCTTCGTGCCGCAGGTATCTATTGCCGCTGATCCGCGGCGAAGGGTACCCTCCGTACCGCCACGGCCTGCCGGATTATGTCACATTGAAGGGCGTGAGCGTGCCGAAGCGATTGCGCAAACCGTTTGTGGTATAGTCGCCGTTTTTTAAGTTAACCTCATATATTTCAATAACATAAGTCCGCGGGAGATTCTATGACTCTAGACGTTGCGCTGTGGTTGGCCATTGCGGCGGGCATTGTCGCCATCCTCTACGGCGTCATCTCGGTGGGCTGGATTTTGAAGCAGCCTGCCGGCAACCCGCGGATGCAGGAGATTGCGGCGGCCATTCAAGCAGGGGCTCGCGCCTACCTGAATCGCCAATATTCCACTATCGCCATCGTCGGCATCATCCTGTTCATCGCCATAGGTGCCGCGCTTGACTGGCCCACTGCCGGCGGTTTCGCTGTGGGGGCCATCCTCTCGGGCCTAGCCGGATACATCGGCATGTTCATTTCCGTGCGCGCCAACGTGCGCACCGCGCAAGCGGCGCACAATGGCATCAATGCCGCATTGAAAGTCGCCTTCCGCGGCGGCGCCATCACCGGCATGCTGGTGGTGGGCTTGGGCCTGCTCGGCGTTGCCGGCTATTACCTTCTCATGCTTCGATTCATTGGGGATTCCGACACGGCACTGCGCTCGCTCGTCGGCCTCGCTTTCGGCGGTTCGCTGATTTCAATCTTCGCGCGCTTGGGTGGCGGCATATTTACCAAAGGTGCCGACGTGGGCGCTGACTTGGTGGGCAAAGTGGAGGCCGGAATTCCGGAAGACGATCCGCGCAACCCCGCCGTGATCGCGGATAACGTCGGCGACAATGTCGGCGACTGCGCCGGCATGGCCGCCGACCTGTTCGAAACTTACGCGGTGACGTTGGTTGCGACTATGTTGCTCGGCGGCCTGGTCATGGTCGACATGGGCGTGCGGGCAATTTTATTTCCGCTGGTGCTGGGTGCGATCTCGATTCTCTCCTGTATCGTCGGCACCTTTTTCGTCTCGACGCGCGAAGGCGGCAAGATCATGAACGCGCTCTACAAGGGCGTGATCGTTTCCGCGGTGCTTTCGGCGATCGCTTTTTACTTCGTCTCGCAGTACATCATGGGCGATCAAGCCATGAGGATCTGGCTCTGCACCTTGGTGGGGTTGGGCCTGACCGCCGCGATGATCGTCATCACCGAGTATTACACCGCCACCGAGTACAAGCCGGTGCAGCACGTGGCCGCCGCTTCACAAACCGGGCATGCCACCAATATCATCGCCGGGCTCGGCGTGTCGATGAAGGCCTGCGCCCTGCCGGTCATTGCGGTCGCCCTGAGCATCTATGCCTCTTACCAGCTCGAGGGGTTGTATGGCATCGCCATCGCGGCCACGGCCATGCTGTCGATGACCGGCATGATCGTCGCGCTCGATGCCTACGGCCCGATCACCGACAATGCCGGCGGCATCGCCGAAATGGCGCACTTGGACAAGAAGGTGCGCGATGTCACCGACCCCCTGGACGCGGTCGGCAATACCACCAAAGCCGTCACCAAGGGCTATGCCATCGGTTCCGCGGGTCTCGCCGCCCTGGTGCTGTTCGCCGACTACACGCACAAATTGGGCGAGGTGCTCGGCCATCCGACCACCTTCGACCTGTCGAACCCCGCGGTGATCATCGGCTTGTTCATCGGCGGGTTGGTGCCCTACCTCTTTGCCGCCATGGCCATGGAAGCCGTGGGGCGTGCGGCAGGCGCCGTGGTCAACGAGGTGCGGCGTCAATTCAAGGAAATTCCCGGCATCATGGAGGGCACCGCGAAACCCGACTATTCGCGCGCAGTCGACATGCTGACCAAGGCGGCGATCAAGGAGATGATCATCCCCTCGTTGCTTCCGATCCTCGTGCCCATCGTGCTGGTGTTCATCGTGAATTTGTTGATGGGCCAGGGCTCAGGTGTGCAGGCGCTCGGCGGACTGCTCATCGGCACCATCGTCACCGGGTTGTTCGTGGCCATTTCCATGACCACCGGCGGTGGTG
>JANYAD010000126.1 GCA_025355165.1 Gammaproteobacteria bacterium | reverse complement strand
GCTTCAGGCCAACCCATTTTTCTCGGACCCACAGAGGTGCTGACCTGCTGGCATTCCTCGGTCCATTCGTAGCTTAGGAAATGGCCAACTCCAGGTTATTGGTTGATGATAATTTCTGTTTGAACTCGACCGGTGTCAGTTGCCCAAGACTCGAGTGTGGTCGGATCTCGTTGTACTGACGCCGAAATTGTTCGATCGTGATCTTCGCATCGATTCTGTTTCTGAACCACTCCATCGAGAGACATTCGTCCCGGAACTTCCCGTTGAAGGATTCATTGGTGCCGTTCTGCCATGGCTTTCCCGGATCTATGTGCGCAGTGTCGATGTTCAACGCGGTGAGCCACTTCAACACGGCTCGGGATACAAACTCTGGGCCGTAGTCGGATCTTAGATATTTCGGGCTGCCGTGAACGCTCACCAATCTGCTGAGCACTTCGATTGCGCGCCCAGATCGAATGCTGCTTGCGACATCGATCACCAAACACTCGTGCGTGAACTCGTCGACCACCATCAAACACTTCAATTGCTGCCATTAATTTCGCGTCGATCTAGCCAATCCGTGAGTACGAAGGTTTCGAGGAAATTGCGGTAATAGCAAGTCATTGACTTAATGCATGGTGAGATGCCGCTATCGTGCGTAACCTTCCGAATCTTGTGGTCACCGCGCTCAGCCATCCGATCGTCGGGATCTATCGATATCATTGATAAAATCGTCGGTATCAATATATAAATACGCTTATAGTCGGCTTCTGACATCTAACTCCAGTGGAACTGATTATGAGCAACGAGACAGAGGGCAAATGTCCCTTCAAGCATACTTTTGGAAGCGGCACCTCCAATAAAGACTGGTGGCCCACACGGCTGCCGCTGGAACTTCTTCATCAGCATTCATCCAAATCCGACCCGGAGAGCGCAGATTTCGATTATGCCGCGGAGTTCAAGTCGCTTGATTTAAGCGCCGTTAAGAAGGATCTCGAAGCGCTGATGACGGACTCACAGGAATGGTGGCCCGCGGATTTCGGTCACTACGGTGGCTTATTCATTCGCATGGCCTGGCACAGCGCTGGCACCTATCGAATCGGCGACGGTCGGGGCGGGGCAGGCCGCGGACAGCAGCGCTTCGCGCCACTGAACAGCTGGCCCGACAACGTGAGTCTCGACAAGGCACGCCGATTGATTTGGCCAATTAAACAAAAGTACGGCAGCAAGCTCTCGTGGGCGGACCTCATCATCCTCACGGGCAACGTCGCCCTCGAATCGATGGGGTTTAAGACGTTCGGGTTTGCCGGAGGGCGCAAAGATACTTGGGAACCGGACCAAGATGTGTACTGGGGTAGTGAGACTAAATGGTTAGGTGGGGATGTGCGCTACTCTCGCGGCTCGCCCGGGGTCGAGAAAGATCATGCCGTCTTAGTCAAAGACGATGATGGCGAAGTACCGCACTCTCGGGATCTCGAGGATCCATTAGCGGCCGTACAGATGGGTTTGATCTACGTAAACCCCGAAGGCCCGGATGGCAAGCCTGATCCGGTCGCGGCGGCGCGCGACATTCGAGACACGTTCGGCCGCATGGCGATGAATGATGAAGAAACCGTGGCGTTGATCGCCGGCGGACATACTTTTGGCAAGACGCACGGTGCGGCCCCTGCCGATAATGTCGGCGAGGAGCCTGAAGCGGCCACTCTCGCGTCCCAAGGGTTTGGCTGGCACAACAAGTTTGGATCGGGTAGAGGCGCGGATACGATCACGAGCGGTCTTGAGGTGACGTGGACTAAGACACCCGTGAAATGGAGCAATGACTTCTTCGACCATCTGTTCGGCTTTGATTGGGAGCTCTCCAAAAGCCCCGCGGGTGCTCATCAATGGGTAGCCAAAAACGCCGCGGCAACGATTCCTCATGCGTACGATGAGTCGAAGAAACTCGTGCCGACCATGCTGACGACGGACCTATCGCTGCGCTTTGACCCAGCCTACGAGAAAATATCGCGGCGGTTTCACGCAAATCCCGATCAATTCGCAGAGGCTTTTGCGCGCGCCTGGTTCAAGCTGACTCATCGCGACATGGGCCCCAAAGCGCGGTATTTGGGACCCGATGTGCCTCAAGAAGAGCTGATTTGGCAGGATC
>JANYAD010000125.1 GCA_025355165.1 Gammaproteobacteria bacterium | reverse complement strand
GCAACGAACGACATAAGGCTATCTCGGTTGACTCGGGCTATCTCGACGGCCCGTGGCGGGGGCACTTTCCGGTGACCTGTGTTGCGATGATGTCGTTGCTGGACCGCGCCGCCGCCGGGGAAGAAAAATTCTCGCTCGCGGAACGCGTTCTATTCGTCGCCTGCGAGTTCTGGTCGGCAGTAAATGCGGCTGAACTTGAGGCATATTTCGACCTAAAGGCAGAAGATCCGACGCGGGATGCGCGCGCGGCTTTGCGAATCGTCGGAGCAGTTAAGTTGGCCGACATGCTGGATGGAGGCGTGTTGGGGCCCGCGGGCGGCCGGGCAAGCTTCACTCGCCGCCGTCGATTGTTGGAGCTCGAAACGAGTTTTCGCGGCACTACCGAGCCGGTAGACCTTTTGCTAGCGCGTTTCGCGTGGCGTCAAATGACGGCGCAACGCCACAACTCAAAGGCTCAATTCTTTTCACATCCGGAAACGATGGAGACCGATCAGGTCATCGCCTAGAGATCGCACCACCTTTGGCTGTCTCAGGCGAGCCTTCGCGCCAGCCCACCGTTAACTCCGAATGGATCGTTGCTGGTCATGCCGTTGCGGATAGCGTACATGGTTATCGCCGCGGCGTTGTGCAGCTGCAATTTTCTCATCAAATTCGAGCGGTGTTTCTCCACCGTCTTGGGACTGACTCCCAGTTCCCGAGCAATCGCTTTATTCGAATTTCCGAGCGCGATGCGTGTGAGCACTTCGCGTTCCCGACCGGTAATGGACTGCGTAATTGGGGGCGCGGAGACCGAGCGAGTGCCCGAGAAGTGAGCCGTTAGAATGCGGGTTGCGGTGGAGTTGCAAACGAATTGGCGGCCGGCAACAACCGAGCGGATCCCGGACGCTAGCTCTGAGAGATCCGCAGACAACACGATAAATCCGTCGGCACCCGCACGCAGTGCCGCACGCACGCAGTCCTTCGACTCCGGCGCCGCCAGCACCACGCATTTGCAGCCCGGCGCCAGACGGCGCGTCTGCATCAAGAAATCGGTCGCAGTGTCAGCGTCCAGCATCCACTCGGTGAGCAGCAGATCAGGCCGCAAATGCGGCATCGAAACCAACGCCTCAGAAACAGTGCCGAAGCTGGCGATGACCGAAAATTCGGCTTGTTTCTCCAGGAGGATCTTCAACCCCTCCCGCAACACCTCGTGTCCCTGCACCAGAAAGATGCGAAGCTTGGGCTTGAGATGGATGTCATCCCCCGGCAGTGCAAAGTGCGATACCGCTTCGTTGGTAAGCCTCATTTCAAAACATCTCCCTTCTTACCTGGTGTCGCCAATTTGCGAATTTTAGATACCTGCTTGTATCAGTTACCAAGGAGTCAATGGGACAAACTCGCAATCGATTGGGGCTTTTAGCGATCTTTTGTGCAGATTTGCGACCTGCTTCACATTCGATCCATATTTTGTCAAACGCGTTTGAACCCCAAAAACCGGTTTGTAGGGCCCCAGCTGTGTCCCCCGCCTCGCATTGGACTATCTAATCGTTGGCCCAGGAGCCATTTTTCCCGTCCGGTCCCTGCACGAATTGCATCAAGCGGGATTGGCGGCGCCGATCGGTCCTTCAGGGCGGTAAGGTCGGGTTGCCGCAGCCACAGCACCAGTGCATCCGTGCTCGACACATCGCGAAGGGCTTCGGCAAGGGCGCTTGGTGGGGCGCCGTGTGGGATGGCACGACTCGCGACGATGACACCTTTCGCCGAAAGGACAGCCGTCAGAGCGTGCGCGCCGGTTTCACCGACATCGCCTGCGCGGTAGACCTGCCGCACCCGCTTGGTAACCTTGCCGGCGGATGTGTCGAGCAGTCCCGCCCCGATCAGGTCGGCCTCGAGCAGCACGCCACGAGAAAAGTACAGCGTGTGGAAATTGTGGTCGGCATCCGCGGGCGGCTGCGCGACGTTGGGAAATAAGCACGGCACGGCGCGTCGCTCGCAAAAGGTGCTGACGGGCGCCCAATTCCGCCCGGCAAGCCCGGAAATCACTGCGAACACCGGCTGCGCCGCGAAATCCTTCTCTAGTTGCTCGGTCCAGGTCTCAGGCGGACCGGTTGGCTCCCAGACGTGCAGCACCCAGCGCCGGTTGACCTTGAACATGCCCTTGGCATAGGCCGTATTGCCCGATGGTGCCATGTTCAACGCCGGCAACCCCCGTGGAGCGATATTGCGGTCCTCGAAGAACTGCTGCAGAACCGCCAGCATTCCGCGTCGCGCCACCGGGTCGGCGTCCGGCGCGATAATCGTCGCGAAGTGCAGTTCCATGGAAGAGACGCCGGGCACGTGACGATGATCGAGGGTTCTCAGGTGATTGATCAGTGCTGCCATGTCGGCATCGCTGAGCGCATAGCGCGGCATGAGGTAGGACAGGTCCCGGCCCTCGGAACTCACGCCCTCGCGGATGGCCCGCGCCAGTGTCGCCTCCGTATACGGGGTGCGGTCCGGCCGCGCTCCTGGAATATAGGGAAGCTGGACTTCATCAAGCCGAGCAGCGCGCGGATCGAAAAGGAACTGCCCGGTGATGGGCGGAATCACATTGCGTGCCTCGGTACCGCCGAGTCCACTCTGTCGATGACAGCTGACACAGGCTGCCTGCTCGCCCGTCAACGGCTCCGTGTCGGCGCGACTGGCGAGCAGCAGCTCGCCCGACCAGAGTACACCCTTGAGGTAAATCGCTTCGCCCGAGGGCGACGGCGCGGCGTGCGAATCCACCGATCGGGGCGTCGCGTCAACCAATGCCCCCATTGCTAGCGCAAAAGTGAGCGCCGCCGATGACAGGCGTACCGCCGCACGGAGTGTCACGGTTGTTGGCCGGTAGAAATTCCGGTCTGCGGGCCCCCACCGGGAATGCGGATGTGTCCGCCATGGCGCAGCGGCACCGCAGGCGGTAAGAAGGTTTCCGCATCGAGAGGCGGATCCACCAAAATGCGATCGATCACCAGCTTGTCGGTTCCCGATCCCGATGCAGCACCGGTCTCGATGCTGTGCGGCATTTGCAGGCCGCCGACCGCTGAATAGTTGCGATAGTACACCGACACCGGTGCGCCGGGTTTAAGCGGATTGGTTGCGGGTCGGTCGATGCGAACCTCGAGATTCGTCTTGACGTCAATCCACACTTTGCGTTCGGCGCCTGACGGGAGCTTCAAAGATAATCGGTAAGTCTTCTTGCCCTCGACCGAATCAATGCCATCGAGATCAGCCGCCACGCCCTTGGCTTGGTAATCGATGAGCGGACCGTCGATGACGAATTCCGCGCGGGCGAAGTTCACCTCTTCCGGTGAAAAAGACTTCGTATCAGGGCGACCATCACTCGCTGGCCGGATCTTCCAACCATGGGATCCATCGAAAACCCGGGTGAACTGGTTGAATTGCTCCTTGAGTTCGAATCGCACGAGGTTTGGTCGCTTGAGCTGCATGGCAAACGGTACCCGCTGGCCTTCCGGTGTATTGGCGCGCTCTAGGTGACCGAGCCAAGCCATTGTCTTAACCTTGCGCCACGCCGCGAGGCCGCCGCGCGCGGCAACATTGCGTTCGATCACCTCGGCCGCAGTCTTGGCGAGCGGTGCCGGCGCGCTGAACGCCAGCGGCACAGCAGCAGCCGCGCCGAAGATGATCAGAATCACAGCCAGCCCACGCATGTCAGGGAGTCTTCGCACCCGGCACCGCGACGGCCCCCGCCGCGGCAGCAGCCGGCGTTGGTTTCTGGAACAGTGAATCCGCCATCGCTTCGTTCACCGCCACCTTTGCTATCGTCATCTTGTAGGTCTGCTTTATGCCTTCGACGGCGGATTCCTGCAAGTGGGCAACGGAAAGCCCGTGCTCAGTCTTGTAGTCACGGAATAAGATAGCAACCTTGTGCAACTTGCCGTCCAGTTTTCGAGGCTCGCCATCCATTTTGACTTCGAGAAAGCTGGCGGCGTCCACCCAGACGTTACGCTTCTCACCATTGCGTAAAGTAACGAGCAGCTTATAAGCCGGATGCCCCTCAACGGCTTCGTTGCCGATCAGCGCGACCTTGTTGCCCTTGGCCGCGTAATCGATGAGCGGGCCGCCGAGTTCGGCGTCAGCCGCTGCCAACTTGGTTTCGGCCGCCGTGTAGGGCTCGGCGTCATTGCGGTTGAGAAAGGGACGTACTTTCCAGCCCTGAGTTCCGTCGTACACTTGCACCGACGTTTGATCCTTGAACACGATTTCAAGGCGGCTCTTGTTCGGGCGTTTCTGCTTCAGCACGTAGGGCAACTCGTGATTCGGCTTACCGCCGATCCGACAACTTTCATCGGTATACCTAGTGACGCCAACGTTTGATACTCGCTCACATCGAGATCGGAAATCCGCAGCAGCGCGCGGCCACCCGTGCAGGCACCAGTTGTAGCGTCGGGAGCAGCGCACGGGATGTTGATGACCGTGGGCAGTGGCTGCGAGGCGTGATTGGTGCCATCCGAGGACGCGGTCTCCATCGGGCCGGGTACCACGGTGGCGGCGGCCGGCGTGCCGCCTACTACGCCTCCCACCCAGCAAGCGGGCAACGGGTCTGGGTTGGGGTGCGAGGGGTCGCCGCATGAATAACCGCCGACGGTGTCGGGATAGCTGCGGCCGTTCAGCAGGAAGTACTTGTCCTTCATGTCGTTGAACGACTCGGGGTTGAACGTCATGCCGACGAAGTGGAAGTTCGGATCGAAGCCGTGAATCTGGATGGGATATTCGACGTCGTAATAAGTCGAGCCGTCCCCATCGTTGTAGGCGTAATTGCCGATCGGCTTCGTGCCACTCGTATCTGCGGCCCGGCCCGTAACGTGGCTCGCGGGAATTGGCGCGGAGCAAAGGATGTCACCGCCGCAACGCTTGCGCACGGGTTCGTAAGCGGCCCAGGCTTTGAGTTGATCCGCTGCAGTGGTGGCCGCAGTCGGATCCGGGAGACTCGGTGTTGGCGTCTCCCACTGATTGAGAGCGCTCCACAAAGAGTTCGTTGGAGCAACCCGATTCTGCCTCGGCCGCACATACAGCTGCCCGACCATGCCCATTTGCAGATGCTCGGGCGGTGAGATGTGGCAGTGCCAGAAGTACGTGCCCGCATCCGGCGCCAGGTAGTAGTAGCTGAAGCTGCCGCCGATCGCGATGGCGATGGACGCATCGGGGACGCCATCATAGAAAGCGGACGCGTTGGGATATCCGTGGAAGTGGACCGTGTGCTGTTCGAACAAATCGGGCCGCATGATCATGCCCACGTTCGTCAAAGTGAGGAACAATTCGTCGTCCTCATCGATCGCAATCAACGGCGCAGGCTGGTTCGCGTTCATCACGCCGACATCCATGATCGGCCGGGCGTCGACATGCCCATCGAGCAGGGTTCCCTGATAAGCCCATTGAACGCTGCCATCCGTGATGGTGCCCGAGGTAGCCGTTGGTTCCGTGGCGCCGGAAATTCCGGCGGCGGTCGCCATATAGATGCCCGGCGTGCCCTGAGTTCGGACATACGCCCCGATTGGATACGCTGCCCCGCCAACCCAAGGATCGAGGCTGTAATCGTTGGTCAGACCGATCGCGCCGTTGAAAGTGAAGCTGGCATCCGGCTTTCCGATTAGATTGTTGGTGAGCGCATTGCCCGTTCCCGTGTCGCCCGAGCCACCGTTCGCGCCGAACGTGGTGTTGAACACACCGTTGATCTGGGTACCCGGCAATCCGTTGTCGATGTCGTGCAGCCCGAATAGCGGCCGAAGCCGAACATATAAATGGTGTTGCCGTCGCCGATGGTTGCGTAGCCGTCACCGCCCGCTATCTGCTGGCACTTGACGGCGCTGCCGTCGGTTGGGCTGGTGCCGCCGGGACCCGGATGCTGGGTCGTACTGGTTGGGCACTGCACCCGGAAGGACTGCGCCTGCGCGCCGCAAGTGGCCAGCACGAGTCCGATCGCGGACAGCAGGTGAACGAAGCTCGGAATGCTCTGTCCTTCCTGATTAGAGGTAACACTTTATTCCGACCCCCTGTGTCAGGGTAGTTGTCGCTTCCTTCTATCATAGATCCTCAGAGATCTTTAGAACCCAGGGACGACATGATGACCAAAGCATATTCCATAGCCTTTAAACAGAAGATGGTCCAACGACTGACCGGGAAGAACGCGGTAAATCCCTCGCAGCTTGGCCGCGAGATCGGGATCCGGCAACAGAACTTGTCGCGATGGCTGCACGAGGCGCGTAGCCTTCCCCCGGTGGCATCCAACACTCCAAAGGCACGCGTCTGGACCGTCGAGCAGAAGGCTCAGGCGCTCGCCGGTGCATCAAAACTCAGTGGCGAGCAGCTGACATCGTACCTCGAGCGCGAAGGCATCAAGCTGGCCGATTTCGAGCGCTGGCGGATCGCACTTGAGGAAGACGGCCACGGGTCTATCGGGACAACCAAGCGCATCCGCAAACTCGAGCGAGAGCTGGCTCGCAAAGAGAAGGCCTTGGCCGAGGCGGCGGTGCTGCTCGTGCTAAAAAAAACGATCGACAGCTACTACAAGGAAGAGGACGACGACACGGACGAAACGAGCGAGAAGTCATCTTGAGCGCAATCGACCAGGCGACAGCCGGCGGTGCACGCTTAGCGCAGGCCTGCCAAATTCTCGGCATCTCGGCCCGCACGATCGAGCGTTGGCGCGATAACCCGGAAGGCGAGGATGCGCGTCATGGGCCTCATCACCGTCCGCACAATGCCCTCTCATCCGCCGAGGAATCGCAAGTGTTGAGCGTGTTGACGAGTTCCCGGTACGCGGAACTGTCGCCAAAGCAGCTGGTACCGCAGCTTGCTGACGAGGGGGTGTACCTCGCATCGGAATCGACCTTTTATCGTTTGCAGCGGCGGCACGGGTTGCGCAGAACACGGCGGCCGATGAGCCGAACGCACGTAACGCGCTCGAGCACGGTCCATCGCGCATCGGCGCCGAACAAAGTCTGGAGCTGGGATATCACTTGGTTGCCGACCAACGTGCGTGGGATCTACCTGCATCTATATCTTGTCATGGACGTCTGGAGCCGGCGCATCGTCGGCTGGAAGATCGCCGACCGAGAATCAGCGGAACTTGCGGCCGAGTTTATTACTGAGGTCTGTCGCGACCGCCAGGTCGATCCCCGGGGTCTGGTGCTGCACTCCGACAATGGCAAGCCCATGCGCGGCAGCACCATGGTCTCGACGCTGCAGTGGCTTGGCGTGGTGCCCTCTTTTAGCCGCCCCCACGTCTCTGATGACAATCCGTACTCCGAATCGCTCTTCCGCACTCTGAAACACACACCTGCATACCCGCGGTTGCCGTTCGCGGACTCTCAGGCGGCCCGGCGATGGGTCGAACGCTTCGTCGGCTGGTACAACGGGCAACATCGACACAGTGCGATCCGCTTCGTGACCCCCGATGAACGCCACTGCGGCCGCGAACACCGCATCCTCGCCAGCCGTCACCAGCTCTATCAGCGCGCTCGCGCTTCAAATCCTGAGCGCTGGAGCCGTGCTACTCGCAACTGGACGCCGATCGGCCTCGTGGTCCTCAATCCGCCTCGGGCAGATATGCAGGCGGCCGCTTGAATCAGGCGACAACTACCTTGACACTCACCGCCGAGCACATAGGTGACACTTTTGGGCATTTTGGGAGAGCCAAAATGCCGTGGCAGGAGTGTTCCAAGATGGATGAACGTCTACGCTTTGTGGCTCGGTTATTGGAAGGCGAGAAGATGGCGGTGTTGTGTCGTGAATACGATATTGCCCGCAAGACTGGCTATAAATTGTTCTCACGATATAGGGAACAAGGCTATGAAGGCCTAACCGATCGCAGCAGACGACCCTATCGACAAGGCTGCCGCCTGCCAGAAGCGATCGAAGGGCTGATCCTTTCGATCAAGCGTGAACATCCCAGCTGGGGCGCCCCGAAGATCCGCGAGATCGTCAAACGCAAAGCTCTCCAGATCCAGTTGCCAGCCATCAGCACAGTGCACGCAGTGCTGCATCGGCATGATCTGGTGAACAAACCTCGGCGAAAGCGGCATCATAAAGCGCAAGGAACGCCCCCCTCAGCACTACCCGCACAGCGAATGATCTTTGGTGCGCGGACTATAAAGGGGAGTTCATGCTGGCCGATAAGCGCTACTGCTATCCGTTGACCATAACGGACTTCGCAAGCCGATATCTGCTGTCCTGCGAAGCGCTCTTAACCACCAAGGAGCATTACGCATTTACCGTGTTTGAGCGGGTTTTTAAGGACTTCGGGCTGCCCAAAAGGATCCGCACCGACAACGGCGTACCCTTCGCTAGCCCAAACTCCTTGTTCGGCTTGAGCAAGCTGTCGCTCTGGTGGCTGCGATTGGGGATTGAAATCGAGCGCATCAAGCCGGGCCATCCGGAACAAAACGGGCGCCATGAGCGCATGCATCTGACCCTGAAGAAGGAGGCCACCAAACCGGCCGCCAAGAACCTGCTGCAGCAGCAAGATAAGTTCGATCGCTTTACCGATATCTACAACCGGGAGCGGCCGCACCAGGCGATCGGCATGAGGTTCCCCGCCGAGCTTTACTCAAAGTCTTTGCGGCCCTATCAAGGCATCGGCGAGCTGGAATACCCCTTCCACGACCGCACCATTACGGTGACCAACTGTGGCCGCATTTGCATCGGCAAGCGAAAAATCAACTTAAGTACCGTATCGCTGGCCAGAATGTCGGTGTCAAAGAGGTCAGCGACAAGGTCTGGTTGGTCAGCTTTATGAAATACGACTTGGGCTTCTTCGACCAGGAGCTGGGCGCCGTTACTAGCGCCGACAATCCTTTCGGCGCTAAAGTGTTACCCATGTGCTCGGTATAAATCGTTACCGATGTGCTCGGAACGGACCCTCTTCATAGGGGGTACTCCATCATCGCGTTAACAGTCATCGCCCGGATCGTGGGAAAAGGATTCGCAACCATCGGCCAAATCGAAGCGCGCTTCTCTAAGTGAAATCGGGTCATGCAGTCACCGTGCCGCGCGTAGATCGGAAAATTCTGAGAGTTCTGCAAGCAGCTGGTCAGCAGTTGCGAACCCGTCGATTCGAATCCATTGCGCGCCGGGGGCCGGACGGATAAACGTCGCCGGGCTGTGGTCCATCTTGCTGCCGCGGAAGACTCCGAAGGCGCGTTGCACGCTTTGAGTCGCCTCGAGCGTGCCCGTGTAATGCTGCCACTCGGGACCCGCGTTGAAGGTCTCGGCGTACTCGCGTAAGCGAGCCGGATCATCCTGCTCGGGATCGATGGTGACTGACACCAAATGCACGCGGTCACGATTGTCGCCAAGCTTGCTTTGCAGCTGGGAAAGGGTATGACTCACCAACGGGCAGACCGTGGTGCAACTGGTGTAGATGAACGAGAGCACCACCGGACGACGATCGTTCAGTTCGTCGCCGAGCTTAACGACCGTCCCGTCTTGGCGAGTCAGCCGGACATCGGGAATGAAGAAATTAACGGTGCTTCGGCTCAAAGCCGGTGCCACATGATGATGGGCGTGTTCGTCTAGTGCGGCAGCATCAGCGCCGCCGGCGTTCGCTGTAACACAGGCGATTGTGAGCAGCGCCAAGCTCAATGCGCCAATTAAACGCGCTCCTGACGGCGCGTTGTTTCGCATCAACTGAACATGCTGCACATTATCGAACACGTATTGAACTACCTTTTTCCATTGTCGCTGCTGTAGGGAGGATCCAAAGGCTGGAATTTCGCGTCAGGGCGTGCGTTAACACGCAAAAATTGCGCGCGCTCTGCTTGCCACTGCTTGCCTTTGTACGCCCTTGCCTGGGCGAACTCTTTCCTGCACTCCCTGGATCATCCCAACTAAAATTCTCTCGTGAGTTTGTTGTTTGCGAGAATGCCCTACTGTGGGATGAGAGTTTTGGAGAGAACGCTGCATAGGGCGCGTAGGAACTACCGTAGCCGCCGCGCGTTGCTCGCATATGTTTAATCGATGCGGGCACGGGAGTGGATGGCACTGCCTTCGCAGTCCCTCAGCACTCAGGCGCGCGTGGAAAGCGTTAACTCGCGCGCGCTTGCGATTTCAATTTCTGATATACGCGCATTACATTGGGCACGTAATTCAGAGTTTCGCGATAAGGAGGAATGTGCCTTCCGTAGCGCTCCACCGCTTCCTCGCCGGCGTTGTAAGCGGCCAACGCAAGTTCAAGGTTGCTGCCAAAATGCGCGATCAAGTCCCTCAAGTAGCTCGCGCCCGCGCGCACATTTTGCTCAGGATCGTAAAGGTCGGTGACCCCGTAGCGGCGCGCCGTCTCCGGCAGCAACTGCATCAGCCCGACCGCGCCCTTCTTCGAGAGCGCGCGGGGATTGAAGCCGGATTCCACCACGATCACCGCGCGTACCAAGGCCGGATGCACGGTAGCGGCCAGGGACGCATTTCGAATCATGCCCTCGTACTGTGAAGATCGCGCCAGCCAATCGATCGGAGGCGCTTTGGCACTCGGCGACTCCGTGGGTACATCCGAAGCAATGAGCAGTTGATAACGCGCATCGGAGGGCACATTGCTGAAATGAGTTACCCCACTGGCATCCGTGAAACCATAGATGTCGGCGCGCGCCAATCCTGGCGCGGCGAGGACAGCCGAAATCAAAAGAACGATCTGCCAGGCAGGCATGCGATGACTGTATCCCTACCGCAGAACACTACCTAGGTAGGAGAACACCGTAGGGGATGAAATGAGTCTAGACAGAAACAGGCGATCACATCGCCGGCGGCCACTCTTATATAGAACTCTGAGGCCTCCGCGGTGTTCTCCAGCACAAAGCCAAATCGAATGGCAAGATGTGCGCCTTATCCGGCGTGAATGGCGCGTTGCACATGCGTGACCGCGCCTCAGGAGGGTGACCGTTGCAACTGGATGAAACCCACGACGTTTCGCTTCGCAGCTGGGTGGACTCGGCGAATCTGCCCGACAGCGACTTTCCAATACAGAACCTGCCTTTCGGCGTGTTTCGACGGGCGGGTAGCGTAGAACCGTTTCGCATCGGAGTCGCGATCGGCGATCAGATTCTCGACCTTGCCGCGGTGCTTAAAGCTGGAGCATTGGGCAAAGGCGCTGTCGGCCCGATGAGACAAGCCCTGTCCGCCTCCGTACTCAATGATTTGATGGCGGCGGGGCCGGGACTGTGGTCGGAACTGCGTCTGTTACTCTCGCGCGCGCTGCGATTGGGTTCGCCGCAGCAGTCATCGTGGGAGGGTTGCCTGGTGGCGCAGTCGCACGCGCAGTTCGCGCTGCCGGCACGCATCGGCGACTATACGGATTTCTACACCTCGATCCATCACGCCACTGCCATCGGTCGCATGTTCAGACCCGACAATCCATTGCTGCCGAATTACAAGTGGATGCCGATTGGCTATCATGGCCGCAGCTCCTCGATCGGCGTGTCGGGACAAGGTTTCCGACGACCTGTCGGTCAGTTCGCGCCGTCCGGCGCGCTGCCGCCCAGCATCGCCCCGAGTAGCCGGCTCGACTATGAACTCGAACTCGGCGTCTTCATCGGTGCCGGGAACGAACTCGGCTCGCCGATTCCCATCGATGAGGCAGACTCGCATGTGTTCGGTTTGTGCCTGCTCAACGACTGGTCGGCGCGCGATTTGCAAGGCTGGGAGTATCAGCCGCTCGGCCCTTTTCTGTCGAAAAATTTTGCGACCACGATTTCTCCGTGGATCGTCACACTCGAAGCATTGAAACCTTACCGGGTTCCCTGGACTCGGCCCTCCGATGACCCCGCGCCACTGCCCTACCTCGACTCACCGCAAATGCGAAGCCACGGCGGCCTCGATATTCTGCTCGAGGTCTGGCTGTCAACCGAGGCCCTGCGCAGGCTAGGTGCGCCGGCCTTGCGCTTATCGCGAAGCAATGCCAGGTACGCTTACTGGAACATGGCTCAGATGGTGGCGCACCACACGATCAACGGCTGCAATTTACAACCCGGGGATCTGCTCGGCAGCGGTACGCAGTCCGGGCCCGAAGAGAAGGAAGCCGGCTCGTTGCTCGAGCTCTCAAAGGGCGGCAAGACGCCTATCCGCTTACCGAATGGTGAGATACGCAGCTTCCTGGAGGATGGCGACACGGTGATCATGCGCGCTTGGTGTGAGCGTGCGGGTGTGGCGCGCGTGGGCTTCGGCGAACTCGTCGGCAGCGTGGCGCCCGCACTCGAGCGATAAGCGCATGAGTAGCCCCTGATCAACGAGATCCGGGCCACCAGTTCCAGCGTCCCGCCAGTTGTATCAACGCTGGACCGACGGCCAGGCGAATCACCGTTGCATCGAACAACACGGCCACGCCCAAGGCAAATCCCAATATTTTAATCAGTACGAATTCACCGAAGACGAAGCCGCCGAATATCACGATCATGATGGCGGCTGCGAAGGTGATGACTCGGCCGATGCCTGCGATACCATCGATGAGCGCAGCCGAATCGCTCAATCCTTCTCGACGGCCATCGGCAATGCGCGCCATCAGAAAAACCTCGTAATCCATGCTCAAACCAAACACGATGCCGAAGACCAGAACCGGGACGATGGGAAATCCGCCGTCCATCGGATGCGCCAGACCGAACAGAGCAGACCCGAAGCCATCCTGGAAAACCAGCGTCACGGCGCCGAATGAGGCGGCCACCGAAAGCAGATTGAGCGCTACCGCCTTGAGCGGAATGAGCACGCTGCGAAAAGCGATCGATAGCACCAGCAGCGTGGCGCCGACAACGATTGAGGCGATGATGCCAAGGCTTCGCCTAATGGCCTCTTCGTAGTCAATGTTGAACGCCGGGAGGCCCCCCACCTTCAGCCTCGTCCCCGCCATACCGGTGAGGCTGTGCGGATTCGCCGCACGGATTTCCCGCACGATAGCCGCCGCGTCCGCAGCGGTGAGTCCCTGCTTCGGCAACAGTTGGATGAGAACCGCCCCGCCATCGGCGCTGACGAGACTGCGGCGGACCTCAACCGGGATACGCGCCAGCAGCTCAGGCCCGCTCAATGGTTTGACGAACACCGAGGTGACCGCCCACACGTGTTGAATCCTCGCATCGCGCGCGTAATGTCGAACCAGGAGCGAAGTAGCTCTCCACCCGGATTCGTCTTCAATACGGGTCCCCGAGGGAAGCTCAAGGACAATCTGGATGATTTGTCCGAAATTGCCGCGCGCGACCGCATCAATCTCATGCAGCGCCCGCACTGAATCCGCGCTTTCCGGCAGCCAGCGGCCTCGCGGCAGATCGGTCCGCAGCTGCACGGCGTGCAGCGCTAGCACGAGCAGCGGGATGCCCCCAACGGCGAGCACAGCACGCGGATGACGCGACACCCAGTTGGCCCACCGCCGCCAATTCCGTCCCATGGCCTCATTCCGACGGCGAGCCAAGCGGCCTGCGTCCATCAACGGACCCAAACGTACAATCAGGATCGGCAGCAGTGTGTTCGCGACCAGAACTGCCACGCCGCTGACCAGCAGTCCGCCCATACCGATCGATCGCACCTCGCTGATCGGCACGAACCACATCGTGCCGAAGCCGATCGCGACGGCGGAACCTGATATGAGAACGGTACGGCCCGCATGCGCGATCGCCTCGGACACTGCCGCTGCCCGCTCCAACCCTCGTCCATGTGCGTCCCGATAGCGACTCACGATCAGCAGCGCATAGTCGATGCTCAACCCCAGCCCGACCATACTGACGATGCTGACGACGATGATCGAAGCGGGCCAGATGCGGTTCGCGAGCGCGAGAATTCCAAGCGAGACCAAAATGGTCAGTGCACCACACAGGACCGGCAATAATGCCGAAATGACGCTGCGAAACGCCAACACCATCAATATCAGGGTTAGCGGAAGCGCTCCCAATTCGGCAGCGCGTGTGGCCGAGGCGCTCAATCGGCGCATGTCGGCATTGACCGCCGCCTCGCCCGTCCAACGGAACGCGAGGCCGGGAAATCGCGATTGCAGTTGCCCGCGCAAAGTCTCCGTCACTTGATGGAGATTGGCCATCAAGGAGTCGCGGGAATCCTTGGCAGTACTGACACCGATGATAAGGATCGGACTCGCGTCCTGCGCGACAAACAGGGCATCGTCGCGGTCCAAATACGACAAGACACCTTGGACGCCGGGCGTGGCCTTAATCGCGTCGCTGACTCGTTGAAGCATTTCTCTTCCCTCGAGGCTTCGAGGGTCAGGAGCTGATGCAACCCGTAGCAACGCAACTTTCGCGAAGGGTGACTTAAACCGCTGCTGCAGCGCCGTCTCGACCGCGGCCGATTCGCTGCCGCTGAGGCGCGCCGACGTGTCGAGATCCTCGTTAACCTTGGAGGCGAATGGGAAGACACCGATGGCCAATAAGACCCAGAGAGTGAGAATCGAGATTTGCCACGTTGGGGAGCTTACCAGTCGGTTCATCACCCGCACTGTATCGTAATCGCGGGCGCACTGAGCGCGCACCCCGCTTCGAGTCGGCTCCTGACAGTCAGATCATCCCTGCTGTCCCGAAGCGAGGCTGCTGAGACCCTATTTACACTTGTGGGGCTTTCCCTTGTGGCTGCATTCCAACAGATAGACATGTTGCTCATGGGTTCTAGAATCCACGCCGTTCGCGACAATCAACTGCTCATCGTTGATGGCCGTGGCCTCGAGCAAAGTGACGTGCGAGGAGAGAGGGCTGCTCGGATCGAGCAAGGCATTCAGGTCTGTCATCTGACCGTTGAGGTATAAGAACGCGTGCGATACATTGCTCACCGTCAACGAGTAACCCACAACTTGACCGTCGCTGTTGACGCCGTAGCCCTCGCTGGTGCCGCCACCCAAGGTGCCCATATCCGTCATCGCGCCCGCGCTGTACAAAAACGCGTGTAGAGCATGTGTGGCCGTCAGGGAGATGCCGGTAATTTGTCCGTTGTCATTGATGCCGTTGGCTCGTCCGTAATTCCCACCCAGACTGCCAATGTCTTTCATGCTGCCATTGGTATACAAAAATGCATGGTAAGTGCCCAGCGCGTCCGCCGCCGTGCCGACAATCTGACTCGAATTATTGATGCCGTAGCCGTAACTATTCCTCCCTCCCAGTGTTCCGATATCCAGAAGGCCGCCGGCGGCGTACAAGAACGCGTGCTGCGCCGCATCTTTAGACGTCGCGGACACGCCAGTGATGACCCCGACCTTATTGATGGCGGTAGCTTCGCTATTAGAGCCTCCGAGCGTAGGCAGCTCCATCATGTTGCCGTAGCTATACAGGAACGCGCGGGAACCATTGGCCGTGTCCGAGAAGCCCGTGATCATACCGGCGTTGTTTATCGCATAACCGTAACCAATGGCTCCGCCCAGCGTGCCCAGATCGGTCATGTTGCCATTGACGTAAATAAACGGACGTAAGAGCGCATCCTTGGAGGTATACGAAGTCCCCACCACCCGGCCGGTATCGTCTATCCCATAACCCGCGCTGTAGCTCCCACCCAACGTGCCTAAGTCAGTCAGGAGATATTCCTGTACTTGCGATTGCTTTGCCAGCGCTGGTGTGCTGGTAAAAAATCCCAAGACTGAGACCACGAATGCGCCGAATGCCGCCGCTGGAAACTTCGCCATGATGATCTCCATCCACTTTAAGTTTTATGACTGGACTTAAATTACCAATTTAGCATTGAAAAACGCACCGTGTCAGTGCCGATTGAAAAGTGCCAGCGCCGAATCTGCGTGCTGCACCGACAAGCCAATAGGCGTTATGTAGCGTCAC
>JANYAD010000080.1 GCA_025355165.1 Gammaproteobacteria bacterium | reverse complement strand
ACGCAAAGCGGGCCTCCGCCGCGTGAAACAACTGGTGTTAAGTATGCGGCCCCGGGCCGACGCCTTATTCGAAAGTTTCGTACCGGGCCAAAATACCGAAGTGTTAGCGGCGTTGCGTTCCGCCACCGCAGCGCCCATATGGCTTTGGGGCGGGCCCGGCTCGGGAAAGACTCACCTGCTGCAGGCGGTGTGTGCGGCCGCCGGCGAGACGGCCGCCTATTTTCCCCTAAGCAGGGCGCTTGCCTTGCCGCCGGAGGCACTCGCGGGTTTCGAACGCAGCAGCGTGCTGTGCATCGATGATGCACACAGCATCGCGGGCGACTCTATTTGGGAGCAAGCGCTATTCAAGCTTTTTAACGAGGCGGCCGAATTACGTACCCGACTGATATTCGCTGCAGCCACGGCGCCGCGCCAGGCGCCGTGGTCACTTCACGACTGGCGCTCCAGGGCCGCCGCCTGCGTGGTATATCAGTTGCGCGAGCTCGATGATGAAGGGCGCATTGAGGCTTTGCGGATGCGCGCTGCACAGCGCGGGTTGCAACTGCCCTATGAAACCTCGGAGTACCTCTTGAAGCGCATGCCGCGCGATTTGCCCTCGCTGTTGCAAATTTTGGATACGCTCGATCAGGCCTCGCTGGTCGAACAACGCCGCTTGACGATTCCTTTCATTCGCGATGAACTCGAGAAGCACGCAAGAACAAAATCATAGTGCAGAACCAGGCAAATACCAGCATGAGGGTGATGGCTGCCACCCAGCGCGCGCGCGGATTCGCCAGCAACTCGGTCAGCGCGAAGGTGAGGTATGGAATCGCAAAGAGGGTTGCCCAGGCATAGGTATAACGGGTGCCACGAGTCAAGCCTCGCAGCGGCGCGAGCAGGGGCAAGACGGCAATCACACAGATGGGCCAGGGATAGCCGACCCGTATCCAGGCGAGCAGGCTTAAGGCGAGCGCGGCCCACAGCCAGATGGTTAACGCGCGGGAGACCGATCGCATGCTCATGGGGCCATGAGCCGCAGCGCGAGCGCGGCGACGCGGGTTCCCAGGGCCCGTGCCAGGGCGCTTTCGTGCTCTGATAACTCTCCATGGGGACTGAGTGCCGCGACATGGCTTGCGCCATACGGCGTGCCGCCGCTGCGCGTTTCTGCCAGACCGGCCTCGGTAAATGGCAGCCCGACCAGGTACATGCCGTGATGGAGCAAGGGCAGCATCATGGAGAGCAGCGTCGACTCCTGACCACCATGCAGCGTTTGCGTCGAGGTAAAGACAGCGGCCGGCTTGCCCGCCAGGGCACCGCTTAGCCACAGGGCGCTCGTGCCGTCCAAGAAGAATTTGACAGGCGCCGCCATATTCCCAAAGCGGGTGGGACTTCCAAGCACCAAACCGCAGCATTCGATGAGATCTTGATGCGTCGCGTAGGGTGGGCCGTCGTCCGGCACCGGCGGGTCCTGCCTTTCAGTGGTGGCCGAGACGGCAGGAACGGTGCGCAAGCGCGCTTGCATGCCGCGAACCGCTTCGATGCCGCGGCAAATTTGCCGCGCCAGCGCCGCGGTGCTGCCTTGGCGAGAATAATACAAAACCAGCACTTCATTCATCGATGCTCTTCCGCAGAATGGGGCAAAAAACCAAGCGCGTGCTGCGCCGGCGCAACGCATACGGTAACGCTGCTCACGCATTGTATAACGGCGCTAGTTTGACGGCTTTGGCGGCTGTTGCTAGTGTCCGCGAATCCTATGTCGCGATTCATTCTTGTCTTGATGGGTATCGCATGTCTCCTGGGCTGCGCCACGGCGCCGCCGGTGCAGGAGATGAGCGACGCTCGGCAAGCCATCGTCGCCGCGGCAGCGGCGGGCGCCAGCCGCGGCAGTGCTCCCGAATACGATGCCGCGCAACTTGCCATCGCGAGGGCCGAAGCGCACCTGCAGGCCCGAGAGTACGGCCGAGCGCGCTTGGCTGCGCTGCAAGCGAAGCGCCACGCGGCTGCCGCGCTGTCCAACGCACAGCACGCAGAAGCGCCATCCGCGGTTACCCACTAGCGGAATATCCATGGAGGAGATCACGCGGCGCTTTCTGGTGACTGGGAAGGTGCAGGGTGTCTACTTTCGGCACAGCGCGCGAACCGAGGCCGAGCGTCTTCACCTGCGCGGGCTGGCGCGCAATTTATCCGACGGGTCCGTGGAAGTGCTGGCCCGAGGCAGCCCATGCGCCCTCGAGGTCTTGCGTCAGTGGCTTCATCGCGGGCCTCCCGCAGCCCGAGTCGATTCGGTCAAAGAAGAGCGGTCTGACGCTGATCCGATGCAAATACCCGAAGACTTCGCGGTTCTCTAGAACCGCCAGGCACGCTCCCAGCGCTGCATGACCAAGGCGGGATACTTGTTGTGGCCTACGCTGCCGTTGTACCGCGCCAGCGCCTGCGCCCAATTGCGGTGTTCCATACGCAGGTAATAACGCAGAATTTCGCAGCCCATGCGGATATTGGGCTCTACTTTGACCAGTTGATTCTGGACACCCAATTCTCGCGGCCAAAAGGGCATGACCTGCATGAGGCCGACCGCGCCGGCGGGGGATACGGCCCAGCGGTCAAATCGGCTCTCCACTTCCATCAGGGCCAGCACCAAGTCCGGCGGTATCTGTAAATTCGGATCTCGCTTGGCCTCGCAGTACACATGATTCAGGATCTCGACGCGCGCTTCATGCGTCGGCACGAAGCGAGCCAACCGCGGTTCCATCGACTTGTACCAGACTTCCGATTCGTACTTTTCGGTGAAGCAGTCGGAACTTCCGATGATTTTTTGCAGCAAGTCTTTGAGTGCAGGATCGCGCTGTTGATCCGCGCTGGCCACGCGAGCCAGGGTGCACGAGACGCTCAGTGCGACCAGCACCGCCAAGACGTACCGCATTCAGCCACCTTAACTATTTAGCCTATCTCGGATGTAGCCTACCGGATCCGCGGCAGAGATTTCACTCGATTCGGTCTCGCGCCGATGACGATATTCGAGCTTTCCAGCCTTCAGACTGCGCTCGCCGATCACGATGCGGTGCGGAATCCCCAACAGCTCGGAATCGGCGAATTTCACGCCCGGCCGGGCGTCGCGGTCGTCGAGCAACACATCGATGCCCACGGCGTTGAAATCGCGGTAGAGCGCATCGGCGATTTCCTGAACCTGCGCGGATTTCTGGTAATTGAGGGGCACCAATACCACTTGGAATGGGGCCAGCGCCTGCGGCCAGATGATTCCGTTGGCGTCGTGATTCTGTTCTATTGCGGCAGCGACAATGCGCGTCACGCCGATGCCATAGCAGCCCATGTGCATCGTCAGGGCTTTGCCTTCTTCGTCGAGGACGCTGGCGTTCATGGCTGCGCTGTAAAGTTGCCCAAGCTGAAATATGTGACCCACTTCGATACCGCGGGCGATTTTGATCGTTCCGCGGCCGGTCGGGCTCGGATCACCCGCTTGCACGATGCGTATATCGACGACGCGCGGCTCGGGGAGGTCGCGCCCCCAATTGACGCCGCGATAGTGCGTGTCCTTGTCGTTGGCGCCGCAGACGAAATCGGCCAGATGGGCCGCGGCGCGATCGACATAGATTGTGCCTTTGAAACCCAGTGGCCCAAGGGAGCCCGGTTCGGCTGCCGTGGACGCCCGTATACGTTCGGTTGAGGCCATTCTCAAAGGGCTGGCAATCCCGTCCAGTTTCTGGGATTTCACGGCATTGAGTTCATGATCCCCGCGGATCACCAACGCGACGACGTCTCCGGCACTGCCATCGACCAGCAAAGTCTTGACGCAGCGCGCAGCCTCGACGCCGAGCAGCGCGCAGACTTCAGCGATAGTGCGCACATTCGGCGTGGCCACTTTGGTGAGCGGCTCTACCGGTCCATGCCGGGGTGCGGCAGAGGCGGCGCTGGTGGCGGTTTCCAGATTGGCGGCGTAGTCGTCGGCATCGGAAATGGCGATCGCATCCTCGCCGGAATCGGCCAAAACATGAAACTCCTGCGAGGTGTCGCCGCCGATGCTGCCGCCGTCGGCTTGCACAGCTCGGAATTTCAGTCCCATCCGGGTGAATATGCGCGTGTACGCATCGAACATGAGCCGATAGCCCTCTGCAAGGCTGGCGGCGTCGGTGTGAAAGGAATAGGCATCTTTCATCAGAAATTCCCGTGCACGCATCACGCCGAAGCGTGGGCGAATTTCATCGCGGAATTTGGATTGGATTTGATAAAAATTCACCGGCAACTGTTTGTAGCTGCGCAGCTCGCGCCGCGCTATGTCGGTGATCACTTCCTCATGGGTCGGTCCGTAGACGAACTCCCGATCGTGGCGGTCTTTGATGCGCAGCAGCTCCGGGCCGTACTTTCTCCACCGCCCCGACTCGATCCACAGCTCCGCAGGCTGGATAGTGGGCATACACAATTCAAACGCACCGGCGCGATTCATTTCCTCGCGCACGATCTGCTCAACCTTTTTCAAGGTGCGCAGCCCCATCGGCAACCAAACATACAAACCGGCGGCCGAGCGACGGATCAGCCCCGCGCGCAGCATGAGTTGATGGCTTACGACTTCCGCGTCGCCAGGTATCTCTTTGAGGGTAGAAATTGGATATCGTGATAGTCGCATGGGCGCATATCTTACATGAGCCCCCCTGCTATCATGGCGGCCAGATGAGCGACGTTGAGGAGTCACCAGCAAGGCCGCGAGGAGTTTATTGGCTCCCCAATCTATTGACGACCGCCGCACTGTTTGCCGGTTTCTATGCCATCGTGGCGGCAATCGACTTGAGGTTTGATCACGCCGGGATCGCCGTGTTCGTCGCCATGATATTCGACGGGCTGGACGGGCGGGTTGCGCGATGGACTCACACCGCAAGCGCGTTCGGCAAAGAGTACGACAGCCTGTCGGACATGGTGTCGTTTGGCGTTGCACCCGCCATCGTCACC
Organism: Gammaproteobacteria bacterium; assembly: GCA_025355165.1. Classification (GTDB taxonomy): domain Bacteria; phylum Pseudomonadota; class Gammaproteobacteria; order Steroidobacterales; family Steroidobacteraceae; genus Bog-1198. The sequence continues at coordinate 14,847 of JANYAD010000080.1, read as the reverse complement.
TACCAGTGGGGTGTGGCGCGCATAGCGGAATACGGGCCTCTGTGGCGCCGGGTCGGTTGGTTGGTCTGTTTCTTCTACGCCGCAGCCGCGGCCTTGCGTCTGGCTCGGTTTAATTCGCGCGCCGCAACCCAAGATAAGCATTACTTCGAAGGTCTGCCAAGTCCCTCGGCCGCAGCAATCGTCGCGGCCCTGGTTTGGCTGGCAAGCGACCAGACCAACATCGGATTGCCGGGATTGATTTTGGCATTTTTCGTTACCGCCACGGCCGGTGCGCTGATGATCAGCCGCTTTGCTTTCAACAGCTTTAAGTACGTCAACGCAGGCGCCAAGGTTCGCTTCACCTATATCGTGTTGGTGCCCCTCGCCTTTATATTGATCTTTTCGCATCTGCCCACGAGCTTGCTGATGTTGTTCGGCCTGTATGCTCTCTCGGCACCCTCGGTTTGGGTGTACCGCAAACTGCGGCGACGGTCCCGCCCGCCGGCCGTGCCCACATGAACAGTGAACTGCGCGGCGAATACCTAGCTGCTTTAGGGCTGACGGATTGGAGGCGGCGCGCCGCGGCGGCGGCCGCAAACCTGTCCGCTGCGCAGCGCTGCGGGCCGCATCCCGCCGGGCCGGCCCCCTCTGCGGTCGACCCGATAAGCGCACCGCAAGGGCGCGAAGGCGCCTTCGATTGGCCGCAACTGCGTGCCCGTGTCGCCGCCTGCACGCGCTGCGGCTTAAGCGCAACGCGGACCCAAACGGTATTCGGTGTCGGTAATTTACAGGCCGACTGGCTCATCCTCGGAGAGGCCCCCGGGGCGGACGAGGACCGTCTAGGCGAGCCTTTCGTCGGCCGTGCCGGGCAACTTTTGAATTCCATGCTGCGTGCAGTGGGATTGGCGCGCGAACAGGTATACATTGCCAATGTCCTGAAATGCCGGCCTCCTGGTAATCGTGACCCTAACCCCAGTGAAGCCGCCGAGTGTTTACCGTATTTGGAGCGGCAGATAGCGCTGTTGAAACCTAAGATCATGCTGGCGGTGGGACGAATCGCGGCGCAAAACCTGCTTCGCACCGACAAAACGCTGGGAAGTCTGCGCCAGCAAGTGCATCGATTCGGCGCCTCCCGAGTGCCTCTGATCGTGACCTATCATCCCGCCTACTTGTTGCGCACGCCGGCCGATAAGCGCAAGACCTGGGAAGACCTGAAATTTGCTCGCGAGGTATCTGAGCGTGTCTAGCGTCAAGCTGGACCTGGAATATCCAAGGGTCGATATTCGGCCCATGCATGAACTTGATCTGCCGGTCATCGCAGCCATCGAAAAGTCTGCGTACCAGTTTCCCTGGAGCGAGGGCATTTTTCGCGACTGTCTGCGGGTCGGCTATATATGCCGTGTGATCGAGGTGGCCGGCGATTTGGGCGGCTACGGCATCATGTCGGTGGGGGCGGGGGAGGCGCACATTTTAAACGTGTGCATACGGGATGAATATCGCTCGCGCGGCTTTGCGCGCAAAGTATTGTTGTATCTACTCGAGCGCGCACGGGGCGCGGGCATGAGCGAAGCGTTTCTGGAAGTCAGGCCTTCGAACCTGGCCGCGGCTCGGCTGTATCATTCGTTGGGCTTCGAGCAAGTCGGTATCCGGCGCGGATACTACCAAGCGACGGTCGGACGCGAAGACGCCGCGGTGCTGCGTCGCATGTTGTCGGACCATAAAGGCTGAGCCAGCCTGAAGGCATGGCGATCCGCTGCTCGACGTAGCAATGCGGATAATAATATCATAAAAATCAATAATTAATTCGGCTTAGTTAATGTAAATAAACGAATCGCATTTCCTCTACAATGCGTCGCGCCGATAATGGTTGCTGCAGGATTTTGAGACATTATGCCGAGTGGCTCACTGGCCGAGGAAGTACGCAGAAGAAGAACTTTTGCCATCATCTCTCATCCCGATGCGGGCAAGACCACGCTCACCGAAAAATTGTTGCTGTTCGGCGGCGCCATTCAGATGGCGGGCACGGTCAAGGGGCGCAAGGCCACGCGGCATGCGACCTCGGACTGGATGCGCCTGGAGCAGCAGCGCGGTATTTCGGTGACCTCTTCGGTGATGCAGTTCCCCTTCGATCATTGCATCGTGAATTTGCTCGACACGCCCGGCCACGAGGACTTCTCCGAGGATACCTACCGGACGCTTACGGCGGTGGATTCGGCATTGATGGTAATCGACTGCGGCAAGGGCGTTGAAGAGCGGACCATCAAGCTCATGGATGTGTGCCGACTGCGGGACACGCCCATCATGACGTTTGTCAACAAGTTGGATCGGGACGGCCGTGCTCCGATCGAACTGTTGGATGAAATAGAAAGCGTCTTGAAGATCCAATGCGCCCCGATCACCTGGCCCATCGGCATGGGCCGCGATCTGCTCGGCGTCTATCATTTGATCGAAGACACCATCTATGTCTATGTCCCTGTGGAGAAAGGCCGCGTCGGTACGCATGAGAGCATCGTCGGTATCGCGAGCGAGGAGGCGCGCGCCTTCTTAGGGGAGCGCTACGAGCAGTTTCTGGAGGAGGTCGAGCTGGTGCGGGGCGCCAGCCCGCAATTCGACCTGCAGCGCTATCTGGCTGCGAAACAGACTCCGGTGTTCTTCGGTTCGGCAGTGAATAATTTCGGAGTCAGAGAGCTGCTGGCATCCTTCGTGGCGCACTCGCCGCCGCCCTTGCCGCGCCCGACGTTGCAGCGCGAGGTCAGCGCTGAGGAAGCCAAGCTCACCGGTTTCGTATTCAAAATCCAAGCCAATATGGATCCGGGACACCGCGACCGGATCGCCTTCATGCGGCTGTGTTCCGGGCGTTATGCGCGCGGCATGCGCCTGCGTCACGTCAGGCTGCGTAAGGATATTCGTATCGCCGATGCCCTGACCTTCCTCGCGGCCGACCGCAGCCAAGCCGAAGAGGCCTATGCGGGCGACATCATCGGCTTACACAACCACGGTACCATCAACATAGGCGATACCTTCAGCGAGGGCGAGACTCTCACTTTCACCGGCGTTCCGAATTTCGCGCCTGAATTATTCCGCCGTGCGGTGCTCAAGGATCCGCTGCGCATGAAGGCCCTGCAGAAAGGCTTGTCGCAACTGTGCGAGGAGGGAGCGACCCAGTTGTTCAAGCCGTTGCGCAACAACGATTTGATTCTTGGCGCCATCGGTCAACTGCAGTTCGAGGTCGTGGCATTTCGCCTGCAAGACGAATACGGCGTTCAATGCGTGTTCGAAGCCATTAATGTCGTGGTCGCGCGCTGGGTCAGCCTCAAGGATGAAAAGAGGCTGGCTGAATTTCGCGCCAAGGCCCACGACAACCTCGCCATCGATCACGCCGGCGAGTTGGTGTATCTGGCGCCGACCCGCGTGAATCTGGCATTGACCGAGGAGCGCTGGCCCGAGATTAAATTCCTCAAGACGCGGGAAAATCTCGCCGCGTGAGGCGGCGATTAGCGCTTAAACTGCGGGCGAAAGACGCGTACCGCGGCCTGAAACTGGCCTAATGTGATGCCGGCTGTAGGGGGTGCATAGCGCAATGACGAGTAGTGTCGGCACAACGCAGTAACCCGCGTCCCAAGTTCTGGACGTTTTAGTGCCACGCGCATCGCGTAGGCTTCCGCACCCTCATGCGGGTGGCGCGGCACTCCGGCGGCGGCGAGTTTTGCACAGAGCCGTGCATAGGTGCGCGTCGTGACATCGCGTGGCTGCGGGCTCAATTCGCGGCGCACCTGCCAGGTGAGCCAGCCGAGCACCAGCGCCATGGCACCCGCGAGCACCATCACTAGTTTTTGGCCGTCCGGCTCCGGGATTCTGAGCAATTCAAGCAGCTTGTGCTGCGACTCCTGGTCGAAATCCAAAATGCGCTCGCGCCACACTTCACGCAGTACGTCTGCCCTCAGACGTGCGCCGGCGAACCAGGGGCTTTTCCTCTGCCAGCGGCTCGCCAGAGGATCGTCGGCACCGAGTACTTCGCCCGGGCCGCGCTCAATGCGTTGCGGGGAGATCGCGGCCGTGGGATCCATGCGCACCCACCCTTGAGGTTCTATCCATACTTCGGTCCAGGCGTGCGCATCGCTTTGCCGCACAATCCAATAATCGCCGTACGGGTTGCGCGTGCCGCCTTGGTAACCCGTCACGACGCGCGCCGGGATGCCCGCGGCGCGCATCAACGCGGTGAAAGCCGAAGCATAGTGCCCGCAGAATCCTCGCTTGGTGTCGAATAGGAATTCATCGACCGAGTTGTCGGACAGCTTGGGTGGCGTGAGGGTATAGAAAAACGGCTGCTGCGCGAACATGTCCAGCACCGCCCTCACGTAGTCCATGTCGCCCGGATGGGCGCTGCGCAGTTGCAGCGCCAGACTTGCGGTGCGCGGATTACGTTTCAGCGGCAGCTGGGTATCGCGTTTGCGCATGTTCTGAGTTAAGGGCTCGGCGGATTGAACTTGCGTATACGAAGTACCTGTGACATCGAGGGGACGCGACAGGATATCGGGCTGCATCAAGGTGTAGTCGGCCGACAGCTCTGCGTGCGGCAGATCCCATCCGGTGGGCCAGTCGAGCATGAATATCCAGCGATGCTGGTGAGGCTCCATCATGACCGTGTACCGGTAGGCGCGCCCCTGTTGGCGGAGCGGCGCGCTCCCGGCCAGACCCCTGGTGGAACGCGTCCACGTATGCCCGTCGAAAGAATCCAACACCGGGCCGCGCCAATAACGCTCCTGGCCAGGGGGCGCCGCCGAGGCAAAGCGCACGCGAAACGCAATCTCATCCGACAGCGCCAGTTGCGTGATATCGCCCGGGCTCATCGAATCGCTCAAGCCCGAGGCGGCGGTTTGCGAGTCATTCGGCACTTGCCAGAGCGGCGCTGCGAATCGCGGGAAGAGCAGCCAGAACACCAAGGTTAAGGGTAGTGCCTGCGCCAATATGCGTCCCCCATAGCGCAGACTGCCTTGCCAGCCGGGTGCAGGACCGCTGCTGGTGACCCGCAGCAGAGTGGCCGTGGTCAACCAACAAACTGCGATCAGATACGCCAGCAGCCAGAAGGACTCGCCTCCCAAGAGCGCGGCCAGGCTCACGAAGTAGACGATGAGAACGATAATGTAAATATCGCGGTGAGATTTTGTCTCCAGCAACTTAAGCCCGGCAGCGATGGCGAGCAGCGCAGTACCGGCAACCAGACCGTTGAAGGTATGGAAGCGGATGAACAATAGAGGCACGGCCAGCGCGGCGACCGTCAAGAGCACGCTTTGCGGCGGCGGACCGCGTCCCGTGCGCGCCAGTCCAATGCGGATCAATCCGCAGCCCATGACGATCGCCAGCACCCAGAGCGGCAGGGTGGCGAGGTGCGCCAGCAACGCCAGGGCGAGACACCCCGAGATTCCCAGCAGTTGCTCGTAGGAAACGCGCTCAGTCATGGAGCGTTGGGTAGCCCGAAGGCAGCCAGTGCCCGCAAGCACGTGAATCGGTGAGCCGCTCCCCCGGAAGGCGGGATTTCCCTTCCCGGAATGCGCAGCCCGTAGGGCCTTTGCGCCGCATCGCTCTCCAGCACCCACAGGCACAATTGAGAGAGGCGTGCTTCCGCGTCCAATCCTTCGAGCGCACCCCAATCCAACCACTCCGGCTTCGAGGCCAAACCCGAATAGCTTCGCACCGCGGCCTCGCCGCCGCGTGCCAGCACTTTCCAGGCCATATGCTTCAAGGCGACTCCCGGCTCATAGGCGCGTAAGCCGGAGAATTCCTCATCCCCCCGCACCTCGGCGAAGGAGCCATTGCCGTTGGCCGCGGCCGCGGGCAGGGTTCGGCTGCCAGCCGGCGCGGGCGCTGCGTAAATGGTGATGGCTCCCTGCACATAGGTCCAGGAATAGAACCATCCAAAGGGATACCGCGTACGCAGTTCGAACTGCTTCACGCGCGTCACGCCGCGCTGCGCGATGGGTACCGTGACTGTGATGGATTCGCTTTCTCCGGCCGCCACGCTGCCCGTGGCTGAGCCGGCGAGGCAACGCACCTCGATGTCGCGTCGATCCACATTGGAGCCATTGCGCAGCTCGAACTCGAATTTCGCAGCGCTCCCTGCCAGAGCGTCGACTTCCGTGGTCGCGTCCACGGAGAGGCGCAGCAAATTGCGATTGCAATGATGCATGGTGACCAATGCCATGCTGATCATCAAGAAGGCGAATGCCAGAGCCAGATTGCTGTTGTAGTTAAGCCCGGCAAGCAGCATCGCGGCGAGAATGACTCCCAGCATCAGGCCGAAACGCGTCGGCAGGATGTATATCCGTCGCCGATGGATACTAAGCGGCAAGCTGTCGCGCCCGTGGCGGCGAATGACACGTGCTTTCAATTTATTGACCGCTGCCTGGCGCAAAGTGCTCAAGGATTCTGGATCCTTCAGGTTAAGGGACCGGCACAGCCTCGAGTAGCCGGGATGCCGCAACCTCGTCGCTGCCCCGTTGGCGCACGCGATGTTCGACCACCGCCGGAAATATCGCCTGCACGTGTTCCGGAATGACGGCGCTGCGTCCGCAAATCAATGCCCAAGCGCGCGCCGCCCGCAGCATTCCAATCGCCGCCCGGGGCGAGAGGCCGGCATTGGCTCCCGGAGCACGCCGGGTGTGAGCCACTAGTGCCTGAACGTAATCGAGCAGCGCCGGAGACACGTGAATCTGCAGCACGCTTTCTTGCAGCTGACGCAGGCTGTCGGCAGTCAGAATAGTCTGCAACGTTTTGACGAGATCGCGCCGATCGATGCCGCTCAATAGCTCGCGCTCCGCCGCGGCGGCAGGATATCCCAGGTGCACGCGCATCAAGAATCGATCCAATTGCGATTCAGGCAGCGGGAATGTGCCGACCTGATCTTGCGGGTTTTGGGTGGCGATGACGAAGAACGGTTCGGGCAGAGCCATCGATTGACCGTCGAGCGTAACTTGATGCTCTTCCATCGCTTCCAGCAACGCACTTTGCGCCTTGGGAGAGGCGCGATTGATTTCATCGGCCAGCACCAGCTGCGCGAAGATCGGCCCGCGCTGGAAGCGAAACTTGCCGGTCTCCCGGTCGAAGATCGAGACGCCAAGCACGTCAGCGGGGAGCAGATCGCTGGTGAACTGCACGCGCTGGAAAGACAATCCCAATGTCTTGGCAATGCCATGCGCCAAGGTGGTTTTGCCGACGCCCGGAATGTCCTCGATCAGCAGGTGTCCGCGCGCCAACAGGCACGCCAAGCACAGCCGTATTTGCGCATCCTTGCCCAGGATCACCCGGTTCAGCTGGGCAAGGATAGCCTCGATCTGCGCATGCCCGGCATTCATTGGCTTTTGAGCTTCGTCACCCGCGCAGTTTGGGCTGATAACTGGCCGATTTCCGTGCGCAATTCCTCAAGCCGCTGCTGGTCCTTCGCGACCACTTCAGGCGGAGCATTCTTCGCGAATTGGCTGTTGCTCAGCTTGACCTCGAGCTTGCTGAAATCGAGTTCCGCTCGATGCAAGCGTTTCGCCAGGCGCTCAAGTTCCGCCGTGGGATCGATCAAGCCTTTCATCGGCACCAAGATTTCTAAGTTTCCCAGCAACGCAACTGCTGAAATGGGCGCCGCCTCCTCTGCGCCGAGCACGCGCGCAGCCTCAATGCCGGCGAGCCGCCTCAAGTAATGCAAATTGCGTTCGAGATATTCCCTATCCATTGGACTCGCGTTGTGCAAGAGGGTCTCCAGCTTGCGGCTCGGCGCGATGTCCATTTCGCCGCGAATTTGACGAATGCCTAAGATGAACTCCATTACCCAGCGCATTTCCGGCTCGGCGCGGGCATCCGCTGGCGCAGCGGTGGCCGTTGGGAACGGCGCGCGCATGATGGTTTCGCCCGCCACGCCGGCGCTGACGCGCACTCGTTGCCATATTTCCTCCGAGATGAACGGAGCGAGGGGGTGCAGGGCGCGCAACAAGGTCTCGAGCGTATGAATCAGCGTGTGGCGCGTGCCGCGTTTCGCCGCCGGCCCGGCCGCCTCGGATTGAAGCACCGCCTTGGATAGTTCCAGATACCAATCGCAGAATTCGTGCCAAGTAAACTCGTACAGTGCATTGGCGACCGTATCGAACCGATACTCGGCGAAGCCGCTTTCAATGCGTCCCAGCATCGCTGCGAGTCGCGCACGAATCCAGCGGTCCGCCAAGCTGTATTCGGCGCCCTCGGCGTTCAAATCCTGCCCCTCGACATTCATCAACACGTAGCGCGCCGCGTTCCACAACTTGTTGCAAAAATTTCGATATTCCTCGACCTTCGCCATATCGAAGCGCAGATCGCGGCTCTGAGTAGCGAGGCGGGCAAAGCATAAGCGCAGCGCATCGGTGCCGTAGGCGGCGATGCCCTCTGGAAATTGCTTGCGAGTCGCCTTCTCGATGCCGGCTTTCATTTGCGGCTGCATCAGGCCGCTGTTGCGCTTCGCCAGCAAGGCATCCAAGGTGATGCCATCGACGATATCGAGCGGGTCGATGACGTTGCCTTTAGACTTGGACATCTTCTGGCCTTCTTGATCTCGAATCAAGCCGTGGATGTACACCGTGCGAAAGGGAACCTCGCCTGTGAATTTAAGACCCATCATGATCATACGGGCAACCCAGAAGAAGATGATGTCGAATCCGGTCACCAGTACGGCGGTGGGATAGTAGCTGCTCAAGGCCGGGGTCTTTCCCGGCCAGCCCTGTGTTGAGAAGGGCCATAGCGCGGAGGAAAACCAAGTATCCAATACATCCTCGTCCTGACGCAGCGGGATGGACGGGTCGAGCCCATGCGCGCTGCGGGCCTCGGCCTCGCTGCGGGCGACATACCAGCGCCCCGCCGGATCGTACCAAGCCGGTATGCGGTGTCCCCACCATAGCTGCCGGCTGATGCACCAGTCTCTGATTTTATGCATCCATTCGAAGTACACGCCCGACCAGTTGTCCGGCACGAAGCGCACCTGTCCTTCTTCCACGGCACGAATCGCCGGTGCCGCCAACGGCTTGATGTCGACGAACCACTGGTCGGTCAGAAGCGGCTCCAGGACTGCGTTGCTGCGATCGCCCCGAGGAACGGTAAGCTTGTGCGGCTCGACGCGCTCGATGAGTCCCATCGCGTCCAGGTCCGCGATAACTTTTTGCCGGGCTGCAAAACGATCCAGACCTCGATAACTCAGCGGCACACTGTCATCCAATGTGGCATCGAGCGTCATGATGCTGATCAAGGGCAAGCCGTGGCGCTGGCCGACTTCGTAGTCATGGAAATCATGAGCCGGCGTAATCTTCACGCAGCCGCTGCCGAACTCCGGGTCCACATAGGCATCGCCGATGATGGGCAACTCCCGCTCCGCGAGGGGCAATCGAACCTTGCGGCCGATCAGATGGCGGTAGCGCGCGTCATCGGGGTGCACGGCGACCGCCGCATCGCCGAGCATGGTCTCCGGCCTGGTGGTGGCAACCACGAGATATCCGGACCCGTCACACAATGGATAGCGCAAATGCCACAAGTGGCCCGATTCCTCGTCGGCGACCACCTCCAGATCGGAAAGCGCGGTCTTGAGCACCGGATCCCAGTTCACCAGCCGCTTGCCGCGGTAGATCAGGCCTTCCTCATAGAGCCGCACGAACACTTCGACGACCGCTTGCGATAGCGCGGGATCGAGCGTAAATACCTCCCGCCGCCAGTCGACCGACGCGCCCAAGCGGCGCATTTGCTTTGAAATCATGCCGCCCGAAGTTTCTTTCCATTGCCACACGCGCTGCTCAAAGGCCTCGCGCCCCAAGGCCGCGCGGCTCTCGCCCGCGGCGTTCAGTTGGCGCTCAACCACCATCTGTGTCGCGATGCCAGCATGATCCGTGCCGGGCTGCCAGAGCGTGTCAAATCCTCGCATGCGATGAAAGCGGATTAGCGCATCCATGATGGTGTCTTGAAACGCGTGCCCCATGTGCAGCGTTCCCGTCACATTCGGCGGCGGGATGACGATGGAGTAAGGAACTCCTTTGCCGCTGGGTGCGAAATATTCACAGGCCTCCCAGTGCGCGTAGATGCGCGCTTCGATATCCGCTGGCGAGTAGGCTTTATCCATGAGCGGTGAGGGCGTCAAACATCCGCGGCTTCGTCAATCTGATGGGTCTCCAAGGTAAGCTTCTGATCCCGATATGCCTTGAAGCGCTCGCGGCCTAACCGACGGCGCTCCTCATCGGCATCGATGATTTCGGCGATGCGAGGGTAGCGCTGCAAGTGGCCGGGAAGCCGGGGACTTAAGTTGACAAGCAAGTCTGCTGAACACATCGCGCTCAACTCCAGCGTCAGGTGAACCGGAGTCGAGGGGTCAATTGAGGCCTCATCCAAGCAAATCTTGTGCGGTATGAACGAGCGCTCGTTGAAGGTCCAAAGCAATTCGTCCAGCGTCTGGGCGTCGGCCAGGGTGTCCTGGACGATGACAATTCTCAGATCCCGCAAATAAGCTTTTTCCGTCAAACGGCAAGCAAATGACAAGCGTTGTTGGGTGGCCGCGCTCTTCAGCAAATAGAAGTCGACACGTCCGGTCATGTGCGATGAATGAGAAAATCGACCAGCAAAGGTACCGGACGCCCCGTGCTTCCCTTTTGAGCACCGCTGAGCCACGCTGTGCCGGCCACATCGAGATGTGCCCAGAGCAGATCCTTGGCGAACTTGCCGAGGAACGAGGCGGCAGTGCAGGCGCCGCCCTCCCTTCCGCCCACATTGGCGATGTCCGCGAAGTTGCTTTTCAGCTGCTCGACGTAATCCTCACCGATCGGCAGGCGCCACGCGCGATCGTCCGCGCGCATGCCGGCGGACTCCAGTTCTTGAGCCAATGAGGGCGTGTTGCTCATTAGGCCGCTCACATGGTTGCCGAGCGCGACAATACAGGCGCCTGTCAAGGTAGCGACGTCAACGACGGCCGCAGGCTTGTAGCGCCGACTGTAGGTGATGGCATCGCACAAAACCAATCGGCCTTCGGCGTCGGTATTGAGAATCTCAACCGTCTGTCCCGACATGGTCGTGACAATGTCCGCTGGCTTGACCGCGGTGCCGCTCGGCATGTTCTCGGCGGCTGCGACAATGGCCACGACGTTGATGGGCAGTTTAAGTTCGGCAATAGCCCGCACCGTTCCTAAAACGGCAGCGCCGCCGCTCATATCGAATTTCATCTCATCCATGCCCGGCGGATCCTTGAGCGAAATGCCACCCGAGTCGAAGGTAATGCCTTTGCCCACCAAGCAGACGGGCGCCGCATTTTTTTTCCCGCCGCGATACTCACACACGATAAGGCGAGGTGGTTGTGCCGACCCTTGAGCGACCGCCAGAAAAGCACCCATCTTTAGTGCCCTAATGGCGCCTTCGTCTAGCACTTTGGTCCTGATGCTGGGAAATTCCTTGGCCAATTGCAGCGCACGGGAGCCCAGATACACGGGCGTACAGACATTTGGCGGTAGGTTCGCTAGGTCGCGCGCCAGGGCCATACCTTGGCCAATGGCGGCCCCGATGCGCAAGCCCTCTGCAGCGGCCTTCGCCGCGCGTGCGTCTGCGGTAGCAAGGCTGAGCGTCGTCAGCGGCCGCGCCTTCGGCTTGGGCGAGGTCTTAAGATCGGGAATTTTGTAAGCGTGTGACGAAAATACTTCTGAAACAATACGCGCTCGATATTGCATGTCGAGTTCCGCTATCGGCTCCAACGCCAGGTACACCAGCGCATCGCCGGCCCCGGTCTTGCTGAGCGCCTGAGCCGCGGATTGCAATGCCTTTCGGAATTGCTTGCGTGCGAAGCTGGCTCGGGGCCCCAGACCTATGAGCAACAAGCGCGAGGCCGCAGCACCGGCGGGTAAGGGCAACATGAGCGTATCACCGAGCTTGCCGGCGAAGTCGCCGCTGCCGTGAAGATTGGTGATTAATCCGTCCAGCTGCTTATCGACTTGCCGGGCCGCGAGCCCCAACTCGCCATTCTCATACAATCCAATCACCGCGCAACCTGAAGGGCCGCGCGCCTTCGCATCGACAACCGCCATGAATTCCATATCTCGAAACTCCGTTTAATCCAAATCGTGGGCCCAAGGGTATGCAAATAGTTTACTCGATTATTAAGAAGGCTCTAAGCTGACACCATGAAATGGACCGTACAAAGATACGTGTTGCGGGAAGTGGTGCAGACTTGGCTCGCCGTAACCGGGGTCTTGGTCGCTATCCTGGTCTCGAACCAACTATCGAGGGTGCTCGGCCAGGCAGCGGACAATCAATACGGCAGGGGCGTGGTTTTCGACTTAATTGTCCTCGGCGCCATCATGAATCTCTCAGTTATCGTGCCGGTCGGCTTGTTACTCGCCGTGGTCTTGACCCTGGGGCGCATGTACCACGACAGCGAAATGGCTGCGCTGCAGGCCTGCGGCTTTGGGCCCTCGCGGCTGCTGGTGCCGCTGTTCTGCTTCGCGGCCGTCATTGCCGTCGGCCTAGCGTGGCTGGCTTTTGTGCAGGTCCCCCGGGCCGACGGCCAGGTGCAATTGCTGCGCCAATCCGCGATCAAAGAGGCGCAATTCGGCCAGTTGGATGCCGGCAAATTCCGCGGATTCAGCGGCGGGGATGCGGTGTTTTACGCCGAGCGCGTCGACCAGGATGGCGTCCTGCACAACGTATTCGTGCAGCGCGAGTCGGCGGGAAGAATCGAGGTGGCGCTCGCGGACACGGCAACCTACACCAAGGTCAGTTCAGGCGGAATGCACTTGGTAACCCTTTTTAACGGGCGTCGTTACGAAGGCGCGCCCGGCAAAAATGATTTTCGCGTCATCGAATTCCGCGAACACGGCATTCCGATCGCGACACCCGAGGATGTGCGCGGCCCCCTCGACCCGGATACGAAGCCGACTAAGGAATTGCTGGGGTCGAGCGACCCGTCTGACATCGCACAACTGCAATTCAGGGCATCGACACCCTTGATGGCGCTGGTGCTGACCTTGCTTGCCGTTCCTTTGAGCAAGCTGCGGCCGCGGCAGGGCCGTTATGCACGAGTCGGTTTCGCCATAGTGGTTTACTTCGTCTATTCGAACTTGTTGTCCGCTTCCAAGATCTGGGTCGAGAAAAGCAATCTGCCTCCTGCCATCGGCGTCTGGTGGGTACACGCTGCGGTGCTGGCCCTGGGCCTGTACCTGGTCATGAGGGACGGGCGGCAGGCGTGAACATTCTCGACCGCTATATCTACCGTACAGCGCTGCTCTACACGATGATGACCATGGCCGTATTGCTGGCGTTGGGTGCGCTGGTGACCTTCATCAGCCAGCAGGCCGATATCGGTGTGGGCAGCTACAGCGCTGCCGATGCTTTTTTATTCACCCTGCTCAATATGCCGCAGCAGGCATTCGAGTTGCTGCCGATAGGCGCGATGATCGGCACGCTGATGGGCCTCGGCAATCTCGCCTCGGGCAGCGAATTGGTAGTGACCCGAGCTTCTGGAGTGTCGGTTTGGCGAATCGCTTGGCCCGCGGGAGTGGCCGGCCTGACCTTCGCGGTGATCATGTTCGGAATCGGCGAATACGCAGCGCCGTCCATGGCCCAATTCGCGAAGCGCGAAAAAACCACGCTCAAATTGGCGGACGTCAGTTTCGCCGGTACCAGCAGTGCCTGGGTCAAGGACGGCAACCGGATCCTGCGTGTGCAAACAGGCGAGGTGGACAGGGCATTCGGCGGGGTGTCGGTGTTCGAGCTCGACGGACCGACGCGGCTGCGTTCGATCGAGCGGGCCGCCAAGATTTCGGTCGCCGACCCCGGCCGCTGGAGCCTGCAGAACGTTGCGACCTCGCGATTCGGCAGGGACAAGCTTGAAAGCGAGATGGTCGGTGAACTGACGCTGCGCTCCACGGTGAATCCGGAGTTCCTCGGTCTCGCTGCGACCGAACCGGGCATGCTGACGCTGCACGGCCTCGCTGCGTACATAGATCATTTGCGGCGCAACAATCTGGATACCGCATCGTATGAAATCGGCTATTGGTCGCGAATCGCGCGTCTTTTTGCCGTGGTGGTGGTGACCTTGCTGGCCCTGCCGTTCGTATTCGGACCACTGCGCACCACAGGTGCCGGCACCCGCACGGTGATCGGCGCCCTGCTCGGGGTGGTGTTCTTCCTCATCACGCGCACGGTGGAGAACGGCGGGCAGCTTTTCAACATCAATCCTGCGCTAGTGGGTTGGCTGCCGACGGCCGTGATCGGATTCTGCACGCTGGTCGCGATTTCAAGAACGCGCTAGCAAACGATCTGGAGTATTCCAGTGAACTACTCGGGTTCTCGACAGCCGGTCATGCACAGCGAGATGATCGGGATCCAGATACAGCCAAAGCACGCCCAAAGCGGCGGGCGCCCAGGCCAGCGCGCCGAACACCACGCGCAATGCCGCCGCCTTTAATGCCAGGGTCTTGCCTGATTCACTCACCGTACGCAGGCGCCAAGCGCGCATGCCCAAAGTCTGGCCGCTTCGCAGCCAATTGATCACATAGTAGGCTGCAATCACCACAATCAGACCGGCCCGATAAACGTAGGCCCAAACGCCGGCCGTGGCGGGTAGCACCGCTGCACCATGCGTGAATACAAGCGCCGCAAATGTGAACACCATGAGCAGTGCAGCCACGAGCAGGGCATCGTAGATCAGCGCAGCCAGGCGCCGCCCAAAGCCGGCGCTCACGGCTTCGGCCGGGCTGCCACGGCTGCGGATTGTTTCTGCCCTGCATGCGCTGCGGCGGGCAGAGGCGCAGCGGCCTTGGGCATCAACATCTGTTCCAATGGTCTGAAAAGACTCTCGTAGCGGTAGCCGGCAATCTCAAATGCGCGACCGCT
>JANYAD010000149.1 GCA_025355165.1 Gammaproteobacteria bacterium | reverse complement strand
CCGCCATGAACATTGGCGCGGTCGCCAACCAGGTGATCGCCTGAGTCACCTCAGAGTCACCACCAAGCAGCGAATTCGGGCGTAGACGAGGGTACGTCGTTCGGCCTCAGGAGGCAATAAGCCGATGATTTGACGTAATTTATCGCACCATGGCGTAAACGGTGCGGGATGGGTGAGACTGGCTTCGAACCAGGTGGGCGGCGGTTCGAATCCGTCCGGGCGCACCAAAATCAAACACTTACCCTGCTCACTTTTTGACCACTGTGCGATTGGATCGCAGTTGTGCTATTGGAATGAGGTTATTGGCAAACGAATCCATAGAGCCGGGGCGTAACTGCAACGCGTCCTTGCCTGCGCCGGTTTGAACGTCCTGAAACCCAGGAGCTGAGCGCGAAGCCCTCGCGCTCTCCAAAAACTTCGATTTCAGCTCGTTGCCACCGCACCCTTGGAGCACTAGCAGTGCACTACGGATGACAGTAGCGACTTATTCTTTGACAACACAGCCATCCTTCATGGATTCGCAAGCATCTGCGGCTGTATATCAGCCCGAAACCTATCCTTGGTGACCATATTGTGCGCTCGCCAGCGCGTAAATCCGCGGAATCCATCAACGGGCAACGCTGGCCGGTTTAGGCGGCGAGTCGTTTTGACCAGTAATGGTGGCCGCCACACCATCAGCAAAAGTGTTTTCAATGTCTTCCATTGACGTGGCCGCCCCATAGATTCCGCCCCAGGCGAATGTCTTCGTCATCTGGAACTCACCGACCAAGGTGTGCTCAGGCATCTGAAACACGGCTACCTTACCTTCGATATGAATCTGCCCGAGACCTGCAAGCATAGCGCGGGCAAACGCGTTGCCCTTATCATATCGAGATAGATGCAGGCTCACGGTGTAGGATCGTGCCGGTGTGGGGCTAGCATTAGAGACTTTGCGCGTATCGATCTTGAGCTTGACGGCCTGTGCCATTCTTTCTCGTTCAACTGGCAAGATTTTGACCGCATCGTCCGCGTCGACGGTTACCTCATCTTGATCCTGAGAAGCGATACGTGCATCGGCAACGATCGCGTGTGAAAAGTTCGGCTTGGGCGCGGTGCCAGCGCAGCCATATAATCCGAAAACGATAATACCCGCTGACCCGATTAGACAGCGCGCCGTGCGTATTAACATGTGAACCTCCGTGTTTTTTCGTCGTCCGTAGAAGCTGCTCGGTACCCTAGGCGCGAATGTGATAGCGCTTTGCGAGGTACGTACGATTTTTAAAATATTATAGCTAATACGGCGGTAGACGTGAAGCGGCTGCGCCAACTAGAGGCCGAGAACGGGCGGCTCAAGAAGGTGCTGGCTGAACGCGTCATGACATCGAGATCTTGAAGGAAGTCGCTGCAAAAAAATGGTGAGCGCGTCCGTGCGCCGGCAGCAAATCGCCTTCGTCTGCCAACGAGGTCGATCGGTCCGCAGAGCGTGCGCGCTGTTGAGGGTGGTTCGTTCCACCGTCGGCTATAAGTCGCAATTGGCGGCGCGAGATGCGCCGGCCGTAGCAGTGATGAGGGAGCTGGCTTCGCAGTAACCGCGTTACGGCTATTGCCGCATCCAAGTCTTTATGAGTCGCCGCGGAAAGAACGGTGAGTGGGTGCTTTGTGCCTGTCCACTGCCGTCTGTGGTCACTCACCAAACCCCCAGTCACGTCTACGCAACCACTGAATGCAGCATGGCGGCTAAAGTCTCAGGCGCGGTAATTTGCGGCGAATGGCTGGCATCCAACTCGTGATAACCCCATTGCTCGGCCTTGGCACGATCCGCGAACTGCCTGAACGGGTCTCCCGGTGGAATGCGCTTGCAGTAGATGTAAGTCCGCGGCAGCTTGGTGTCACCGTTACGTATCGTAATCGGCGTCACGAAGCACTTTAGCGACTGCGGCAGGCGCCGAGATGCAATCCACTGCACATCGGTGGCAGACGTATCGGGCGGTGGCGGATTTGGCGGCACGCGCCAACCATCCCCCGCTTTGGCGCGCGCCTCCATCACCTTATGCCCGTCTGGAATCAAATCGGCCTGCGACTGCCCATTCTGTGGCACAAATGCATCCAGATAGATAACTTTCGAGATCCGATCAGCCGCACGGTCGACAACCCCAGTGGCGACCATGCCTCCATAGCTGTGACCGATCAACACGATATCGCGAAGATCTTCGTATTTGATGACGCCAAGGATATCTAAAATGTGAGTCTCGAGATCATTCGAAACGCTCGCGAGATGTTCTCGCTCCCCGAGACCCGTATATGTCGGTGTGATCAATCGATGGCCGGTCGCGTTCATGAGAGGATGCATCTTCTTCCATGCCCATCCTGCCGACCAGGCTCCGTGCGCCACGAGAAAGGTTGCGCTGCGGTTCTCAGCGACTGACGAGCCGGCGCCGTGGGCGAATTTCGGGGCCGTCATTGCGCCTGCCGTAATCGCTGCGGTTCCCCGCAAGAATTCTCGACGCTGCATGGGGTTACCTCCATATGTCTGCGAGTGACTTTCTCACAGCAGGCCGTTATTAGGAATGTTTTCTGCGCGAATTGGCCTTCTCGCCCAGGTTCTTGCCCGTGAGCGACATTTATCGCCGTCCGTTTCGCGAGATTCCTGACGGGCTTGTTTGCTTTACTGTTGCAGAAGCGCGATGGCGACAGATGTTATCGACTTGACTCCTGCGCGTAACGTCCGCTCGGGAATTGGTTCAAAGCGGTTCGTGCGAAGTCCGGGCTAAAAAGTATCTGCATGGTCGGCCGCGGTCAGCCTCCCCGGATCGATCCAACGAAAACGTCACGGTTGGAATTTATGCCCGGGAAGATCGCAAAGACCAAATTCCGCTCTTCAAAAATTGGCGAGCCGTCACTGATGTCTTCACCGCTACTCCTCCGAGGCGGAGGAGGCGTGTCGCCCTGGCGGCCGGAAGGGGGTATTCAGATCAAAAACCAGGCTTGACAGGCAAGTATTCTCTTGCCTATTATATAGGCAAGTAAACACTTGCATGATTGATCAATGACCAATAGACATGACCCTGATGTGCTCTTCAAGGCTTTGGCCGATTCCAGCCGGCGCAAGCTGCTGGACCTCCTGCACGCGCACGATGGTCGTACGCTCAATGAGTTGTGCGAACACCTGGATATGACACGGCAAGGTGTAACGCAGCACCTTGACGTGCTCGAAGCTGCGAACTTGGTCGTTACGGTGAGGCAAGGCCGGGAGAAACTTCACTTCCTCAATCCAGTTCCGCTCCAAGAGGTTTACGAGCGCTGGATCGCCAAGTTTGAAAAGACGCGCCTCAAGGCGCTTTCGGATTTAAAACTAAGACTGGAGAAAGCCAATGGCTAGATCGAATTTCGTCTACGTGACCTTCATACGTACCACCCCGGAAAAGCTGTGGTCTGCGTTGACCGAGGACACCGAGTTCATGAAACGTTACTGGTTTGGCATGCACTGTGAAAGCGAATGGAAAGCAGGCTCTTCCTGGAAGATGGTATCGGGCGAGGGCCAAATCACCGATGCTGGCGAGATCGTCGAGTCCGAGCCTCCACGACGATTGGTAATCCGCTGGCGGCATGAGAAGAATCTCGACCTCAATGCTGAGGGGGAGTCGCGCTGCACGATGGAACTAGAACCCAGCGGAACAGCGGTCAAACTATCTATCACACACACGATTGAGCGAGAACCCTCCAAGTTCATAGCGGCGGTGTCGGGGGGCTGGCCGAGAATTATTTCGAACCTCAAATCTTTGGTGGAGACGGGCTCAACCGTTTTATGACGCGATTGATGATCCGGGAGTGTGAGCCCTTCGAATGATGGATCACAAGGAGTTACGGCGATTCTGGTACCCAACATCGAAGTATCTGCGCTTTCTTAACCGGCCCTGAGAGAGCGACGCATGCGCTTAAGTTTATCGTGACCCAAGAATGGCGGCTACGCGGCAGCTAATCCAATACTGCCATCGACGGCTTATGGCCGATCGCTGAGGTCGAGGTCAGCTCCCAAAATGGCTTCCGTCGAACGGTAAACGCAATCGCAGCCGCTGCGCCGCTGCATAAGACCTTTCCTATACTGATTCGGGAAATCAAAGAGCTGTTTAGGCTTGCTCTCGGAGATTAACGTCAACGGAACTGTGCAGTTTTAGTAATTACAGGTGCATTTATGTATGCCGAAGGTTAGCTGCGCAAACGATATCGCGCTATTGAATGCGTCCGTGAATGCTGACATTCTAAGCCTGTCAGCTGGGTCCGCCGCCACGCCATAGCGTGGGTTTTTGGGGCAACATTCTTTGAAAAAGCTGACCGCAGTAAGTGACTTCGAAGTCTTTTCGATTCGAGCTACCACTCGAACGCGTCGGCGCACAATTCTTGGTGTGGTTGTGTTTCTTGCTCTTATCGTGACCCCGCCGCTAAGTTCAGCCGCCATTTTTAAATGCACTGATCTGGATGGCAGCGTCACTTACACCGATGCACCATGTCCCGAAAACACGACGAAGCAGTTTATCGATCCAGCGGTGCCCTCGTGGCTAAACGAGTCACCGCAGAGTACAAATACCGCGGCGTTGTCCAACGCAAAGTCCCAATCGGAGCCTGAAATTCTCGCTATCCTCTGCGCCAATGATGAATTCGCATTTTGGCTCAGTGCGCAACGGCATGGCTTGCCGGATCGGGACGCCAGAACAGCGAAATTCATCCGACTCAGCTACCTTTGCCGAAGGGCTCTGCGCCTCCCAGATGTAGCAGCGCCGAGGTCGTCAGGGCCCTGACGTGTTCGTGCGCAGCAGGCGTCGACAAAGCGTCCGTGAGTGACCCGGCCCAGACCGAGTCATTCGTTGTGGAATAGCTCTGAGTAATAAAATCGAATTGTTACAAGAGATAATAGGTCGATATTTTTACCAGCCCGGCGCAATGTTAAAGGGAACGATCTGACCCGCTCCCGCGGGAGCAGCGCCGAGTTGCCGATTCAATGCAAGTGGCGGTTTGCCTAAGGTTTGGTCAACCAATACTGGCGCATCAGCTCGTGCGACCATGCTGGCTGCCGCACCAGCTCTCGCGGCAAGAACTCTGACATCACGGGCTTGATATCTAACACGGGCGTTTTGTCGATGGCGTCCAATTCAGCAACGAATATCCGAGCGCCCTCAACACGCAACAAGCGGCATACCGTGCTGCCGAGTCGATTGGGTCGATTCTTTCCGCGTTGAGCAAATATGCCCACTGCCGGCCAAGCCGGGTTGTTTCTCGGATGTCTGGCTCCGGTGGTGATCTTTGCGTCGCCGACCTCATGAAAGAAGTAAAGAATTTCAACATGCGAGAATTCTGTAAGTCCCTGCAACGCATCAGCTCCCAAACCCTCGACAAGGGTGATACACGATTGCTCGCTACCCCAAAAATCGTCTTCCGCATGTGGTCGCACGGCCTCCACGTAGCCAATCGGCTTCAGGTCGATCACAAGATTTCTCCTGGTTTCCAAATCAAGGGCTACGGCTATCGAACGCTGGAGAACCATAATAGCTGCACTCCCCGGGCTTTCCATCTTCTCATCCGATTCTGGGCTAGAATTCCGCCGAACGGAGTCGCTGCGGACAATCACCATGCCTTCTGTCACAGAGCACTACGAAAGCCATCTCGCTCCGATCTATGTCTGGATGGCGGGTGGAGCCGATGCGGCGCTCGCACGCGGTCGGGCTGAGGTAGAAGCTGCTTGCCCGCGCCCCTCTTCTTTTCAGTGGGCTGTCGATCTTGGCGCAGGATTCGGAATGCACGCGATCCCGTTGGCCGATATTGGGTATTCCGTCCTGGCAATTGATAGCTCCGGCACGCTCTTGGACGTGATCAAGAATCACGCCGGTGCCAGGCAGATATTGACCGTCCAAGATGATCTGTTGTCATTCAAGGACCACTTAACTGCCCCGGCGGATTTATTTTTGTGCATGGGGGATACGCTGACGCATCTTCCCGATCGTCAATCCATCGAGCAGTTGATAGCTCAAGTAGCCGAAATGCTGGTGCATGGCGGCACTTTCATTGTTACGTTCCGCGATTACTCCACGCCGCTTGTCGGACCGGAGCGTTTTATTCCAGTTCGAAGTGATTCAGACCGCATTCTCACTTGTTTTCTTGAATATGAGGACGAGACGGTGATGGTCCACGATATTCTTCACGAACGCGCTGGTGCGCAATGGCACCAACGCGTTAGCGCCTACCGCAAACTCCGACTATCGCCCGAATGGGTAACCCGCGCGCTGGAAGCCAAGGGACTTCTGGTCACACGAGGACAGGGTCTTGCCAGCATGGTGAGGTTGGTCGCGAAGCGACCGGTTTGAACGATTCCAATTGTTCAGCGGAATGACTGATCTTGGGCCGGCAGCGGCCACCGGTAAGTGAACCTTAGTGCGTCAATTTATCGCAGGCCGCGACCCTCCGCTTCGTGGCAGTCATTTCAGAACCGTGAGTGCCCGTTTTTGGCCGTATTTATCCACCCACGTTCGGTACCAATCCATTCCGGACATTGGAAACCAGATAAGCGGACGCTCGGGGACTCAGGCGTCGCACAAGTACAGCCATTTCAACGGAACTACACCCTAAGACGGTTAATCTCGCTGCGGCGGCAATGTGAACGTGTGCCCGTTGCTCCGGGCCGCGTCGAACACGCCCTTGTGGTGAAAGTAGACGATACTCGCCGCCGAGCGCATCGACCGGGTCGGCAGCAACAAATTGAACGCGAGATCACTCTGGAAATGGTCGAACAAGAACCGCAGCAGGCGCTTCACGCGGAACTTTGGATAAGACTGCACGAACCAGTCGCTCGGGTCGTCAGCCCGCCCTTGCAGGAAATCTGCGACAGCATTGCCGGCAGCGAGCCCGTGCTTGAGCGCTGTGTGAATGCCGCCTGCGGTGACGGGCGACACCATCCCCGCTGCATCACCGACGAGCAGCGCGCGAGATACGGCGACCGGCTGCACCACGCCACCGCACGGGATGAGGCCTGCGCGCACGCCGGTTGGCGCAAGCCCCCGTAAGTCGATGACTGGTGCGATCTTCGAAAGGAACGCATCCATCGCCCCATTCGGCTTCAGTGCACCGCGTCCCTCGAGCCGCCGCGCGAGCCCTACCTGCAGCCCGTTGACCGACGCTAGGACCCAGCCGATGTAACCGCGCGAGACGGCGGTCGATGAAGCAATGCAGCTTGTCGGGTTCCGCGAGCGTCGCGCCCGCGTACTCATATTCGACGCCCGCAAGAAAACGCGAGCTCGCGCCCAGGCCGAGCGCAGTCGCGACACGCGAGCGCGGACCATCCGCCCCGATCAGGAATCGCGTTGTGCCGAAACCGACCACTTCAAAGCCGCTCTGCAGCCGCCGCGCTCCAGTAAACGCCGTGTCGTACGCGATCGCAGCACCCGCACGCTCCACCTCGCCAGCGATCCAGCGCATCACGGCCGGCGTGTCGGTTGCGAGAAAGTAGTAGCCCGGTGCTTCGAGATCGACGTGGTGCAGGTTCGGAGCATAAAGCCGCACGCCGGGAATGCGACGCACGAGCGACGTCGGTAGCGTGTCGAGTAGCGCGATCTGGTCAACCGCATCCTTCACGATTATTCCGGTGGTGTGGAGCTTTATGCCGGAATCGGTCTTCTTCTCCAGCACCGTTACTCGAAGCCCGGCGCTTGCAAGCGCCAGTGCGCTTGCAAGGCCGGCGAAGCTTGCGCCGACCACCACGCAATCGGTATTGGACTGCAGATTCATGCTTTACTTGATCAATGCAAAGTACTCTGTATTGTAGAGTATATTAGGTATAGGCGTCGAGCGCGAGATTTTTAAGCTGAACCCAAATAGACTGCGACAGCCGCGTACCGGCCGGCGAATTGGCGTGACCACGTCAGCAGGGATTAGAGAGCCTGCAACATTAATCCCGATGCCGCGTCTCCCTAAACACGCGACTGAGAATTGCGCTGATCGAGATCGCGGGAAACGTTACGGCGACAGCATCTCATCGATCTGCTCAGGGGTTGCCTCAACCATTCCGGTTTCGGCGCCAGACACCTCCAGGTGCCATCCCTTCTGAATGTGATAGCCAAGCTTCTCGCGTTCGATCTGCATGACTATCTTTTTTCGACGAACGGTTACTAACTTTGGTTTGATCACAGCGGCCATCGCCTTCTCTCCTTGCTCAAAATTACCGGCTACAGAGGTCTTGGGACATAGATGGTTCAAGACCAGCCAGCGCGAGCACTACCTTCCTACAGTTTGTGTTTAGGTAACCCGCCTTGAAGCACAAAATTGATTGCCGTTTGTGTGATTTGTTCAACGGTTTGTAGGTCTTAGGCGGGTCGTATAACTTGCGATACGGCGTTATCTCATGGAGTAGATAATCGCAGGGGGCGTCGTCATCTATGCCAGCTGGCTATCCGTGCGCCGATAGCGAATCGTTAATGCCCCCGTGCAGATGCGTTCACGGGGTTGTCGGCCGAGCTCGACGGTGCGTCGCGCGGCGAGCCGTCGCTTGCGGTCGTGAAGAATGAGATTGAAGAGATCCAAACCCGCTTGAATTGGCGAATGTCAAACTCACTCGACAGTGAAAGATCGGCGGGGCGCCGGTAGCGGCCACCGGTAAGTGATCTGTCCTCTTTGTGCT
>JANYAD010000010.1 GCA_025355165.1 Gammaproteobacteria bacterium | reverse complement strand
GGTGTGTTGGTTTCAAAGCCCATGCCGTACAAAATGTACTGATGGCTCGCGGCGGAGAAAATCTCCTCCCGGTGCGAGAAGTCTTCGTGCCATGGACAATGATGCCGCCAATACTCGAGGCTGCATCGCAAGGATTCCGGAATCGATTCCCGGCGCCTATTGTCGATCCAAAATGGCGAGTCGTCCAAGAAGGGTGCCCGCGAAAGCGACCTGCTGGCTTTCGAGATCGGCATCCGCATCGGACACCCCGCTTCGGTGATGTGCAGCTACAACAAAGTGCGGGGCGATTGGGCATGCGAGAACGAATGGCTGCTAAGCCACGTGCTCAAGAACGGTTGGAAATTTCCCGGCTTCGTCGTTTCGGATTGGGACGGCACGCACTCGACCGAAAAGGCGGTGCTGGCCGGGCTCGATGTGCAGATGCCGGGTGAAGAATTCTTAGGTGAGCCGTTCAAGCAGGCTGTGCTCAGCGGGCGCATCCCCGTGGGCCGCCTGGAAGACATGGTGCACCGGCTGCTGCGCTCGATGTTCGCTGTCGGCGTTGTGGACCATCCGCCGCTGCCGCGAGAGGTGGTCGACCCCTTCAAAGGCTTGGCCGATGCGCAGCACATCGCTGAAGAAAGCATTGTGCTGCTAAAGAACACCGGGGTTCTCCCCCTCGATGCCGACACCGCGCGCTCCATCGCCGTCATCGGTGCTCATGCCGATGCCGGTCTTCTGTCGGGCGGGGGTTCGGCGCAGGTGGATGCCCCAGGCGGCAACGCCATCGATCCGACAACCCCGACCCAATGGGGCAAAGCCGTCTATTTTCCATCGCCACCGCTTCGCTACATCCGCGAGCACGCGCGCGGCGCAGAGGTTAAGTTCGATTCGGGAACGGATCCGGCCGCTGCCGCCGCGCTCGCCAAAGGCGCGCAGGTTGCCATCGTGTTTGCCGATCAATACATGAGCGAGGGAGGCGATGCGCCGACGCTGTCGCTGCCCCGCCGCCAAAACGAACTCATCGCCGCAGTCGCCGCCGCCAATCCGCGCACCGTGGTCGTGCTCATAACGGGTAATCCCGTGACGATGCCCTGGATCGATTCAGTTGCAGGCGTCATGGAAGCTTGGTATCCCGGCATCGGCGGCGGCCAGGCCATCGCCAATTTGCTGTTTGGCACCGTGGTGCCGTCCGCGAAGCTCGCGATCACCTTTCCCAAAAGCGAAAGCGACCTCCCCCACCCGCACATCGTCGGCGTCGCGCCCCGCCCCGATCCCGATCCCGCCGAAGGCGCTTGGATCGAGGATGAGCCAAAGGGGCAATCCTTCACCGTCGGTTACAGTGAAGGCGCCCGCTTCGGTTACAAATGGTTCGACTCGGAAGACAAGCAGCCCCAGTTTCCCTTTGGCTTTGGCCTTTCGTATACGAGCTTTCATTACGATAACCTAAAGGTGGATTCTATGACACGCGCGGTGAGTTTCACGGTGGCGAACACCGGCCACCGCGACGGCGCGGAGATTGCGCAGCTTTACGTCGCCTTGCCCAGCGCGAGCGCGGAACATTTTCGCCGTCTTGCCGGCTGGCAACGCGTGGCATTGAAAGCCGGCCAGCAAAAGAGTGTCTCCATTTCGATCGAGCCGCTCACGCTCGCCGTGTTCGATGAAAAGAAAGACGCTTGGGACTGGCTGCCGGGCCGTTACAGGGTTTCGGTAGGCGGCTCATCGCGCGACCTGCCGCTACAGACCGAGTCCGCGTTGTACTGAAGAAAGCCAGTCAATGAAATTAGGCTTGCTGCAGCGCCTCAACCTGCGGCGAGGCTGGCCGCACCCTGTTTTGACAGCGGAAGTACTTTGCATTACAAAGTACTCATGAAAACCAGCCGAACCGGGCTTGCCATCCTTGAGCTTCTTCTCATCGTGCCTGCGACACTTTTCATGGTTGCACTTTTCCTGCGCGCAGTTCAGCCGATCATGGGCACGGGGCATCTCATCGTCTGGTTCAGCCAACATACACTGGTCGGCCTCGATATATTCCTGGTTGCCATGCCGCTCGCAGCGCTCGTCGTTGGTTCCACCGTCGTGCTGCGCAGCTGGCGCAGCGACGCCGCGCTTCGAGGAAATGCCTTACAAATTTGCGCTCGGGTTCGAGCCAACGTAGCGTGGGTGCTGATCGCAATGTCCACGCTCATGGCAGGCGCCATCCTTGCGATCGTTGCCGTGCACTTGATCACTGAGTAGGGCAGGCGCCTGGGGCCGCAAGCCTTAATTGGCCTGCCGGAGCATTGCCCTCGTTGACCCGGACGGCCGACCCCACTATTCGGTCCAGCACGACTGCCTCAGTCTTCCTCGGCGCGGTTTTGGCGACCTGAAGCGGTCCGGATAAGCGCTTTGGGCCGGCGGCAATCGCGCTTCTGGGTCGAGAACTGCATCCACAGAGTAGTTCCATTCTTCGCAACACTTAAATCCGCACGCCCCGGTCCCGCAGCGATATAATTTTGACCCCAGTTTCGATGTGGCTTAAACATTTACTATGGCGTTCAATCACTTGGTGAAACCGCTGTCGCGTTTCCTACGCGCCGGGACCCCGCCTCTCGCGGCTTCGGAAGATCTGGACGGCGGGGCTCCGCAAGGCGAACCGCCGCTGCACGATGCCGCCATGCTTAAGCTCTCGGACGGGGAGGAGCTGCGAAAAATGGCGGGCTTGCGCGGCGGTGAGCCGGCCCCACCGGCTCTGGAGCAAGCGGCTCGCCAGCGTTTGGCGCAGCTCATCGACTCCGGCGCAGTCGATGTTGCCGATTTTCTAATCAGCACCGCCGGCACAGACGCGGCTCTGGTGGTCGTCGGCCTTTGCCATAATCCAGAAGTCCTGCCTCAAGCGATGGCCTCAGTCGGCGACTCGCGCCGCGTGGCCGGCCTCGTCATCAGCGGGACTACCAGCCGGATACGCCAGCTGGCGGCGCAACGCATCGAGGATCCTGCGCAGCTCAAGGAGCTCTTGAACCAATTGCGCGGCAAGGACAAGAGCGCTTATAAAATCATCAAGCAGAAGTGCGATGCGCTGCATGCGGAAGAACAGCGCATCGGCCAAATCAAAATAGACGTCGATGCCGCCTACGCATCCCTCGAGCGGCACAGCCATAGGGTATATGACGCAGTCTACCAACCTACCTTTGAGCACTTCTTCGGACGTTGGCGGACGCTCGAACCGCAGGCGCCACCCGAGATGCTCGAGCGCGCTCGCCAAGCGATCGAACGCTGTCAAGAAATCATCGTGCAACATGCGCGTAAGCTAGCTGACAAGGCCGCTGAGGAATTGCATCAAGCGGAGGCCAAAGCGGCGCGGGAAGCGGCGCTTGCGCAGGCTGCCCTCGAAGCCGAGCGGCGCAATGAAGCGTTTGTTGAGGCGTCGGCAGTGGCCGCCAAAAACCGCGAAGCTGAGGAAAAGGAGCGGGCCGGAAAATTGGCCGCCGAAGCAGCCGCGTTGCGGCAACTTCGCAGTCTCCTAGGCGGGGCGAATGTCGCGCTGCGCGAGGGACACACTGCACGTGCGGCAGGGCTGCGGCACGCCATCGAAACGAAACTACCGACCCTTCCCGCAGTGCCCGCCCATCTCGCAAGCCAGGTGCACCAGCTTGATACCAAGCTGACTGACCTGAAGCAGTGGAAGGACTATGCGGTCGCGCCCAAGCGCGCCGAACTGATCGAACAGATGGAATCACTCATCGGTTCCAAAGAGGCGCCCCGGGTTCTGGCCGACCGCATCAAGCAGTTGCAAGAGGACTGGAAAATCGTGAGCAAGGGGATCGTCAGCGATTCCGAAGCGGACTGGCAGCGCTTTCACGCAGCCGCTCAGACTGCCTACCAACCGTGTCGCGAATACTTCGAGGCGCAAGCCAAGCTGCGGCAGGCCAATGCCGAAAAACGCAAGAGTGTGCTCGAACGCCTGCGCGCATTCGAAAGCGCCCAAAGCGGCGAGGACGTGGACTGGCGCACCGTGGCCACGGTGCTGCGCGAGGCGCCACTCGAATTTCGGTCGCATATGCCCGTGGACCGCGGCGCTAATCGGGAGGTGCAGGAGGCATTCGATGCCGCATTGCATCGACTACACGCCAAGCTCGATGCTTGGTATGCGCAAAACGTCGACAAAAAGCGCTCCCTCATCCAGCGCGCGCAACATTTGAGCACCCAACCGCAAGGCCAAGAGGCCGTCGATGGCGTGAAGCGACTGCAGCAGTCGTGGAAGGGCATCGGCGCCGTGCAGCGCGATCAAGAGCAGCACTTGTGGAATGAATTTCGGGCGCAGTGCGATGCCGTTTTTCAGAAACGCCAGCAAGCAAACCTGGACTACACAGCGGGCCTCGAAGCGAACAAGAAAAAGGCAGTCGCACTCTGCGAGGAACTCGAACAGGCCGCTTCATTGTCCGGATCTGCCCTGCTCGAGGGTCTGGCAAAAGTCCCGCAGTGGCGCGCCGCCTTCGAGGCGTTGGGCGAATTGCCCCGCGGCGGCGAGCGAGGCTTGAAGGATCGCTTCGAACGCGCGGTCAAATTATTACAATCGAAGATATCGCAGCATCGCGCCGGCGAGCGACAGCAATCCATCACCCACCTGTTCGAGGCGGCCCGCCTTATACACGCCTATGGCTGGAGCGTGGCCCAGGAGACCGCCGCCTCCGATCGCGAATCGCACAAGCATGCCGCCGAGTCCTTCATTGCCGGCGTGCCGCAGTGGCCTAAGGGCGGCTTGGCGGCGCTCAAAGATGCCTGGGCGAAAGCGCACGCCGCCTCGCAAGTCGATGTCGAAGCCCTCGAGAGGGCGTTGAGAACGCTCTGCATACGGCGCGAAATGCTGACCGGCGCAGCGACACCCCCGGAAGACCAGAGCTTGCGCCGTGAGTTTCAAATGCAGCGCCTGCTGGAACGCATGGGGCAAGCGCGCGAATCAAATGACGACGAGGCCGAGGCCCTGACGCTGGAGTGGATCAGGGTAGGTCCGATCTCGCCAAGCACCTACGATTCGCTGCTGTCCAGGTTCGTACGCGGTCGATAGCCACGCGCGCATCGAACACCGCCATTGCGCGGCAGGTCGGCCGCATGCTAAACCCCCGGGGCATTTCAAATAAGAAACCTTTGGGAGAAGCCTCTTTGAAAACTCGGATCACGCAGCTGCTCGGCATTCAGCATCCCATCATCCAAGGCGGCATGCATTTTGTAGGCTTCGCCGAGCTTGCGGCCGCAGTCTCGAACGCAGGCGGCCTCGGCATCATTACGGGACTCACGCAGCGCACGCCGGAGAAGCTCGCACTGGAAATCGCCCGCTGCCGCGGCATGACGGACAAACCGTTCGGCGTCAATATCACCTTCCTGCCGGCCGTCACTGCTCCGGATTATCCGGGCTTCGTCGAGACCATCATTAATAGCGGCATCAAGATTGTCGAGACCGCAGGCAATAATCCGCAGAAATACCTGCCGGCCCTCAAGAGTGCCGGCATCAAAGTGATTCACAAGTGCACCTCGGTGCGCCATGCGCTGAAGGCTGAATCGATCGGCTGCGATGCGGTTAGCGTCGATGGCTTCGAGTGCGGCGGGCACCCCGGCGAGGACGATGTGCCCAACATGATCTTGCTGCCACGCGCCGCCGAAGCCTTAAAAATCCCGTTCGTTGCCTCGGGCGGCATGGCCGACGGCCGCTCGCTGGTCGCGGCGCTCGCTTTGGGCGCGGACGGCATGAACATGGGCACTCGTTTCATGGCCACTCAGGAGGCGCCCATACACCTACATGTCAAGGAAGCCATCGTCGCCGCATCGGAGCTCGATACGCGTTTGATCATGAGGCCGTTGCGCAATACCGAACGCGTGCTCGCCAATGCCGCGGTCGACCGGCTGTTGTCGAAAGAGCGCGAGTTAGGATCGAAGTTAAACTTCGCCGACATTGCGGCCGAAGTGGGCGGCGTCTATCCGCGCATCATGCAGGAGGGAGACATGAACGCAGGCGCCTGGTCCTGCGGCATGGTGGTGGGACTGATCCACGATATTCCGACCTGTAAGGAACTCATCGATCGCATCATGGCCGAGGCCGAAGAGCTGATCCGCCACCGGCTTGAGGCAATGCTCGCTGCGGCTTGAACCGGGAATTTACAACTGCCCCTGAAGGGCGCCGCAGGCTCGTGGCCTGCGGCGCGGCACCTCTTAATTGAGACAGGCTAGTGTTTCTGCTTATAAATGCGGCGGCTGTTCTTGTTCTCTGATTTGTTCAAACGCGCCTGCTCGCCCTTGGTCAAATGCCCGTTATGCTTGGCTTCATCCACGCTCTCGCGCTTCGCGATGTTGGCGATGTGCGCCTCGTCGCGCGCCGCCTGCTTGCCTGTCATCGTGCCATTCGCGACACCCTTATTGATGCGCTCCTGCTGATTATCGAGGCGTTGATTGACCTCATTGACCCGCGGATGGTCGGGGACGGTTTGTGCCATCGCCGCCGAGGCTCCCAACACGCAGCACAGCCCAGCGAGGATGAGCGCTTTGGATTCGATTGTCATGACATCTCCTGAAATGATGAATGTTGACTTAAGCAAATGCGCCAACCTTTTTCGGTGCGCGGCGGCTCATTTGAGCCCCATCTGCCTGTGAAAACGTCTGCCGCACCCCTCGGTTGACCGCCAAAAAGACGAGTGCGTCACACAATTCGTCAGCGCCCACTTAGCCGAACAGGGCGCAGACGCCGGCGTTGATCGCGAAGCCACCGAAGATCAGCCAGCCAAATAACATCGCTGCGAGCGCCAGCGGTCTGATCCCCGCGGTGCGCACCGCGGATACTTGAGTGGTTACCCCGAGCGCGGCCATGGCCATGGCCAGAAGGAATGTATCCAGATCATTCGCTGTGGCCTTCAGATCATGTGGAAGAGCGATGAGGGAGTTCAGCACCACCACCGCAACGAACGCCAATGCGAACCAGGGTATGACAATGCGCCTGGTCGCGGTGACGCCAGCGAGTTTCGCTTCTCCCGCCGCGGGGTGGCGAGACAAGTAGATCGACAATAGAATGAGGAATGGCGCCAGCATCATGACGCGCACCATCTTGGTAATAACGGCGGTATCGGCTGCCGCATCCGCGATCGCGCGGCCGGCGGCGAGCACTTGTGCAACCTCGTGGATGGTGGATCCTGCAAAAATCCCGTACGCGGTGGCACTCATGCTGAGAAAATGGTGGCGCGCATTCAGCTCGTACAGCGCCGGGTATAGAAATATCGCAAGCGTGCCAAACACGACTACGGTCGACACCGCGATGGCCACTTGCTCGGCCCGGGCCCCGACGACCGGCTCCGCGGCCATCACAGCGGCTGCGCCGCAAATCGAGCTGCCGGCGCCGATCAACATTGCCGTCCGCCGGTCCAGCCCAAAAAGCCCAGTGCCCGCCCACCACGACAAGGCAAATGTACTGGCTAGGACCAGCGAATCAATGACCACGCCCGCAAGTCCCACGTGCGCGACGTCTTGAAAGGTCAGTCGCATTCCATAAAAGATGATTCCTACGCGAAGCAGAATTTGTTTCGAGAAGGTAACGCCATGGGTGCTGGCGGTTGCGACATAAGAATAAACTGTATTACCGACAATCATGCCGAGCACGATGGCGATGGTCAGCGCGCTGATGCCGCTTTTTTGGAACCATGCGGCCTGGCCCAAGAAGGTGGCCGAGAGCGCCAAGCCTGCAATCAGAGCGAGGCCAGGAACAAACTTCAAACTCGCCCGCAGGCGCATGCTCGCCCCCCGATCCCTATGTCAGCCCTACTATCGGGCGCCGGACTCTATTTGTAAAACAGAATAGCTCGCCATAGTTAATTTATTTTGTCTATGATCATCCACGACGATGCGCCCCATCGAGCGTGCTGCTCAATCGAGCAGGCCATTGCAGCGCGTTTCTTAAGGACTCGTAAGCAAAAACGCTTCTCGATACCAAACTCGCGCGCCTGTCGCCAGCACTATTGAAAATGATGTTCGGGCGCTCAACAACCTCCCGGCATGCCCGCCCGGTCCAGCTATCCGCAAGAGCATCAGAAGTGAAATTAGAGGGCGATCGATTACAAGACAATCGACGGCCGGATGGCGTTTTTTCCTACATTTTCGGATCCCCGCGGCAATGCGCCAGGTGCGGGCTTTAGGAGGACACGCAGCGCAGAATTGATGATACGGTAGCAGCGATGAGTGTGGGGGCTGCCGACGCACAAGGTGCAATGGACATCCAGCAAGCCATGTTTTCCCGTCTTGACCGTTATCAGCCAATCGGCGCGCTGCCGCGCGATTTTTATACCAGCGCCACAGACTACCGGCTTGAGCTGGAAAAGATATGGTATCGCGATTGGCTGTTCGTGGGACATGACTGCGAGATCACGCACGTCGGCGATTATTTCACCGTGCAGATCGGCGAATATCCGCTGCTCATTGTGCGTGACCGCGGCGGTGAGGTCCGCGCCTTGCATAACACCTGCCGTCATCGGGGATCTCGCATCTGCTCGGCGCACAGAGGCAGGCTGGGGCAGCTGGTATGCCCTTACCATCAGTGGACCTATGATCTTAGCGGGGATCTCATCGAGGCGCGCGGCAAGGGTGCCGATTTTCAACGCAATCAGCATGGGCTGAAACCGGCACACTGCAAGCAGGTCGGCGGCTACATCTTCGTCTGTCTTAGCGACGCGGCACCCGACTTCGACGCGTTCGCGAAGCTCGCCGGGCCGTATCTTCTGCCGCATCATTTGCGTGATGCAAAGGTGGCGTTCCAATCGACTATCATCGAGCATGCGAATTGGAAGCTGGTCTGGGAAAATAATCGCGAATGCTATCACTGCGCTGCGAATCACCCCGAACTGTGCCGTTCATATCCATCCACGCCGACGGTGGTCAGCATCGGGGCGGCGGCTAATAGTCCGCGAATCGCCGAGCACTGGCAGCACTGGGAGTCCAAGGGATTGCCAAGCCGCTTTCAGCTCTCCCCGAACGGCCAATCGCGCCTGGTGCGCATGCCGCTTCTGGACACGGCGGTCAGCTTCACCATGGATGGCACCGCAGCCGTGCAGCGTCCATTGAGCGAGTCGGTGACCGAATCGAATGTGGGTTCGCTATTGATGTTCCACTATCCCTCGACCTGGAACCATGTGATGGGAGATCACGCGACCACCTTTCGCGTGCTGCCCCTGAGCCCGACCGAAACGCAACTGACGACCAAATGGCTGGTGCATAAGGACGCCACTGAAGGCGTCGACTACGATGTTGAGCGGCTCACGGAAGTTTGGCGTGCCACCAACGAAGAAGACCGGCGGGTTTGTCAGGAAAATCAGCGGGGCGTGAATTCTCCGTCTTACGATCCCGCACCGTACTCGACGATTCAAGAGGCCGGCACGCGGCAATTCATCAGTTGGTACCGCCGTCATTTCATGGCTCGCCTGCGCGAGGGTTCGGTTCCAGGGGCTGCGTGAATCCGATTGACTTCGAAGACGCTTCTTTCGAGCGGGTTAACTGGAAACTGGCGGTCGGCGCGACCACCAGCGCAAAAGACGTCGCGCCTCGCGCGCGGATCTGCGCCCGAGCCTACGCTGAAGTAGCCGAAAGTCGGGCCGGCTACACCGAGTTCGCGCGAGCACCCGCAAAGCGGTTATGTTCATCTTCCAATCGCGTGCGGAAATCCTCAGCCGACAGCGGCCTGGCGAACAAATAGCCTTGATACTGATCACAGTGCAGCCCTGCCAATAGTCGGCGCTGTGCATCGGTCTCCACGCCCTCGGCAATGGCGAGCAAATGCAAGGAGCGCGCCAGGGTGATGATGGTTGAGACCAGGGTTGTCTGCATCTGCGATGCCGCGATATTAGCGATGAATGAGCGGTCGATCTTCAGCGCGTGCACGGGCAGCTCGGCAAGGCGCCCCAAGGAAGAATATCCGGTTCCGAAATCATCGATGGAAATGTGTATTCCCGCATCAACGAGTTGCCGCAGCTTGCGGGTGCTGCCTTCCAGATCTTCCAACAAGGCACTCTCGGTGATTTCCATGTCGAGTCGACCGCCCTCCTCGCTCAAGCGCTCGATGGCAGCAAGCGCGAATTGCACAAAATCCAGCCGCTTCAATTGAATTGGCGATACGTTCACCGCCATAGGAATCGGCGGCAAGCCGCGAGCGAGCCATTCACGGCTGACGCGCACCGTCTCCTCTATGACCCACTCGCCCACCTCGACAATTAACCCGCTATCCTCGAGCACGGGAATGAACTCCGCCGGCGCTACCAGTCCGTAGCCCGGCCGCTGCCACCGCAACAATGCTTCGCCGCCTTCGATTCTGCCGGTGCTGAGCGAGATTTTCGGCTGGTACTGCAGAACGAATTGCTGCTCGTCGAGCGCGACGCGCAACTGATGCTCCAGCGTCATGCGGCTGTAAAGATCCGCGCTCATTCCGCGCACGTAGCGCAAATACTTCTGGCCGGATTCCTTGGCCTTCTTGACGGCGTGCTCGGCGTTTTGCAGCAAGCTATCCGCATCAACGCCATCCTCGGGGTAGTCAGCCGCACCCATCCTCGCGGAAACGGGTACGTCTTGGCCATCGACGAGGAACGGGCGCTCGAATAATTTAGACAAACTTTGGCGCAGCCGCTCTGCACCCACAGGCGCATCTAGCGAAGTATCGGAGAGGATTCCGAATAGGCCGTTGCCGAAATACGCCAGGCGGGTGGGTTCGCGCACCTCGCCCTTGAGCCTCTCGGCGACCAGCTGCAGCAGCTGATCGCCGCCCTGGCGGCCGAACCGATCGTTCACGGCGGCGAGACGCTGAATGTCGAGCACCATCACTTCGAGCGCATTACCGGCAACTGACAGCTCGGCCATTTCTCGCGACAAGCGCTCAGCAAATAGGCTGCGGCGCGCAAGACCCGTCATCGGATCGAAATAGGCCAAGAATTTCGCTTGGCCTTCCTTTTCCAGAAATTGCAGCGCGAAGGACAACGTGCCGGCCATTTGTCCGAGCAGCGAAATTTCCTCGTCGCCGAATGCGCCCGATTCGTTCGAAAATAGTGAGATCGTGCCGATCGTGGTGCCGTCCACCGTCAGGGGTAACGACAGGGCGCTACGCAAGCCCCACTCGAGCAGGTCTTCGCGCAGGTGAATGGCCGTGTTCGAGTCGGTGAGGTCGCTGCAATGGGCAGGCAGGCCGGTGCACATCGCCTGCTCGGTGAGACTTGCAAAGTCTGCGCTTCGGACGCGGATGGGCACACTGATACTGCTAAACCGCTCGGAATTCTCGCCGGCGAACGCCGCAGTCTGCAGCACGCCGGTTCCGCTCGCCAGCATGATCAAGCTGTTCGCATACTCCCCCTGGACATGCGCGATTCGGCACAATTCCTCGAACAGCTCCACCCGGTCACGTACCCGCAGAACTGCCGCGTTGACGCTGTTCATCATGCGGTAGATGCGATTCAGCCGCTGACCCTTATTTTCTTGGCGCTTGCGATCGGTGATGTCCCGATCCGTGCCCCGATATCCCATGATGAGTCCGCGCGCATCGATGACGGCGAGCGCCTGGCGTTCCAGCCATCGATACGAGCCGTCCTGATGTTGCCAGCGTGCCGTGAGCGCATAAAGCCGCTGATCCTTGGCATCGAGCGAACGCATCGCGCCCGAGACCACCACCTGATCCTCGTCGTGCACGCGCTGAAGAAAATGCAAGCCGAGCATATCGCCGGCTTGCAGGCCCAAAATGTGTTCGAGCCCGGGGCTTGAAAATCGATAAAGCCCATCGACGTCGGTTTCCCAGACCCAATCCTGCGAGGTTTGCACCAGATCGCGGAATCTTTGTTCCGCCTGCCGCACGGTCCTGCGGCCCTCGGCCTCGCCGAGCGCGCGCATTATCGCCGGCGCCAGGCGCGCCAAATTACTTTTCAGCACATAATCGGTCGCCCCGCTCCTCAAAGCTTCGATGGCACGTTCCTGGCCCCAGCTGCCCGACATGATGATGAACGGAATTTCCGGCGCTTCGACGCGCGCGATGCGCAGCGCCGACATGCCATCGAACTGCGGCAGCGAAAAATCTGAAATGATGACGTCCGGCGCCGATGTGAGTCCGAGGCGAAATGCCCGTTCAGTATCCACTCGCGTGAAAACACAGTTGACACCGGCGCGCCGCAACTCGCGCGCTGCCAGTTCCGCTTCCGTTTCCTCATCCTCGACAAAGAGAACCGAAAGCAAGAGGTCCGGGCTCATCATGCCAGGGCCCTGTCAGGGCATCGGGCAAGCACGACGAGCGGCATTATCAGCCTCGCGAACACGGGGCCAAGATCCGCAAGCTCGAGGTTCCTTCTCGTTCGCTTACCCATAAGTCATTTCACGATACGCACCGCGCCGCGGGGGGCGCAAACCGCAATCTCAGAACGGAGCAGTACCGCACAAAAGCCATTCCTTGCATTATGGGACATGCACGTGGCGTCGCCAATGTGCCGCAAATCTCAACGTTCTTTGAGGCTGATTAAGGGAATACCTCACGGCTTTATGAGACCCGGTTCACAGCGGGTATTCGTGCCGTTCACCCGAGATTTCCGTATCGAGGGACCGCCCCGTGTAGCGCCGAGCGGACGCCTTCATGATGCCCTCTGCGGCATGTGAACGCAGACGAGGTTGCTGGTCTTGCGATCACGGTGTGACGAGCAGACCTGGGCGTGCGCCTGATGCCCTCAGCGAGCCGGGGTCTGGAGGGCCTCGCCTTTGCCGGCGTAGTGAGTTCCACTAGCCTTGGCTGCCTCGTCGTGCTGGCATTCCTGGAGTTGCGAACTTTTTCCGGTAGCTCTTGATAAGCCTGGCCCGCCATAAATGTTCGCGGCGATTTGCCGTCCACTTCGTAAACGACGGCACCGTCCGTCACGGCCAGGCGTGGAGTGGTAGTGCTTGCCGGTTGCCGCCCCTGCCGGGATGTCTGCAGTCCAGATGTGCACTTGCATGCCTTTTGTGCCCAGGTCCGCGTTAAGAATGTCGACGCGCTGTATCGGCTGCTGCGCACTCACAAGTTTGCTTCCCGTCACCCCGAGAATCACACCGAGGCTTCATCCGCATCCACCACGCCCGAACTATTCTAAAATTTCTTCTGGTTTTGATAAGCGGCACGATTCAAAGTCGTAGTCCGAGCGTTGGCGGTGTGATCTTACAGGCCTCGGCGTGCCTCGCCCTGCATCTGGACAGAGTCGCATCCGTGGGGGATGACTCCGCGCTGACAAGTCTGTGATTGTCGACAAATCGTTGTTCACACTTTGCAGCCCCTACGGAAGCGCATGTAGGGTGGTATTGAACAAGTATTGGCTGTGGAAATCAGTCCGGTCGCCGGCCTTCTTGCCCAAAACCGGCTGAAGCCGTGCTGACAATGGCTTCTTCCACTTCCACGCCAACGACGCCACGTCGCCGAAAATGCCGTTCCAACTGACCCAGGCTAATGTCCCCGGCAAATGGGACCGTGTCGAGCCCCGTTCCGCATACCGCCGAGTATGCCAGCAGCGAATCCATCGTGACGACACCTTCCGCCCAACGCTGCGCGAGGAGCTTGTCTTCCATCACGGGAACCATCAAGCCGGAATAGCCGATCTGCTTGACGGGCACCGCCTTGACCGCCGTTGTAATGATCAGTGCCGCCGTCATGGTCCCGCTCGACCCGAATTTCGCGCCCGTGTAAGTCTCCATCGCAGCCGCGATCGACACATCGGCGAGCGGCGCAGGCGTCGGATCGACGCCCATGAAATTCCAATTTTTCTTGGCAGCTATCCGATTACCGATGGATTCTGCGACCTGGGCGTGGATAGTCAGCTGTTTCGTCAACTCGGCTACCGACTTTGCGAAATCTCCGCGCGTGCTCGCGAAGACCTCCTGAACGACGTTGGCTCCTTCGAAGCCGATCGACAATTGGCGGCCCTCACCGGTGTGGTACGAACCCGGGTAAAACGGCCCGTAGGGTTTGAGCATCGCGGTCACGGTAAACTCGAAGTTCGCCTGACTGTGAGGGCTATGCTCGGTCACGTACCGCACCAACCTCGCACTCTCGTAAATTACTTTCCAGTGGATCCCATCATCGCCGGCGATGATGGCGCTCGCCTGAATGTGCGGCATCGTCGATAGGACCTTTTCGAGCAAACGCATGGTGGCCGGGTCGTCGGCATCAC
Source organism: Gammaproteobacteria bacterium (assembly GCA_025355165.1). GTDB lineage: Bacteria > Pseudomonadota > Gammaproteobacteria > Steroidobacterales > Steroidobacteraceae > Bog-1198. Next base: position 8,134 of record JANYAD010000010.1, on the reverse strand, counting down.
TCATCATTCCCGGTCCGACGCTCGGCATGAAATCTTCTTTTTCGGAAAGATCGTCCAACACCTTAAGAAAGGCCAGCGCTTCAGTCTCGGACAGCCCGCTGACGAGTTCGGCGAGCGGCTGCGTCACGATGCGGATCGACTGAACTTCGTACCCCTGGCTCGCGAACTCCTCCTTCGCTGCCCTCAAAACCGCGAGAGTTTCAGCAATCTGCTGTCCATGGATTGCACGTTCGAGGCGCACAAATCCTGTAATCGCCCGCACTTTTGGCTTCGAATATTCCTGGGCTTGGACAGCGGCAACCGCAGAGAATATCAGCAGGGAGGCGCAAATAAGTTTGGTTCTAAAACTGTGCACGATGAGGACTCTTTGCAGCGATCGGACGTCCCATTCAAACATAGTCTGAAATGATTGAGAACGGAGGAGATACGCGCTTCGAGGACCACTCCCACTACTGGCCGATATTGCGCAACTGTTGGTGGGCCGGAGTGTGCCCCCGAGCGGACCTACGACTTTGCCGGAAGCAGCCGTCCGAGAGTAATAGATCGGACACTGAGCGCGTAGCCGTTCGGTATCACCGGTGTCCCTCGTCCGGTACCCCCCGCCCGGCCAAAACTGAGCGACTTGGGCTAAGCTGCCGCTCACTGAGGCGCTGAGAAAGACCTCCGGCGACCTATGAGGGGTGATCCAGCCGATGACTGAGCTCTCGCACGCGGTATTTCTGAGCTACGCCGCACAAGATGCCGAGGCGGCACAGCGCATTTGCGAAGCATTGTGCTCAGCGGGAGTTGAAGTGTGGTTCGACCGAAGTGCGCTGCGAGGTGGGGACATGTGGGACCAGAGGATTCGGCGGGAGGTTCGCGACTGCGAGCTCTTCGTTCCGGTCATTTCCGCAAACACGACGTCGCGACGGGAAGGCTATTTCCGGCTGGAATGGGATCTTGCGGATCAGCGCTGCGGGGTTTAAACGCCGTTGAGACCGCCGCAAATTGTAACTATTTCAACTCGACCGCCGGCATACGCGGTTCATTCCTTCTCAGACCAAAACGACGTATGGTGACCGGCGGCCCTTTTCGGTACCCTACCCCGACGAGATTTCTTGCCGTAGGTAATCACAAAAACCATGAATCTCGCGGAATTCATTCAGAGCGAAATGGAGACAATCCTCAAGGAATGGGAGGTCTTCGCTAAGTCCCTGCCCGGCGGATCATCGATGGGAGTCGTGGCCCTGAGAGATCACGCAAAACAAATTCTGGAGGCAGTTTGTAAGGACATTGTTATCGACCAGGCGCGCGCCGACGAAATCACCAAGTCGCATGGTCTGGCGCCGCCGCTGAATGCCAAGGAAACTGCCGCTCAGACGCACGCTACACTGCGCGCCCGCACAGGCTTTGATATAAACGAAATGGCCGCGGAGTACCGGGCACTGCGGGCCAGTGTCCTAAGACTGTGGGTTGATCGCTGCACTCCGGGAGCACCGGACTCGCAAGAAGTTATCCGATTCAACGAGGCAATCGACCAAGCATTGTGCGAATCAATCGGTCATTTTACCAGTGAAGTGGATCGCGCTCGCAAGTTGCTACTCGGCACTTTAGGCCACGACCTGCGCACGCCGCTGAGTGCGATTCAGATGACGGCCCTTTACCTTGGAAAGCTGAACGCAGGATTGGAGGTTTCAGTCGCCGCAGAACGGCTTACCAGAAGCAGCGGCCACATGAAAAGTCTGCTAGATGATCTGACGGCGTTTAACCGCACGCAACTGGGTTTGGGCATCAACGTGCGTCCCACTGAAATCGACCTCGGCTCAGTTTTTGAAGACCAGCTTCAACAGGTGCGCGCAGCCTACCCGACACGGGATGTGGCCCTTGAGCTTCACGGAAATTTGCGGGGCAGATGGGATCCAATTCGACTTCAACAAGTCGTCGGTAATCTAGTTGTGAACGCGATTCGCTATGGGACACCGGGGCGACCGATACGAGTGGTCTTGTCCGGACTTGAAGATGAGATTTCATTCAGGGTGGAGAATGAGGGAAAAATGATTTCGCCGTCGGTGCTCGCTCAGTTGTTTGAGCCGCTCAAACGCGGTTCAGATCAACCGACCGAAGAAGAAGGTCTTGGTCTTGGCCTCTACATCTGTCGCGAAATTGCGCTCGCCCATGGAGGGTCGATTGCCGCCGAATCCACAGAAGTTGCAACTGCGTTTTCGGTGCGCTTACCTCGCAACGGATTCGACGCAGTGGCTATTGCTCAATAGTTAGCGCGTCGCAGTGGGCGGCAGGCCTATGTGACGCGCAAAAAGGACTCCAAAGGTAAGGTGTCCAGTTAGCAATTGCCGTGCTGTGTCCGCTTGGGAATTGACAGGGCCACTGTTTCCAACGTCTGCAGTTGGCCGAAAGCACCCAAAGTCGCATGGCAGCTGAGTGCCCTGACCCGCCAGCGGATCTTCCCAAGAGCTGTCGTCAAAAAAAGGCTGGGAGCGGAGGCTCGTGGAAATCTCCACAGAACCCCGGCGCTAAATGCCGCGGTTGGCCCCAGCCGGTCGACTTTCAGTCGCTATTTTGGACAGTTCTTGAGTTCGACCCTGTAGTAGTGACCCTCCGTACTCCCGACATTCTCGCCGGCGTGGGTCACCGCGTCGCTCCACTCAACATCACCTTGCGCCACACGGCGAGTGGTAGCCGGTCCGTTGGGATACGTGTTCCTATATGTTGCGTCGGCCAGCGCAAACACAACGCCTTCGGGGTGGCTATGCATTGCTTCCTTGTCGCCCGGTTTGGAGCGGAACTCCAACACGCGCACCCGAGCATTATCGAGCCGGACCTTGTAGTACTGCGGTGATAGCCGGACAGGGTCTACCATTGGAGCGTCTGCCACCGCAACGATCGCTCCGGTGCCCATAACGCCAAGAAGCATGCCGAACGCCACGTCGAGATATCTCGCCATATTCGTCTCCTGCGGTTAGATGAATGAACGCGCTTGTCTTTAATCGAATTCGTTGATGGTACGCTGTGCGGCTGGACATTCCACAGAAAACCCGCGGACTCGCCCGGTCGACTTTCGGTCGCACCCCGCCGCTGCCCAGAACTAAGTCACTGCCGCTAGGGCCGCAGCAAGTGATCCTGCACAGGTCCCATCGCGAGTGACCCCTTGCGAGAGATCTCTAATCTGCCCGTCTATGCCTGCTTCTGGCTGGTTGCGCCATCACCGCTTACCTTTCTTCGACCGGGTTATCCCCTTGCGGGCCATCTTTGCCAAATTCTGCTGTGCTCTTAATTTTGCAATGCGGCCGATAAGGGCATACGGAATAGGTTGGTCGAGCGGAAACCTCAGATTTGCCCTTGGGGCCCTCGAATGGGGCCTTCTGTTTCATGAGGGTCTTGTCCCCGCCATGGAACGGCGGATACAACCCAATGTGCTGTTTGAACGCGGCAAAGTAGATCAAGATTCCGTTCAAAGCAAAGGCCGGCATTCGGTAGCTGATCTTTTCGATTGCCGTCGGCGCCGACTTACGCATCGTGGTGCGAATTTTCCTTAAAATCGCCTGAACCTCGGGCGGCTGAGCGGCGATGTCGTCATCAATAGATGAAACGTCCGGCTGAACGGCGCCCATAACACTATGCCTCGATGTGCCAATACAGATGTGCCGCAGATATTAATCTTCGTGGCGGCTTTGGAGAAGTCGACTCCACTCGAAACGACTCCTAGAGGTCGTCGCCGTCACGGCCATCCTTGAGACGCGCGATGCGCGTGTCATTTGCGTTTCCATGGGACGGCGCTCCCTGTCGAGGCTAACAGCGTATCGCTTGATCCGGAACTGAAGGACGCGTGGGGTCGTCCGGCCATTCGTTGCACTTACCAAGACCATCCGGATGATCTCAAATTTATCGCGCGGCTTCAAAATCGCGCCGACGAGATTCTGCAAGCGGCCGGAGCGCTGAAAATCTGGCCTAAGCCGATCATTGAGACGACGCTCGGGCTGGTGGCCTTGGGTACCTGTCGCATGGGCGATGATCCGCAGCGATCCGTAGTTGACCGATTCCATCGCGCTCATGACGTGCCTAATCTATTCAACTGCGATGGCAGCAGCTTCGTCACAAGCGGCCGGGGCCAACCGACGATGACCATTCAAGCTCTGGTATTCCGCGCTGCCGAGCACATCGCGACGTCCGCGCGGCGCGCCGAGATCTGAGCATGAATCGGCGCGACCGATCGCAATTACCTCGCGTGCCAGGCAGAGCCACATGCGGCCTCGAGATCCTTCATGAATGCTTTTTGATCTCGCTGCCGGTAATCTCAAGGAAATTAAAGCGAACTCTAGAGCGCGTTCTTCAGCAAAGATCGGCACAATTCACCAGCATGCGCGCGGCGGCTCTACAGCGATTAGCACGGGCTGCGCTGCGCCGCCCCGGTCTCCTTTCTAATACAGTGTCTGATACCGCAGACGGTGTATCGGCTCTCAGACACTTTGCGCCATCGTAAGAATTGATTCTTACTGCGCTCCGATGCACGTGCAAACCACGATGTCGCAGCGGACCTTTGGCCGCGTCGAGACTTGCGGTAAAGCGCCCCGCATCGTTTAACTATTTTAAATTTCGGACTGGAGAGCCAAATGAGAAAGATTATTTTTAGTGCTGTGCTGCTGGCAGCGAGCCTCGCCCATGCACAGACAACTTACACCGCAGCGGACGTCGCCAAGCATGCGGCCGCCGCAGATTGTTGGATGATTTTGAACACCTCGAAGGTGTACAACCTTTCCGCCTACACTTCTATTCATCCTGGTGGCCAGGGTTCCATCTCCAATTACTGCGGGAAGAATGGAGATCCGGGCTTCGCCAGCGTGCCGCATTCTGCAGCCGCGGTAGCCGCGCAAGCCCCATACCTCATCGGCTCGTTGGGGACCACGCCCCCGCCGGCGCCGATCACGGTGCAGATCACGCCGCCCAATGCGACTATAGCCCTGCATGCGACCGAGCAATTTATCGGCACGGTCACCGGCTCTAACACCGGCATGACCTGGACCGTGGCGCCAGCGACCTTAGGCTCCATTAGCGCCAATGGCCTGTTCACGGGAACAACCGCCGGTCAAGGCACGGTCACGGTGGCGTCCCAGCAAGACGGGACCAAGACTGCGAGTGCGTTGATCACGGTGAGTGCCGCAACGCCGCCACCCCCACCTACCACCATTGTTGTCACCGTCACTCCCTCGGCGTTGACCATGACTGCCGGGGCGAGTCACACATTCACCGCGGACGTCACCAATTCAACGCAAGGCGTGGTATGGACTGCGAGCGCCTCGATCGGCAAGATTACGGCGAATGGCGTGCTCACTTCCGCTACGGTGCCCGCGACCGGAAAAGTCACAGCAACCTCGGTACAAGACCCGAGTAAATCGGCCTCCGTACAGGTCACCTTGACGAGCGCGGTTGTGACGCCGCCGCCGCCCCCGACAAGCTGCCCGCCTGGTAACGGCGGCGGCGACGACGGTGGTGGCAAACATCATCATGACGACTGAGCCAACGAGACTTAAGTAGACGAGAACCCTGAGCCAGATCGTTGCATCTGGTTCAGGGTCGCCTCGTATGAATGCTACAGAATGGCGAGCGTGTTTGGGATGGCCAGTGACCCACAACGCAATGGCATCAGCCCATGGAAGCATTTTTGCGAGCGTCCGCCTCGAAGCATCGTCTCTCGAGCCGCTCCGTAGCAAAGGATCGACGAACCGCAAGACGAAGCCCGCAGCACGTCGACGGATGATCAATCCTCATCATGATCATCGTCGAATGCAAACGGCGGCGTGAGGCCGGTGAAGTCCCCGATGCGCTTGGCATCGTAAGGCGCACTGAGCCCCTGGCTGGTGTTGTGCGTCCCGAAACCAGCGTCATTCAAGTCGCCGTAATGGGCGATGATCTCGCCGTCCATGTCGACGACGATCACGCGCTGATTAAACTGATCGCTGATGATCGTCTTTCCGTCGTGGGTGCGAATCGCTCGGGTAGGCAGCGGCAGCGGATTGCTCTTTTTGTCGGTATTGGTGAGGTATTGCCACACTGGCTGATCCTTGGCGTTGACCTCAATGATGCGACTATTGTTGGAGTCGGTGATCAGGGTGTGACCAGTCGGCAGGCGGCTCGCAAAGGCCACACCGTTCACGGTGCCGCCGGCGGTGAAGGTCGCGACAATATTTTTTTTGCGGTCGATCTCGATGGCGCGATTGTTGTTCTCGTCGCTGATCAGGATATGCCCGTTCTCCAACAGCTCGGCGGAGTTGGGGTTGTTTAGCTGGTTCGGCCCGATGCCCGGCACGCCGGTCTGCCCGTACTGCCAAATGATTTCCTTATTTAAGTTGACCTCGATGACGCGCTGATTGCCCTGATCCGTGATCAACACGGTCTGATCCGGTGTCCAGGTGTTCTGCACCGGCGTGTTGAGCTGGTTAGAATCGGCCCCGGTGACGCCGAATTGGCCGTATTGCCAGATGATGTGGCCGGAACGGTTGACCAGCAAGATGCGGTTGTCGACGCAGCCGTTGGTACATTGAGGCTCGAAAGCACCGGGTGGAACTCCGGTGCCGGCCATCAGGGTGGCGCTGCCGACGCGCTGCGCATCATTGACCCCGACGATCGATTTGTCACTGATGTCGTTCGGACCGATGCCAAATTGCCAGACGATGTCTCCGGATCGATTGACTTCGATGACACGGTTATTGAACTGGTCAGAAATCAGCAGATTGCCGCGGCGGTTGAAGGAGGACGAGTCGGCCAGTGCCGAGCCGACCCCGAAAATGAGCAGCGCTGCCAACCCCAGCCCCGCGCCAGGGCGCAGGCGGCGATCGCGGCGCTGCAAAATCAGACGTTTGTAGTTCAGCATGGTACTTCTCCTGCTTCACGTGGAATGTTGATCCGAAGTCCGTGAGTGCGCGTGACGCGGCGAAAAGTTGCCGCGTCGGAATATTCTCTGCAACCATCCACCGCTTCCGTGAACAGCCGCTTGTGAACACGTTTCCCGAGGTCGCGGGCGCAAGTGTGTGGGGGTGAGTGCATCCGCCGAACCATGCAGGGCTCGAAGCCCTCGCCGGATGCCTGCGATGCATGGCGCGTTCGTCAGGCAGCGCGATTTTTTATACAATCAGCCCGGCGAGCGCATCAGCGGGTTAATCGTCGCGCTTTACCAGAAGAAGCTCACCTATGGCGAGTTCGCCCACAAGCGCTATCAGATCAACAGAACCGTTTGGGTGTTGGCGGCGGCGGCCGCAGACGTTGCACTGGTGTTGCCGGCTCGAGTCGCCAAAATAGTCGATTTAGATCTGATCCAAAATCCCGTTTCGTTTTGAACGCGATGCTCGCCGCGGGGTGTGCGGCGTTGGTACTCGCTGTTTTGGTTACCGTTACCTGGCAACGCCAGGAGCTTAAGCAACTACAAGGTCAAAAAACTGCGATCCGAGGCCTTAGATCACGACGGTGCAGCAACGGTGAATGATCCGGGAGGGCAGGGCGAATAAATTCAATTTGCGGTGTATATCATCACGGGAGCAGGTTCAATGAAAACTCCTAGAGTGGTTTTGATGAGCGGGTCGAGCGCAGTGATTGCGATCGGAGCATCGGGTGCGGCCCGCGCTGACCGCGGTGACGATGATGGTGGAGGAAAAGTGGCGATCTCGACCACACTGGCACCGGCTGCAATCGGTCCCTATTCACAGGCCATACGGGTGGGGAAAACTGTCTATGTGTCGGGCGAGGTGGGGATCGATCCCGCAACAGGCCAACTTGCTGGAATTACCATTGGCGAGCAAACCGACCAGGCGCTGAAAAACGTGGCTGCCATCCTGGCTGCTGCCGAATTGACGCTCGATAACGTCGTAGCAACGAACGTATACCTGCTGGATGTGAATGACTTCGCAGGAATGAACGCGGCTTACGGAACGCACTTTAAACACCCGGCGCCGGCTCGCGCAACAATCCAGGTGGCGGCCCTGCCGAAGAAGGGTGCCCCGCAGCGTTGCCCACTTCGCTATCACCGGCAGCTCAGCGTCGCTCGCAAAGTCATCGTTCGATGCAATCTCGAAGGGTACGCCTGCATCCGTCGACTCTCTATATAGCTCGACCTTGTGCCGGATAGGGTCAAGCTCCGGGGTCGAGT
>JANYAD010000129.1 GCA_025355165.1 Gammaproteobacteria bacterium | reverse complement strand
GCGCGCCTCATCAAGACTTAAAACATCGATCTTAAGGGGTTCGCGGATGGACATTCGCAAGGTAAAGAAACTGATCGAGTTGCTCGAGGAGTCGGGCATCTCGGAACTGGAAATATCGGAGGGCGAGGAATCGGTACGCATCAGCCGTCATCCGCGGATGGGAATGCAGGCCGCCCAACCCCAGCCGCCGGTGATGGTCGCGGCACCCGCTGCCACCGCCATGCCGGCCACTTCCGCCGGAGAACGTGCGCCCCGCAACGATGAACACACGGTCACCTCGCCGATGGTGGGAACCTACTATGCCTCTGCCTCGCCGGGCGCAAAACCCTTCATCGAAATCGGCGGTGAGATCAAAGTAGGCCAGATACTCTGCATCATCGAAGCGATGAAGATGATGAACCAAATTGAATCAGACAAAGCAGGCCGGGTGACCGCGATGTTGGCGAAGAACGGTGAGCCTGTGGAATTCGGCCAGCCGCTGTTCATCATCGAATAAAATAAGATGATCGAAAAAGTCGTTATCGCGAACCGCGGCGAGATCGCCCTTCGTATATTGCGTGCCTGCCGCGAGCTAGGAATCAAAACCGTGGCGGTGCATTCCACCGCGGACTTCAACACTAAGCATGTGCTGCTGGCCGATGAGACGGTATGCATCGGTCCTCCCCAATCCGCCCTTTCCTACCTCAACATGCCGGCCATTATCAGCGCCGCCGAAGTCACGGACTCCGTGGCGATCCATCCGGGCTATGGCTTCTTATCCGAAAACGCCGATTTTGCCGAGCGCGTGGAGAAGAGCGGCTTCATCTTCGTTGGGCCGAGGGCGGAGACCATTCGCCTCATGGGCGACAAAGTGTCGGCCATCAAAGTCATGAAGGCCGCGGGTGTCCCCTGCGTGCCGGGCTCGGACGGGCCGCTGAGCAAGGACGCGGATGAGAATTTCCGAATCGCCAAGGATATCGGTTACCCCGTGATCATCAAAGCCTCGGGCGGCGGCGGCGGCCGCGGCATGCGCGTGGTCCACACCGACGCTTCGCTGTTGAATTCAATCGGTGTGACCCAAGCCGAAGCGCTGGCGGCTTTCGGCAACCCGGAAGTTTACATGGAGAAGTTTCTCGAAAAGCCGCGCCACATCGAGTTTCAGGTACTCGCCGACAACTACGGCAATGTGGTGCATTTAGGCGAACGCGATTGTTCCATGCAAAGGCGCCACCAGAAAGTTATCGAGGAAGCGCCCGCGCCGGGCCTTACCACCAAACAGCGCAAAACCATGGGCGAGCGCTGTGCCCGGGCGTGTCGTGAAGTCGGCTATCGCAACGCCGGCACGCTTGAATTCCTGTATCAGGACAACGAATTTTACTTCATTGAAATGAACACCCGCGTCCAGGTCGAACATCCCGTGACCGAGTTGGTCACCGGTATCGATATCGTCAAGGCGCAATTGCTGATTGCAGCCGGCGAGCCGCTGCCCTATGGCCAGAATGATATTCAAATCCGCGGCCACGCCGTCGAATGCCGCATCAACGCCGAAGATCCCAAGACATTTACACCATCGCCCGGTCCGATCCGGCTTTGGCACTCGCCCGGCGGGCCCGGGATCCGGGTGGACAGCCACGTGTACACGGGCTACAACGTGCCGCCCTTTTATGATTCGATGATCGGCAAAGTGATTGCGTACGGCGATACGCGAGACACGGCCATCGCGCGCATGCGCAACGCCCTTGCGGAAATGGTGGTCGAGGGCATCAAGACCAATATCCCGCTGCATCAAGAAATATTCAATCACTCCGCCTTCAAGCAGGGCGGAACCGACATCCACTATCTGGAGCGAAGATTGGGGCTGAAGTAACATCTTGCAGTGCGGTGCATCGATGAGATTCTATGAAATTGAATTGCCGCTTGGCAGTTTAAATCCCGAATCGGTCGAAACAGCACTGCTCGAGGTCGGGGCGAGCTCCATCACCTTTCTCGATCATGGAGATGAGCCGGTACTCGAACCCAAACCCGGCGAGGTCCGCTTGTGGAGCGATACGCTGGTGCGCGCGTTGTTTCAAGAATCCAGCGATGCGGCATTGAATCTTGATCGTCTGGCGAGTGCCTTGGGGCCCCACGTGACGAAGACCGCGCGCGTGCGCGCGGTGAAGGATCAAGTGTGGGAGCGCGCGTGGCTCACCGGCTGGACATCCATGCGCTTTGGACGACGGCTGTGGATTTGCCCGCGAGCCGCCCCGGCGCCGGAGGACAGCCAAGCAATCGTCGTGCGCTTGGACCCAGGGTTGGCATTCGGCACCGGCACCCATCCCACCACGGCGTTGTGCCTGCAAATATTGGAATCCCTACCCCTGGAAGGACGAACACTCATCGATTACGGCTGCGGCTCCGGTATTTTAGGTATTGCCGCCTTGAAACTCGGCGCCGCGCGCGTGACTGCCGTGGATTTGGATCCTCAAGCGCTGCTGGCGACCCGGGATAATGCGCAGCGCAACGGTGTTGCCTCGCAAATCACGGTGCAGGGTGTCGATGAGGAGTTGTGCGCTGCTTTCTGTGTGGTGGCGAATATTCTGGCGGGGCCATTGATCGAATTGGCACCGAAATTGACATCGGCCTGCGAGCCCGGGGGCTATGTGCTGCTGTCGGGCCTGCTGTCAACCCAGGCGTACGCGGTAAAAGCGGCATATGCGTCCGGTTTTGATATGGTGAAGGTCGTCGAGCGCGACGAGTGGAGCTGCATCTACGCTCGGAGAGTGTCGTAGCGTGTACACGCAATGTTCAAAATGCGAGACCGTCTTCAAATTGTCCGCCGAAGTTTTGCGCGCGGCCGGCGGTCAAGTGCGTTGCGGAAAGTGCGGAGAAGTTTTCAACGCATTGGCGCACCTCGCCGAGGATTCGAGCGCGTTTGTCGTAGAAGAGACCGAAATCGACTTGGAGTTTCGGGCCGACAGCATATTGCAATCGCCCGCGCCAATGACCCCGGCGCAAGAGGAGGAGCCCGAACCGAGTGACTCAGGCGCGGCATCGGACTTCGGTCCGCTCGGAGTCGAAACCGCCCGCCTGCAGATCGTCGACTGGGATGTCAGCGAAGCGCCCGAGGCGAGTCCGCCAGATAGCGAGGAGGCGCCTTCGGTTAACCTCGATGAGGATCCGCTGGACGACACGTCGATGGAATTCACGCTTCCGCCGGGGGAATTGGATCGCATCTTCGTCGAATCCAAGAAACGCGCGGCGGCCGACCCGCCTGCAAGCGGCGTCGAACCGTCGCCGCCGCGGCTCGTGGCCGAACAACTCGTGCATCCAACGCCGAATCCGCCGCCGGCGCCGCCGCCCGCGCCGCCAATTCCTCCTCACCCTGAGGACGTCGCGACTCGCGAGGCAGCGGCGTCCGGCTTTGAAGTTTCCGAAGATGTGCGACGCGAAATGTTATCGGGCATGGTGCCTTCAGCCGAGACTGGGCAGTTGGCCGCAACACCGGGGATCGGTCGTCCGATCCAGCGGCGCACCATGCCGTTCGATCTTGAGTCTTCCCATCAAGCATCGCGGCTACCCTGGCTGATTGCCGCAATCGCATCAGGGCTGCTGCTGAGCGCGCAGTTCGTACACCACAATCGCGAGGGCCTCGCCGCGATGTTCTCCAAAGTGGGCGCGCCCGGCATCACTGCTACCAGCCTTTCGGTCTATCAGCTACGCCAGTGGGGAGTCACGGGCGATCCGGCCGGTGAAGGTACCCTGCGCGTACGTGCAAGCATCTTGAACACGGCTGCGCAGCTTAAGCCCTATCCGCTGTTGCGCGTTACGCTGGCTAACCGTTTCGGCGGCAGCATTGGCACGCGCGACTTTGAACCTTCCGAATACATAGGCAAGCCCACTGCCAAGCTACTCGCGCCCGGCGAGCGAGCCGATGCCGTCATGGACATACTGGATCCGGGCAAGAACGCGGAAGGGTTCGAAATCGACGTATGTCTGCGCGGGACCGACAGAAAAGTGTCGTGCGCCAACGATGCGGCTACGGCTCAGGCGAAACGATGAGCGTCAAGATAGGCCCGTACACGCTGCCCTCGAATGTGCTGCTGGCACCCATGGCCGGTGTCACGGACAGGCCGTTTCGCATTCTGTGCCGTCGCTTCGGCGCAGGACTCGCCGCATCGGAAATGCTCAGCGCCGATGTACGGCTGTGGGACTCGCCGAAATCGCGCCGCCGCATGGACCATACGGGCGAGCCGAGCCCCCGTGTGGTGCAGATCGCAGGATTCGATCCGGACATGATGGCCGATGCGGCGCGGCGTAATGTCGATGCGGGCGCTCAAATCATCGATATCAACATGGGCTGTCCCGCCAAGAAAGTATGCAATCGATCGGCGGGCTCGGCGTTGCTGCAAGACGAGGAGCTCGTCGCGCGCATCTTGCACAGCGTTGCGCGGGCGGTAGCCGCTCCAGTAACGTTGAAAACGCGCACCGGCTGGGACCTCGAGCACAAGAACGGGCTTCGCATTGCCAGAATCGCCGAGGACAGCGGCATTGCCGCGCTCGCCATTCACGGGCGCACCCGCAGCGATATGTATCAGGGCGATGCCGAGCATGAGACCGTGGCGGCGATCAAAGCAACCGTGAAAATTCCGGTATTCGCCAACGGAGACATCGGTTCTGCGCAGCAGGCGCGCAAAATCCTTCAGCTCACCGGCTGCGACGGCGTCATGATCGGCAGAGCGGCGCAGGGCCGGCCATGGATCTTCGACGAAGTCAATTTTTTTCTCTCAACAGGAGAAATTCGCGCAGCGCTGGCGCTGGAAAAAGTCCGTGATATTATGCGCGCCCATCTCGAAGACCTGTACGCTTTTTACGGCGAACAAACTGGTGTTCGAGTGGCTCGTAAACACTTAAGTTGGTATTTCAAGCAGCATCCTGGCCAAGAGGACTTGCGCAATCGTCTTGTTCTGATTGAGACGCCGGAGGAACAACTCTCCACGCTGCTGCAGCATTACGATACAGGTGTAGACCGCGCTGCGTAGGTGTACATTGATCGCACAACATAAGAAAAAAACATTTGGGACTTGAACTTTAGGCCATGGTCGTTAAAAAGAAATCGAAATCACGTCGAGAGATCGCGTCGGCTTTCAACGGCCGCGATCTGAAAGTCAACGGC
>JANYAD010000093.1 GCA_025355165.1 Gammaproteobacteria bacterium | reverse complement strand
AAGGCACGCGGGACGGCTACAGTAAATACGATTTTCACGAGATCATAGCGCCATGAGAAGGCGCCACGCCAAATGACCATCCTGTGACCAGCCACAAACATCGACCAGGTTCGCAAATAGAGGGCCAGCTAGGCGCCAAGGAGCGCGGATCTGTCAGTGTCAGGCGAGTCCGGATCGGGCGACGCGAAATCATTACCCGAGGAATGAGCAGAGCGGTCTTTCAGGATTTATTTCACTTCTTTATGACGGTCTCATGGCCGCAGTTATTTGCTACATTCGCCGCGTTCTTTCTGGGCTTTGACACGCTCTTCGGTTTTCTCTACTACCTGGTGCCCGGATGCATCGCGAATTTGAGTCCACCCGGCTTCGCGGGCGCATTTTTTTTCAGCGTCGAAACACTCGCCACAGTGGGCTATGGCGATATGCATCCGCAGACGCTCTATGGCCACAGCGTCGCGATGATCGAAATCTTCGTCGGACTCATGTCCCTCGCGGTGATCACCGGTATTATCTTCGCCCGCTTCTCTCGTCCCCGGGCTCGGTTTATTTTCACTAAAAACTTGGTGGTTCGGCCGCTCGACGGCCGGATTACGCTGCTCATTCGAGCCGCTAATTTGCGTCAAAATGTCGTGCAGGACGCATCGGCGCGTTTGTACATGCTGCGCGACGAGGTAACCCAGGAAGGCTTCCGGATTCGCAGGGTGATCGATTTGCCGCTGCTGCGTTCACAGCATCCGATGTTTGTGCTCGGCTGGACTATGATGCATTCGATTGACGAGTCGAGTCCGTTGTATCTCGAGACGGCGCAATCGCTGGAAAAATCCGATGCAGCGTTCGTCCTCAGCATGAGCGGCACTGATGAGTCCACCGGTCAAACACTGACGGCACGGGCTAATTATTCCCATGGCGACATCCGCTGGGGTGCCACATTTCACGACATACTTGAAGAAGCCCCAGATGGAACTTTGCATCTCGATTTCACCAAATTTAATCAGGTTGACGCGCTTTCAGTGGCCGAGTCGGACGTCCGATCGAAGCTCGGGCCCCGCTGAAAGTCGGTTCGGTATCGCTTCGATGGTTTTCGCGTGTTGGTTGCAAGTACGTGGAGTCGTCATTTTTGCGCGGCAGTATCGATAATCGCTATCACTCCAGTATCATTCAGAAATTGTGCGAGCCGGTTTATGTGGCGGGTTTTTTTCAGGGAGCGGTCGATGAAGCATGCAATAGTGACGAATGGACGCAATTCTGATAACACCGCGGCATGGATCTGCGGTTGGGGATATGCAGCATTGGTCCTTGGGACTGCGCCTTGCTGGGCCGTGGCTCCCTCGCACGATACAATCATCCGCCACGGGCTCATTTACGATGGCTCAGGCAAGCCACCCTTCCCGGGCGACGTCGCGATAGATGGAGATCGCATTGTCTATGTCGGGCCACATGCGCCCGGCAAGGGTCGTATCGAAGTGGATGTACACGGTAAGGCAGTTGCGCCGGGGTTCATCAACATGCTGGCTCATCCGGAAGAATCCCTGATCATCGACGGCCGCGCGCTAAGCGATTTGCGGCAAGGCGTTACGCTCGAAGTCATGGGCGAGGAGTCGATGGGACCGCTCAATCCTGCGATGAAAACCCAAGCGGTTAGTCAGCAAGTCGATATCCATTTCGACGTCGATTGGACCACACTGGGCGAGTACCTGGAAAAACTTCAGAAACGAGGCGTCACACCGAATGTCGCTTCCTTCGTGAGCGCGGCTACCGTCCGAACGTATGTACTGGGCGAGGATGATGTCCAGCCCTCCGATTCGCAACTTTCCCAGATGCGCCAACTCGTGCACCAGGCCATGGAAGAAGGCGCGCTCGGCCTCACGACGGCGCTCATCTATAACCCGGCCACCTATGCCAAGACGCCCGAGCTCATTGCGTTGGCGAAAGAATCGGGGCGATGCGGCGGGATGTACATCGCTCACATGCGCAGCGAAGCAGATAGGCTCTTTGAGGCCGTGGACGAGACTATCGACATTGCAAAGCAATCCGGCGCACCAGCGGAAATCTACCACTTGAAAGTCGGCGGAAAAGTCAATTGGCCCAAGCTTGATGAGGTGATTCGCAAGGTCGAGACGGCGCGGGCTTCCGGGATCCGAGTGACGGCCGATATGTACGTGTATACCGCCGGCGCTACCGGTCTTGATGCGGCAATGCCGCCATGGGTCCAGGAAGGGGGACTCGAAAAGTGGATCGCACGCCTTAAAGATCCAGCGGTGCGAGATCGGGTGGCGAAAGACATGCGTGATCCTAGCCCAGCGTGGGAGAACCTGCTGCAGCGAGCCGGACCTCAGGGCGCCCTGCTTTTGCAATTTAAGAATCCCGATCTCAAGCCGCTCACCGGCAAGACCTTGGCGGAGGTTGCAAAAATGCGCGGTGTAAGTCCTGAGGAAGCCGCCATGGAGTTGGTTGCGGAGGACGGCTCGCGCGTTGGCGTCGCATACTTTCTCATGTCGGAGGAGAATATCCGTCGCGAAGTGGCATTGCCGTGGGTAAGTTTTGGTTCAGACGCCGAGGCACCTGCGCCGGAGGGTGTATTTCTTAAGTCGAGCACCCATCCGCGAACCTACGGCAACTTCGCGCGTGTGCTCGCGAAGTACGTCCGTGAGGAGAAGGTCATCCCGCTCGAGGAGGCGATTCGGCGTTTGAGCTCTTTTCCCGCCGAGACGCTTTCGCTAAGCGACCGCGGCCGTCTGAAAAGCGGCTATTTCGCGGATGTCGTGGTCTTCGATCCGAAAACCATTCAGGATCTCTCGACATATGACAAGCCGCATCAGCTCGCGGTAGGGGTGCAAGATGTTTGGATCAATGGCATTGCCGCATTGCGCGATGGCGAAGCGACCCGGGCCCCAAGCGGCAGATTCGTCCGGGGCCGGGCATGGTCTGGTGCGTTACGCGGTGGCTGCCGAAACACGAGCGCCGACTGGACCTGGAGCAAATGACGATTGCGTTACTGCAACCTTACGGTGACTTAGCCGCCTTGGCTCGGTCCTTTACTGTTTGCAAGTGAGCGTTTGCTTTGTCCTTACATACTTTCTGAGCGTCTCCCTCAAGCGCTTCACACTTTGCCACAGCCACTTTGGTCGCGCCCTCTGCTTCCGTAATGGCGGCGTCAGCTACCGCGCCGACGCTCGCATCCGCGGCCTTAGCTGTTGCTGCCGCTCGCTCCTTCACCAAGTCTTGCGAAGCCTGGGCTTCGGTTTGCTTCCTAGTCTCATCCGCCTTAGCGTTGTTCTCGGCAGCCTCCTTTCTCGCGTTTGCAATATCGGATTGCACCTTGTCTGCAGTTTCGGCTCTGTTACTCTGACCAGGAGAGTCGGTCTTATTGCAGGCGGAAATCCCCACTGATGTACTGACCAGCAGCGCACACATAATTGCAAATCTCATTGGTGTACCCCCCCGAAACAAACATGTTGAGTAGCAGAAAGTACTCTCGCACGGGATAACGCCTCAGTCCTTTTCACCTACTCAGCTCGTAGGAGGGTGCTTACAAGCTGTTTCGGTAATCGCAAATTTTCGACGCGAGTAAGGCGCAGCGCGCGAGCTCGGGCTTATTTTCAAACCAAAGTTTAAGGAGGCCCTCGGCGACCGTCTCGTCTACAGTTAAAAAGTGAAATTCAAGTATTCCTCGAGCGTTATCCTCCTTCGCGAACCTGATTATCGTGGTCATGGGCCCTTTGCGCTTTGGGATAGGGGACACGCCAGATGCCGTGTCAGCTCAGCGGCGCCCTCTGCGAGCAGGTAAAGATGATGCTGCGGCTCGTCCGTGGGCGCGAGGAATGCTTCGCGACCCGAAATTCCCAGATCTCCCTTGTGCACGTAACCGAGCCTGGCCAGGCGCAGCACTGCCGCGGGCGCATCCCCTGTTGAAACAACAACGACGTCCAGGTCGACGCTGGCACCGACGCACTTTGCAGCCTCGCCGCGAGAGCCCTAAATCGGCTCGGCCATGTCGGATCATAGTCGCAAATTTTCAGTTATTCCTCATCGTGCGACATGGTGTGGGTAAACTCTCCTTGGAGGCCGTGTGGCTTCCTCGATTACACGGGCCGGCAAATGCCCGGGCGCCCGAGTTGGCATTCAAGTACCGCGCGATCCCAACTCATTGAGCGAGCGGCCGCCTCATAGGTGCTCTGCAAGAAGGTCAGCAGCGCGGCGTCAGGATCAGCAGCAGTCCGGACAATCTCGTACGGCAGTAAAAACTGACCCAGATCGTCACTGAAAAATGCGCCTTCAGGCCGCACCGCACACTTTGCAAAGCCCTCGGGGGTCGGGTAGGTATACGAATAAAATGCGGGATACTCGATTCCGCTACCACCAGGCCAAAACCCGGCACTGCTCACTTCGTGTGAATAGGCCTCTCGCATCACCTCAATTGAAACCCCGGGCACCTTGCGCTCGTAGCGCGGCGCGCTGCGGCCGGAGAAGCGAGTGACCGCGAGATCAAAGCTTCCCCAGAAAAAATGCACAGGACTGCACTTGCCCAGAAATCCTGTGCGAAATTCTTTGAGCAAGCGATCTGTCTGCAGCAATATCTGCCAGAAGCGGCGTGTGTAATCTGGATTATAGGCAGCATGCGTTTTGTCCTGACTGAAGGGCGTCGCTCCGCCCAGCTCGCACGGGTTTTCATTGATCGTCGCCGGAAGACCGAGATCCTCAAGCGCGGTCATGACCGCCCGGTAGAAGTCGGCAACGCTCTCGGAGCGGAGGGGCCGGAGCCGCAGCTGCCCATCGCTCACCGTAATCTTAAGGACGTGGTCGATGAAATCTAACTGGATCTCGAACGACCGCGATTCATAAGGAATTGACGAGGTGCTCAAGCCTCGAGAGTTGACGTAAAGCGCCGCGTGCCAGCTATGATTGAGCCACGGCGTGCGCATCAACCGCACCTTGCCGATGATTTGCGTCCAGAGATGCAGCGTCTCGCGCGCTGCCTGCCAGGCTGAGAACTGAAGCTCGGGCCAATGTTCATTCATGCTATTCGCCACATCGCAATAACCGCACCGCTCGTACTCGACGCGCTATACCGCCGAATTTCCGCAAGTTTCCGTTGCCGTCCTACATCACCTCGTCCTAAAAAGGATCCACTGGAGGCCGGCCTCGTAGATGGCTTTGGTCGGCCGATAGCGTATATGACAAAGGCGGTCACGCCGAGCTTTTCCGTGGCAGGCGTGCCCGGGGCTGCATGCCCCGGCCGCCATTTTTCGCAAATCCCTGCTGCTATCAGCCTGTAGGCTGGCCCGGGATCGGTAGGATCTCCATGATTTCAACCGAATCGCCTGGAAAGATCGTGAAATGCGGATGCTTCTCGAACATTTTTGCGGCGGCTTGATGCGACTCGGCGCTGACAACCATGAATCCTGTCATGTCGTTCTTGGTGTCCGACACTCCGTGTTCAGCCGTTCGTTTGGTTTTTCCCAGGGGCCCTCCCTGCACGACGGTGGCAGACTGGTGGGTCGTCATCCAGTCTCCCCACGCTTTCATACCTGAGGATTCGAGCTTTTTGCGCTTGCCCTCTTCCATGTTCTTCCACTCCGACATCTTAGTCGCACCACCCATATATACAGCCAAAAACGTTTTCATAGACTCGCTCCAGTTTGAGAATGCAAGTGACTTTGCTCGGTCAAGGAAGCGGCCTCGTCGTGCTCAGCCTTCCTAGATGAATCGGCGGCCGCTGAATCGACATCCAAAAGGCCCGCCCGGCTCTCCACGGGCCAAGGCTCGGCCCAGGCAGGGATGCGCATCAGGCCATCGATCCAACGCACAATATGGGGAAACCCCTGCATCGGCATCTCCGAATTTCGCCACTCAGTCGCCATCGAGGCCAGCTGGAAATCCGCAATAGTCAGTCGTGCGCACGCGACGTGCGTTCGGTCGGCCAGATGCCCGTTGAGTACGGTTGCAAACTTGATAAAGTCAGGCAAGCTCGACTGCAATAATTCACGGTCTGGGGAACCCAATCCGAACGTGGATTTGACCACATGCTCGAAGTAGAACGCGCTCACCGCAGGCGCCCAGTGAGCATCGTTCCACGACAACCAGCGCAGCACCTCTACCTGGTCCATCGCCCGATTGGCGGGCCACATGTCCGACCCTGCCTTGATGCACAAATACGCCATGATGGCGGAGGACTCCCACAGCACCTGATTGCCGTCAACCAGCACCGGTGCCTTCATATTCGGATTGAGCGCAACGTAGTCCGGCGCCGTAAGCCCCCCGCCCTTAATATCGATGTGGAGGAAATCCGCCTCGATGCCGAGATGCTTTGCCAAGGCGAGTACGCGTCTCGGCGCCTGCGCTTTGATCCAGTAAATTTTCACGAGCTTGTCCTTCTTAATTGGATATCAGCGCTAAGTCTCGGATCACAACCAGCTTGATGGCTGCCCCGTGCGGCGATGCTCTCGTCCCAGTGGTCTCACTTCCCGCAGTCACCGCAGCGTCGTTGCACAACAGAGGGAACGACATGACATCAGGTTGTCTCACACAATAGTGACGAACGAGCGCCATCCATTTCGACAAGGTCGTCGAAATTTTTTTCTTACACCGCAGCTTAGCCAAGTCCATCGTCAAGTCTCGCGCCCCGGAATGCGGGTTCGAGTCACGAATCGAATCGCGGAACCTCTTAGGTCCGATCTTGGGCGGCAGTCGCCTCTCCCATCCGAATGCCTGTATTCTCAGATTTTTGACAACAATATGTCGAATTGTTTTTGTTTGCCATCGTTGGCTATGGTGAGCAGCGCGCATTTCAAGCGAACCTGCGAGCGCCTTAATCGACATTGATTCGCAATCGTGGCGCCGCGTATGCCGCTTTGGGATCTACGACACGGAATGGAGCATCGCTTAGGGTCAATTATCGGCAAAGGGGACGGCATTGGCGACGTGCGCCAAATGTTTCGAGGTATTACATGAAACCTTGGCTAGCCCCGCTAACTGCTCTAACTCTCGGATTGCAAGTCTCTGCGCTCTCGGCAGCGATCTCGATCGAGAACCCCAGAAAAATTCTGACCACCATCGAAGAGGCCAAAAGCCTCGCGCAGGTGGGCCGCGGGCGGCTGCTTTTCGTGGGTACTGCACTTGCCACGGAGCACTCGCCGAGCAGCAACGTAGTCGTCATTTTGGAATTCGCGGACGTTCCGAACCTGCAGCCCGGCACGATTTTAATACTAGCGAAAGTCGGATGCGATCCGGCCGGCGATTGCTTGATCGCACGGCGCGTCACCGAAGTCGACGCGAAGGGCGAGGTGCAAACCGATCCCTATACATTCGAGGAACTATTGATCACCCAAGTGAAGGCCAGGTTGCTTGGCAGCGTATCGTATGCGATCGATTTGGAGAGCGGCAATATTCTCGATATGCAAGCGGGCCATGACCCCGAACAAGTCACCCTCGCGCAGGCG
>JANYAD010000079.1 GCA_025355165.1 Gammaproteobacteria bacterium | reverse complement strand
CGCCGGCCGCTGCGGCGGCGCACCGGTGGGCGGGGGGTCATTCACCCCGATAATCAGGAGGCGGGTGGCGCCGAGCAGTATCGCGGGACTCAGCGGCGATGTTTGACGCATGGCGCCGTCGCCGTAGAAGGCTTCGTTCAGCTTCACCGGGCGGAACAGGAAGGGAATCGCGAGGCTTGCCATCAAATGATCAAGCGTCAGGGTCGCCCGCACTCCCTTGCGAAACACCCGGGCCCAGGGTTCGGCCGCCGCATCGGCCGCGAAAAAAGTCACCGAATCGGCATCGGCATAACAGGTGGCGCATATGCCGATGGCGTGCAGGTGGGTCTTGTACAAGCTGCGCGGAATTCCGTCGAAGTGCAGCTGGGCGCGCAGCAGCTCCCACAGCGGCGAGTTGTCGAACAGCGAATGCGGCGGCTGCACCAGCCAGCCGCCGGTGATGAAGGCCATGAACCAGTGCAAGCCGGACTTGAGCATGCTCGCCGCGTCCGCCTTGAACACATGGTGCACCCTGAATTCGCGCCACACACGCTCGATGGCGTAGACCGAGCGGCGAAAGTGCGCCGCATCCGAGGCCAAAGCGATGGCGCTGACCGCGCCCGCGGAGGTACCGGTGATGATGGGAAACGGGCATGCGGATCCGCGCCGCAAAAGATCGGCAATGCCCTTGAGCACGCCGACTTGGTAAGCGGAGCGCGCCCCGCCGCCGGTCAATACCAAAGCCAGGTGTCCCGGTTGTTGGCTCACGTCAGCGCGTCGATCACATCGTCGAGCCCGGCCAGCGTCAACGGATACATGCGACCCTCCAGCATTTCACGCGTCATCTCGATCGAGGCGGTCTGGCGCCAGCGCGACTGGGGCTGCGGATTGATCCAGGCGAATTTTGGATACTGCTTCATCAACCGCTCAAGCCACGCGCTCCCGGCCTCCGGATTCCAATGCTCGACGCTGCCCCCCGCGTGGGTGATCTCATAAGGACTCATGGTGGCATCGCCGACAAAAATCAGCTTGTAGTCGGGTGCATAGGTGCGAATGATCTCGGTGGTGCCGACATGCTCGTTGAAGCGCCGTCGATTATCCTTCCACAGCGCTTCGTAGACGAAGTTATGAAAATAATAATGCTCCAAATGCTTGAACTCGCTGCGGGCCGCCGAGAACAGCTCCTCACAGGTCTTCACATGATCATCCATGGACCCGCCGATATCGAGCAGCAGCAATATCTTAATGACGTTTTTGCGCTCTGCCTGCATTTTAATATCCAACCATCCACCACAGCGCGCGGTGGCATCGATGGTATCGCTGAGCGCCAGCTCGTCGGGCACGCCGCGCCGCGCAAATCTGCGCAGGCGCCGCAACGCGATCTTGATGTTGCGCGTTCCCAGTTCCACCTTATCATCCAGATTGGCAAACTCGCGCTTGTCCCAGACTTTCACGGCGCTGCGGTTGCGCCCGCCCTCTTGCCCAATGCGCACGCCTTCAGGATTGAATCCGTAGGCCCCGAACGGCGAGGTGCCCGCGGTGCCGATCCACTTGTTGCCGCCTTGGTGTCTCTGGGTCTGCTCTTCGAGACGCTTCTTCAAGGTCTCCATCAATTTTTCCCATCCGCCCATGGCCTCAATTTCGGCCTTCTCCTCAGCGGTGAACTCGCGAACCATCAGCTTCTCGAGCCAATCCACCGGCAGCTGCCGCGCCAGCAGCGCGAAGGCGTCCTCGACGCCTTTGAAGTGAGCGGCGAATGCGCGGTCGTAGCGATCGTAGAATTTCTCGTCCTTCACCAGGCAAGTCCGCGCCAGATAGTAGAAGCGCTCGGCGCTCAAGTCGCCAAGTCCGGCCTTGAGCGCTTCGAGCAGGGTCAGCAATTCGGTGATCGACACCGGCACGCCGGTCTTGCGCAACAGAAAAAAAAACTTAACGAGCATTCCGGCGGTTCAGAAAGACCAGTTGCTCGAACAAGTGCACGTCCTGTTCATTTTTCAACAGCGCGCCGTACAGGGGAGGGATCAATTTCTTGGCATCATCGCTGCGCAGGGTCAGGGCCAGGGCGCGGGGCTCGAAATCCAGTTCCAGGCCCACCTGTTCCGGCCGGCAGCTGGCGAGGCGCTCCTGCCGCGAGCCCACCACCCGCACCACCCCCTCCAGCCACCAGGCGCC
>JANYAD010000059.1 GCA_025355165.1 Gammaproteobacteria bacterium | reverse complement strand
CTCGGCGCGCGAATCCAGCGACTCTGGCCCGGTTTGCCGGATGGGACGCAAAACTTGACGAAGTGGTGCGCCGAATGCCGCTGCAGCCAGTGCGGAAAACGTCAGTGCAGCTTCAGCGTGCGGGCAGAGGTCAAGCGAGACGAACGCTGAGATCTCGTCACCGCTCGACCCTCGCGGTGCCACGTCTTAGTTGATCTCGGCACTTTATGTCGACGATTCACTGCGTGACGATAGGCCCAAAGCCAATTGCTCGCCCCCAAATGCAGAGCTCACTCTAGAGGCTCTCAACCGATCCAGATAATCCGCCCATTCCTGCATCATGAGTTTTCTTTGCGGCAGATAGTCCGCATAGTTATAACAAGCCCGCACACCGTCTCTTTCTCCGTGCGCCAACTGTCTCTCGATCCAATCTCGGTTCTTTCCCATCTCATTCAGGAGCGTGCTCGCCGTCGAGCGAAACCCATGCACTGTCACCGTACCCTGTTCGTATCCCATTCGTCGCAAGGCCGCCAACAGCGCCACATTCGACAACGGCCGACAAGCGCTTCTAGTGCTCCGAAATACATAGGGGCTATACCCGGTGAGAGGATGAATCTCCATCAAAATATTGAGCGCCTGTCGCGACAGCGGCACGATGTGCTTCTGGCGCGCTTTCATTTTGCTCCGGGATGTGCCACTCGTGCTTATCCCAATCAATCTCCGCCCACTCCATTTGCCTAAGCTCACCCGGCCTGACAAAGACATACGGCGCCAGCTTGAGCGCGAATCGCACCACATTGCTCCCGCTGTAGACATCGATCGCGCGCAACAGCTCTCCCACCTCTTTCGGAGTGGTAATGGCCGCCAGATGCCCTTCTCGGTGCGGAGGCAACGCCCCCTGCAAGTCGAGGGCGGGATTTCTCTCCGCCCTCCCCGTCGCAATGGCATAGCGAAAGATCCGACTGCAATTCTGCAGGGCCCGCTTCGCGGTCTCAAGCTTTGCCCCTGCCTCAATTCGACGCAAACACGTTAAAATATCAACGGCGCTTAATTTCGCGATGGGGCGAGCGCCGATCCACGGGAACAAATACAGCTCGAGCCGCCGAATGATTTTCTCCATGTGGTTGTCCGCCCAGCCCTTGGAGAATTTCTCGAACCACTCTCTTGCCACAGCCTCGAACGAATCCCCACGCGCGTATCGTTCCGCGCGCCGCTGAGCCGCCGGATCAATGCCCGCAGCACGCGCACTGCGCATCTCGTCGCGTTTCTGCCGAGCTTGCTTTAGAGAAACATCCGGTAAGTTCCTAATGACAGGGACTTCTGGTGACCATCGAAGCGAAACCTAAATCGCCACCACTTGCTGCCGCTAGGAGTGATGATCAGATAGAGACCGCGTTCGTCGGCCAACTTGTAAGATTTATCGCGCGGCTTGGCAGCCTTGATGGTTATGTTGTGCAGCACGAGATTTCTCCCGCTGATGTTCCATGCTTTTTACCTTGCCACAGGGAAGTGGCAACGGAAACGCGGGCGTCCTCGCCTAGTTCCCGGGACCCGCGCGCCCGGCTCACCGGGCCGGGCGAGGGCAGGAGCCCGAATAGCCCGGCAAACGGAGAATGAGCCGGAGAGGATGCAAACAATGTGCTCGCACCGGGAGCGCATCGCAGTCAGTTTCTGCCTAAAAATCCGTCGGCGAATTACTAAATGGGGGTAACAGGTGTATGTCGAAGGGTGTTACCCCCAACTCTACCCCCAGGGAAAACAGGGTCTGGTGGCCAGGGAGGGAATTGAACCCCCGACACGCGGATTTTCAGTCCGCTGCTCTACCAACTGAGCTACCTGGCCGTTCGGAGCCGCGTATTAAACAGGCAAGCGCGTATATCGTCAACTAGAGCTTAGGAATCAACTAGATACGGAGCATGGTGGCAAAGATTTCGCCTCAACCAAGTCTGCAATGTACCGGTACATTGTGGGTAACCGCGCCCTCGCCGAAACGGTTACCCTCAAGTTCTTCCCGGACGGGCCTTCCACGCGAAACGTGTGACCGAGCTCTACTGCGGTCCAGCCCATGCATCCCTGCACCAGCGTTCCGCGCCGCGATGGACAACCATCAGCCGGCAATCGACTTCAAACCCGTCCTCAAACTCTTCACCCCAGACGCGCAATGTACCTGGCTTCTGACGGAACTCGACCCTGACGGTGGCCTCGCCTTCGGTCTCTGCGATCTCGGCATGGGCGAGCCGGAGCTCGGCTACGTCAGCCTCGTCGAATTGGCCGCGGTGCGCGGCAAGCTCGGCCTCCCGATCGAGCGCGACCTGCACTTCGTCGCCGACAAGTCGATTTCGGCGTATGCCGAAGAAAGCCCGCGAGCTTCGGCGCATCGTCGCCTAAGGCAACAATTGCCGCCGGCCTCAGGTCGGCGGCGTTCGCTTTTTTTCGACAACTCGACAAAATCCAACCGCTTATGATCGCCTTACAGCTGCGATTGTTCCCTGGGCCGCATCTTTCATTCCCCGAAAAATCCGCCGAATTCTATTCGTCATCCTCCGCTGGAACTTCCGGCACATACACCCGTTTCAACGGCAAAAGCCCTTTGTATAGGGAATCGAAGCGCTCGTAATGAGTAAAAATCAAATCGACTAATTCGTTGCCGGCAATGAGACGCAGGTTGCTTTTAGAACGTGCAAAGTCAAGCGCCCGAGGCGAATACGCGCCTAGTGTCACCAAAAGACCAAAATCATTGGTCCCAACTTTGCCGTAGAGGGAAGAGACCTCTGGATCACCGACAGATCCCTCTGTGCTCTTTACCTGTACCTTGATGATAGGTGGTTCGAACCCTAGCTCATCTTTGTGGGCCACTATGTCGATACCGCCGTCTGGCCCAGGAGGCGACACTCTTGTCCGGTAACCCATTGCATTGAGCAAGTGGGCGACGAAGTCTGCAAAAGGATGCCCTTTCAGTTCTTGTGCGAGCCTCTTTAAGACAAAGTCGCGCGTAGTTTCCTCGATATCCTCGGCGACTGCCGCGATTGATTTATCTTTCGAGGTGGATGGGATTTCAACGACGCGACCCTCGACAGCAGATCGAAACTCGTCAGAGTAGTTCTTCACTTGAAAGAACGTCATAGCTGACCCAATCTCGTAAAGCGCTCCCTGAGTAAAGCGAGTGCGCGGTGGCTCCTTCAGCCATCGGACCGCACGCTGATGAGGGAATCCTTCTTTCGCTGCCGCATCATACTTATACGGGCCCTCGACCACTCCGATGTGAACATGTCGGTCCATTTTTGATGGATAGACGATAAGGTCACCGATCTGCATTTCATGAACGAACCGATACAATTGACCGGTATAGTTTGGAATAGCCCCCGGCTTTGCATCAGGGTAAGCCGTTGCGACTGCGGATTTGAAGGATTCCCGAGAGGACTTCAATGCACCCAGATTACCCATCTCGGTCCATCCCAATGCGACAACGTTTTGAGTTAGAAAGAGACTGTCGGCCACGCCCAAGCGACCACCGTGGATACCCCATACCAACTGTTCTCGATCAACCATATCGACTCTCCATCTTTCCCCTACCCTTGGGAACCTCTTTTCTTGGTGTGCCAGAACCGAGCCGCCGCGGCGTCTGACTTTATCTCTTCGGCTTTCTCTTCTTCCTATCCAATGCTCAACCTTCAGCACCCGCCCGATATGCAACGCATAATCCCCTTTTCACTTCCGCCCTTTTTTTTTCGGCACGATCCGGTCAATTCGAACCGTGAGCACGGGAATCGGAGGACTCATGCCGTTCCTCAGAACCAGCCGAAAAGGAGTCTTTACTTTGCTGAGCCGCTTGCTCTCACCACGAAGTATCCCGGGCTTCACTGGCACCGGTTTGCCTGCCTGAGCCGACTCGAACTGCCCCCTACAAATCAAATCATGATCTCGCGTCGCCCAACAGCGGATTCCCGCTCATGGGCGACGAGCCCCAGAGGCTCGCCGCACAAAAAGCGCCTTAATATCACCATTACCCACGTATCGTGCTTACAGTATGCCAGTAGACCGGCTCGCAATTGCTCGACCCTATCCGGGTGAATTCCTCGATCGCGCAACTCCATAAATGCAAATTGGGCAGCTCCGCCCTCCTGAACCTCACCCATTAAGCTGTAGTCAAGCGACCCGTCAATCGTCGGCATGACACTCTTGATGGACCAGGAACCCTGCATATCACGATGGTAGTAGGCGTCACGAGCGACTGGCAGCAAATCAAAAAGCCGGTCCGCAATCCCATGAAGAGTAGCCGCATACTCCGGCGCAAGCTCCGCCAAGCGATTCAGAACGCCGCGCTCAAAGCTGGCGTTATAAACAAATACCGTGCCGTAGGCAGGAATCGCCTCGCTGAGGAACTTCGCTAACAATCCAAAAT
>JANYAD010000050.1 GCA_025355165.1 Gammaproteobacteria bacterium | reverse complement strand
CCATCGCGCAAAAAACGGTCACCTACGATTTCGCGCGGTTGATGCCCGGGGCGAGCGAAGTCAAATGCAGCGAGTTCGGCGATAACTTGATCAAGAATCTGTAGCGTCGGCGCCGGGGCCGCCGATCAGCGCGCGGCGGCGACCTTGAATTGTGCCGGCAGGGTCATGGCGGACGTCGCGCGAGGCTTGCTGCGCTGTTTCAAGACATCGAAGGCAGCGATTCGGTATGCCTCGCTCATGGTGGGAAAATTAAATATCTGGTCGATGAAGAACTCCGCCGTGGCGGCCGCGGCGATCGCCGCTTGGCCCAGGTGAACCAGTTCAGTTGCGCCCTCCCCCAACACCTGAACGCCTAGCACCCGGCCGCTGCTGCGATCGCATAGCAACGTCAGAAACCCGCTCGCTTCTCCTGCAATATGGGCTCGCGCCACTTCGCTAAAGTCGGCTCGGCCGACGACAAGGTCGAGTTTTTTCGTTGCCGCTTCGGTTTGCGAGACTCCCACGCAGGCGATCTCGGGGATGGTGTATACGCCGCTCGGTACCAGGCTGGTGGCGGCCGGCGGCGGTAAGCCCAATGCCACCAGTGCAGCGCGCCGGCCCTGATCGGCAGCCGCGCAGGCCAGCGCCGGCGGACCGATGGCATCGCCGGCGGCAAAGACTCCTGGAATATTGGTTTCGAAGGACCCGTTGACCTGCACGGTGCCGCGGGAACTGATGTTCAATCCGAGCTGCTCGAGTCCGATGCCGTCCAAATTGGCGACTCGGCCGAAGGCCGCCAGCACCAGCTCGGACCTCAAGATCCCCCCACCTCGCAGTTGTACCTCGACCTGCGAGAAACCGTCGAAGCGCGCGCCCACGACTTCCGAACCACCGCGGTATTCGCCGCCCATGGCGCCAAACGCGGTTAGAAATCCGGCACGCAACGGCGGGTCCAAGAATCCCAATGGTTCGCCGGGCTTGTCGAGCATGGTGACGGTGCAACCGAGCGCTGCAAAGATAGAAGCGTATTCGCATGCGATCACGCCGCTGCCGAGCACCAGCAGGGAGCGGGGTATGTAAGGCAGGCTTAAAATCGAATCGCTGTCGACGATATGTTCATGGTCCACTTCAATGGCGGGCACATGCCGCGGCCGCGAACCGGTGGCGAGCACGATGCGCGGCGCCTTGAGCACCCGGCGCGAAGCATCCAGATGCTGAACTTCGATACGCTGAGCGTCCAAAAAAACCGCCTTGCCTCTGATCAATTCGACGCCGTTGCGCTGCAGCTGCGCAAGCAAGTAGCGGTCTTGCGCGGCGATCACGGCATCGACGCCGTGCAACAGCGCAGACAACGGCGCGTCGCCGCGCAGCTCAACCGCAAGCGAGGTGGCGCTTCCCTGCATTCGCCGATAACGCAGCGCCTGTTCTCGCAGGGCCTTGCTCGGTATGGTGCCCGACAGCAAGCACGAGCCGCCGACTTGCGGCTCGCGTTCGACGACGCACGCGCGAAAGCCGGCCTTGGCGCCCTGTATCGCGGCTTTCTGACCGGCAGGACCGGAGCCTATGCAAATGAGGTCGAATTCAACCGGCTTCATTACATTCCCGCCAGGCTAAGCACGTAATCGCGTTTTGAGAGCATCGCCCGGCGGTCTTCCGGAAAAACCCCGAGTTGTTCGAACACCGCGTCCTCCATGACCGCTGTTTCGTCCAGCAGCAGCGGATACATGGTGTGGGCGGCCAACAGGTGCGCCGCATGCACGGTACCCGCCAGATCGCTGTGGCTGGATTTTCGGTAGTCGCGCCAATCGCTCGCCGCGCCCTGCACATCCTCCGGCAAGCACCAATTGCTCATCAACATGCGCCCGAAGCGGGGCTCGAATTCGATCACGAGTTCCGAAAAGGTCTTTGCGTCCATCACAGTGCGCTGCTGAATCTCGAATCCGGACAATATTTTCAAGGCCAACGCCGCGCCGCTGCGATGCATGAGCGCAGCGAGGAACGCGCTCTCGACGTGTTTGCGACGCTCTCGGGCGATCTCCTTGGCCCACAGCCCCGCCAACCAAGCTTCACGCCAGAGCTGCTCGGATTCTGGCTGATGACCCGGCGCCGTGAAGACTTCGCCGCGCAACATGACCGCCATGCCTATGTTGCGGACCTCGGCCACGCCCAGCCATGACACCGCCTGCTGCAAAGACACAATGGGCGAGCGCGCCCGCAGAGCCGCCGAATTCGCCACACGCATGATCTCGCCGGCCAATGCTGGGTCGGATTGGATGAGGCGCGCCAGCTGCGCCGCATCGGTTGCTTGTTGAGCGGTGAGTTGCGCGAGCTGCGCGCAGACCTGCGGCATGGGCGCAATGCTTTGCGGACTCGCCAAGGAATCTCCGAGGAACGCGTGGGCGGCCTGGGAGTGCAAAGCGGTAACTGCGTATTGGAGACTCACTTCTGGCACCCTTCACGACGTTCTTGTCGACCACCATGAGATCGGCATCGTGACGAGATGCTTGAGCCGCAGCGCCTTATGTTAAATACAATCAGGTCAAATTATTTGAAAGCCCGATCGAGCGCCTGGGCCAGATCGGCCTTCAGATCCCCAACATCCTCCAACCCCACGGACAGGCGCACCGTGCCCTTGCCCACCATCGATTGTGCGCGCTGCTCCGCTGTGTAGGTGCCGCCGTGCAGCAACTGAGGCGGCATCACCAGGGATTCGGTCGAACCGACGCTGGCTGCGATTGAGAACAGTTCCAGCGATTCGGCGAAACGCCCGCCTTCATCATAGCCGCCATCCAGATCAAGGCTTACCACGGTCCCGAAGTCCTTCATCTGGCGACGCGCCAACGCGTGCTGCGGATGGCTCGGCAGGCCCGGATAGTGCACGCGCAATACCCGCGGATGCTGTTGCAAGAATTCACTGACGTCGAGCGCGTTGGCGCATTGGCGTTCGTATCGCAGAAAATAGGTGCGCATCCCGCGTTGAATCAGAAACGCGGCGTGCGGATCGAGCGCCGCGCCCATCGGGCCGATCTCTTTGCGCATGGCGTTGAGAATTTCGCCCCGGGCGATGATCGCACCTCCCATCACATCGCCGTGGCCCGAGGCGTACTTGGTGAGGCTGTGCAAGTAGACGTCGATATCGTAATCGCCATGGTTGTGAAAACCTGCGAAGGTGTTGTCGAGCACCGTCAAGCATCCGGCCGCGAGCGCATGCAAGGTTAGATGTTCGATATCCGCGATCTTGGTGATGGGATTGGTGGGGCTTTCAAAGATTACCAGGCGTGTCGGCTTGTCCTTGAGTATTCGTTCGATACCCGGCTTGTCCTCGATCGACAGCATGGTGTGAGTGACGCCGAACTTGGCCAGCAAATGCTGCACGATGTAACGGGTGGGACCGTAAGATTCGACGAACACCAGCACGTGATCGCCTGCCTTGCACAGCGCCAGCAGACTTGCGGCGATGGTGGCGACCCCGGAGCCGGTCAGCAAGCAGTCATCCCTGCCCTGCAGCTCGCTGAGCAGCCGCTGCAGTTGCGTGAGCGTCGGATTGGAGGTACGCGAATAAAAAAAGCCTTCGCGTTCGCCGCGCTGATAGCGCAACGTTTGATCGGTGTCGTCGAACGAAAACTTGACCGATTGATAGATAGGTGCGACCAACGGCCGATTGTCTGCGCTGAGCGCAACGGCGGGCGGATGATTCACCCTGGTGGTATTTTTCATGGATACGAAGATAATCCAAACATGAACTTCACGCTCACAGAAAATCAGCTGATGATCCAAGCGGCCGCGCGCGAATTCGCCCGCAAAGAGGTCGCGCCGGTGGCGGCGCAGTTCGACTCATCCGGGGAATTCCCCCGGGAAACAATTCGCAAAGCGGGCGAGCTTGGCTTCATGGGTGTGGAAGTGCCGCAGGAGTACGGCGGGGCCGGCCTCGATTCGATCTGTTACGTCCTGATGATGGAGGAGATCGCCTACGCGGATGCCGCCCATTCGACCATCGTGTCGGTGAATAACACGCTGTACAACAACGGAATATTGCAATTCGGCAGCGAGGCACAGAAGCAGCGTTTCGTGACGCCGGTGGCCTCCGGCGCGGCCATCGGTTGCTACGGGTTGACCGAGCCGCAATCCGGATCCGATGCTGCCAATATGCGCACCCGGGCCGTGCTAGCGGCGGACGGCTCCCACTACCTGCTCAATGGCAAGAAGGCCTGGATCACCTCCGGTCCGGTGGCCGATTACATGGTGATGTTTGCCCTGACCAGTCCGGAGAAAAAGGCCAAGGGTATTACCGCCTTTATTCTCGATTGCAACCAAGCCGGCTTCATTCGCGGCAAAATCGAACCCAAGCTGGGCATCCGCGCTTCGGCCACCTGCGAGATCCAATTCGCCGATTATAAAATTCCGGTCGCCAACCGTCTGGGCGAAGAAGGCAATGGCTTTGCCATCGCCATGACCATACTGGACCAAGGCCGCGTGGGCATCGCCGCTCAGGCCAATGGAATTGCCAGAGCCGCATATGATGCGGCGCTCCACTACGTAAAAGAACGCCGCGCATTCGGTGCGCCCATCGGTTCGTTTCAAATGATTCAGGCGAAAATCGCGGATATGAAGACGCGGCTCTCGGCATCGCGCTTGCTCATGCTTCAGGCCGCCTGGGCCAAACAAGCCGCGAAAAGCACCGGCGCCCGCACCACGACGGAAGGCAGCATGGCCAAGCTTTTCGCCTCGGAGACGGCCATGTTCAACGCCCACGCTGCCCTGCAGATCCACGGCGGCATCGGCTACAGCAAGGAAATGCCCTTGGAGCGATACTTTCGCGACGCGAAAATAACCGAAATTTACGAGGGAACCAGCGAGATACAGAGGATCGTGATCGCACGCCAGGAAACCGGCCTGCGCTAGGAGCCTTGTTTGAAGTCCTGCCTTAGGTCAAGGCGAGAGATAGCGGTCCAATTCCGCGTTGATTGCCGAGGTGGAGTCGAACAACTCTACGGCGTTCTGGGATGAGAGCCCAAGATCAAGGTAGGCTGAGTCCATGACCAACTCTTCGCGCCGCATCATGGAGGACTCCTGGAGCGTGAAATCGGCGAGCTTGTGCGCGACGTTCACCACATTGCTCTCCCCCCGGACCGCGCCCGCGGAAGCGTAACTCTGCCACCCGGCGAGCACGCTCGGCACCGGCTCCGGCAGCGCCCAGGCGGACATGACGCGCTCGCCCACGTCGCGATTGAAGATTCCGATGAGCCAGTCGTATTGTTCGCCGCTGAGATGTTGTCCGGCGCGTTGTGCGACCTCATGCACCGCGCCCAGAGTGACCGCCCTGCCGATGTTGTGCAGCAGTCCGCTCAAATAGCACAGCCCGGTGTCGCAGGCGAGCATCTCGCTTACCTGCCGCGCCCATAAAGCGCTTGCCAATGAGTGGCGCCACAGACGTCGCGCCTTGCGATGCTGCCCCTCGACGTGCAGCATTTGTCCCTGCAACGCCAGGGTAAAAGCAATATTGGCGACATCGTCCAGACCCAGCCACGCGATCGCGTGCTGCAGCGAGGTGATCGGCTTGGCTGGACCCTTGGCAGCCGAGGAAGCAATACGCAGGACATATTTCGTCAGGGCGGCGTCGGCATGAATGATCTGCGCGAGCCGGTAGGCGCTGCCGGAATTATGGGTTCCGCCGCGCACGATTTGCACCGCGACGTCCGGAAGACTGGGAATCGCGAGCTCATTGCGCACCACGCGGCGCTCTAATGCGCCTCGCAACAACTCCAGACCCTGAAGTTCGGCAAAGGACTTGACGCAGAACTGTCGCACTGTGCTCGTAACGGCCGGCGCAACAACGACTTGAGAGACCGAAGCCGCTCCGACAGACACATCTTGGTCAAAAAAACTGCGTAAACTCGGTCAAACATGAACGCCGTCGCAGGTTTTGTGGACGCAGCGCGACATCCCGCGGAAAAAGAACCGGAATCGCGATTGCGCGAGATTCCCTACAATTACACCTCCCTATCGGATCGTGAGATCGTCATTCGGCTGTTGGGCGAGAGCTGTTGGGAAGTGCTTGAGGGCCTGCGCGGAGAGCGGCGAACCGGCCGCTCGGCGCGGATGCTCTACGAGGTGCTGGGCGATATGTGGGTGGTCGAGCGCAACCCCTATCTGCAAGACGATTTGCTCGACAACCCGAAGCGTCGCCGTCAGCTGATCGCAGCCATGCATCATCGTCTCGAGGAAGTCGAGAAACGCCGCGATGCGGCCGATGAAGCGCGCGATGCCAAAGTCGCTCAACTTCTGCACGCGGCTGCTCAAGCTCTGGAAGGATTCGAACGGCAATTCGACCAGGTGGCCATAAAGCGCAAGCAGGCGCGGCGTTTACTGATCAAGCATACACGCGCCGATAACGTCCGCTTCGATGCATTCTCCCGTGTCTCGCACGTGACCGATGCCACCGATTGGCGCGTCGAACTGCCGTTCCTGGTGTTGATGCCGGACAACGAAGGGGAAATTCCCCAGCTGGTGAAAGCGTGCATCGCGCTCGAACTCACCATCATTCCACGCGGCGGCGGCACCGGATATACGGGTGGTGTGGTGCCTCTCACGCCCTGGTCGGCGGTGATCAATACAGAAAAATTGGAAACTCTCGGACCCGTGCAGGCACTCCCATCGCACCGCGGCAAGGCCGCAGCCGCCACCATCTTTTCAGCGGCCGGCGTGGTGACCAAACGCGTCTCCGAAGCGGCCGAACGAGCGGGCTTCGTATTCGCAGTCGATCCGACTTCCGCCGACGCCTCATGCATCGGCGGCAACATCGCTATGAACGCCGGCGGCAAGAAAGCGGTGCTGTGGGGCACGGCGGTGGACAACCTGGCGTGGTGGCGCATGGTCGACCCGCACGGCAACTGGCTCGAGGTCACGCGCCTTGAGCATAATCTGGGCAAGATTCACGATGCGCCGACGGCGAGTTTCGATTTGGTATGGAAGGAAGGCACCAAGCTGCCCGACGAGGCGGCGGTGCTTCGTACCGAGCGGCTCGACATCGAGGGCACCAAATTCCGCAAGCTAGGATTGGGTAAAGACGTCACCGACAAGTTCTTGGGCGGATTGCCGGGGGTGCAGAAGGAAGGCTGCGACGGACTGATCACGGCCGCGCGTTGGATTTTGCATAAAATACCCAAGCACACCAGGACGGTGTGCCTGGAATTCTTCGGTCAAGCGCGCGATGCCATCCCCAGCATCGTGGAGATCACGCAATATCTGCAAGCCAATGCGAAGTCCAAGGGCACGCTGCTCGCCGGCCTCGAGCATCTGGATGAACGTTATTTGCGCGCCGTAGGCTATGGCACAAAATCAAAGCGAGGCGCGCTGCCGAAAATGGTGCTGCTGGGCGACATCGTCGGCGAGGACGAATCCGCCGTGGCCGCTGCCGCCTCTCATGTGGTGCGCCTGGCCAATGCGCGGTCCGGGGAGGGTTTCATCGCGGTCAGTGCGGAAGCGCGGCAAAAATTCTGGCTGGATCGAGCCAAGACGGCTGCCATCGCCAAACATACCAATGCTTTCAAAATCAACGAGGATGTGGTCATCCCCATTGCCCGGTTGGGCGAATACACAGATGCCATCGAACGCATCAACATCGACTTGTCAATCCGAAACAAACTCGAACTGTTGGACACATTGGATGACTACTTTTCCGGCGTGCTCGCCGCAGATCCCTCCAATGCCGAGCTGGCGCGCGCATCCGAAGCGCTCGATCTGCTCGCAGGCGTCCGCACACGCTGGCAATTCCTGCTTGACAACATGGACACCGCGGAAAGCGACACCGACAGCGTGTTCGACCGTCTGCAAGAGCGCAGCGTGCGGGTCAGTTGGAAAACTGAAGTTCGCGCGGCGCTCGCCCGCATTTTCGTAGGCGGAGCCTATGCGCACGTGCTGGAACGTTGCGATGCCCTACACAAGCGCGTCCTGCAAGGCCGCGTATTCGTGGCGCTGCACATGCACGCCGGCGACGGCAATGTGCACACCAACATTCCCGTCAACTCCGACAACTACGCGATGTTGCACACCGCGAACCGCGCGGTCGCCAGGATTATGGCGATCGCGCGCGCGCTCGACGGCGTAATTTCCGGCGAACACGGAATCGGCATCACCAAATTGGAATATCTTTCCGACGCGGAACTCGCGCCGTTTCGCAGCTATAAGCAGCGAGTGGACCCGCACGGGCATTTCAACAAGTACAAGCTGATGCCGCAAGCCGATTTGCGCCGCGCTTATACACCGAGCTTCGGTCTCCTGGGGCACGAATCGCTGATCATGCAGCAATCCGATATCAGCACGATCTCGGATGCGATCAAGGATTGCCTGCGTTGCGGCAAGTGCAAACCTGTCTGCGCTACGCATGTGCCGCGCGCCAACTTGCTGTACTCCCCGCGAGACAAGATTCTCGCGACTTCGCTGCTCATCGAAGCCTTTTTATATGAAGAACAGACTCGGCGGGGCGTCTCAATCCGCCACTGGGACGAGCTGTCCGATGTCGCCGATCACTGCACGGTGTGCCACAAGTGCCTGTCACCCTGCCCGGTCGGTATCGATTTTGGAGAGGTATCGATGGGCATGCGCGATCTTCTGCGCCGCATGGACAAGAAGCGCTTCAATCCCGGCACCGCCGCAGCGATGCTTTTTTTGAACGCCACGAATCCTCAAACCATCAAATTGACCCGCAAGGTTATGATTGATTGGGGCTACAAAATGCAGCGCCTGGGCAATCGCGCTCTGAATACCGTTGCCAAAGCCCAAACCAAGCGGCCTGCGGCGACCACTGGCAAGCCGCCGATGAGAGAACAGGTCGTGCATTTCGTCAACAAACGCATGCCCAGCGGCTTACCAAGCCGTACGGCGCGGGCGCTCCTCGACATTGAAGACCGCAATTACGTACCCATCATCCGCGATCCCGCCAAGGTCGATGGCGAATCAGAAGCGGTGTTCTACTTTCCCGGCTGCGGCTCTGAGCGGCTATTCTCGCAGGTCGGGCTGGCCACGCAGGCGATGCTATGGCACGTAGGCGTGCAGACCGTTCTGCCTCCGGGCTACCTGTGCTGCGGATACCCGCAGCGCGGGGCGGGGGAGTTCGCTAAAGCGGAAAAAATCATCACCGACAATCGCGTCTTGTTCCATCGAGTGGCCAACACACTCAACTACTTGGACATCAAAACCGTTTTGGTGAGCTGCGGCACCTGCTTCGATCAGCTGCAGGGCTATGAATTCGGCAGCATATTTCCCGGCTCAAAGATCATGGACATACACGAGTATCTGCTTGAAAAAGGGGTGCGCTTGGAGAATATCACCGGCACGCGGTACCTGTACCATGATCCGTGCCATTCACCGATGAAGAAATACGATCCATTGAACGTCGTCAACACCCTGATGAACAGCACGCAGAACGGGCAGATTGAAAAGAACGAGCGCTGCTGCGGCGAGTCCGGCACGCTTGCGCTCGCGCGGCCTGACATATCCACTCAGGTGCGTTTTGCCAAGGAGCGGGAAGTGCGCGGTGGCGTCGAGGGGCTGCGCGCCGCCGGACACTTAGGCGAGGTCAAAATCCTGACCTCGTGCCCGTCTTGCCTGCAGGGCCTGAAGCGCTTCAACGACGATGCGGAAATGGACGCCGACTACATCGTGGTAGAAATCGCCAAGAACCTGCTGGGAGCTGACTGGCTGACGCAATACGTGCAGCGGGCGAACCGCGGCGGCATCGAAAGAGTGCTGCTCTGATGGACGCACCCGAGACCTGCGATGTTGTGATTATCGGCGGCGGCCCTGGGGGCAGCACGGCGGCGGCCTTACTGGCGCGTCGCGGCTACAAAGTAATAGCCCTGGAGAAGGCTCATCATCCGCGCTTCCACATCGGCGAATCGCTGCTGCCGATGAATCTGCCGGTGTTCGAGAGGCTCGGCGTGCTCGAGAAAGTACGCGAACTCGGCGTATTCAAGGCCGGCGCGGATTTCGAAGCGGACAATGAACGCGGCTACAGCACCTTCGCCTTCTCCCGCGCCATCGGCAATAGCCCGCCGCACTCCTTCCAGGTGTGGCGGCAGGATTTCGACAAGATGCTCTACGATCATGCACGAGGCAGCGGCGCGGATGCGCGCGAGGGGCATGAGGTTTTGAAGGCCGAGCAGACGGGGCCGCGAGAAACGTTGCTCGAAGTGCGCACCGATGAGGGCCGCGCGTACGCAATTCAGGCGCGCTATCTCATAGACGCCAGCGGCCGCGACGCGTTCCTGGCCGCGCGCAAAAAGCTGCGGCGCAAGAATGCCAGGCACCAAAGCGCTGCGATCTTTGCTCACTTTCGCGGCGCTGAACTGCGCCCTGGAGTGGATTCCGGCAACGTCAGCGTCTACCGTTTCGATCACGGCTGGATGTGGATGATCCCGCTGCCCGACGGCGTCATGAGTGTCGGTGCGGTCTGTTGGCCGGAATATCTTAAGCAGCGCAAAGGCCGGACTGCCAATTTTCTCATCGAAACTCTGCAGAAAAGCCCCGGGCTTTGGCGGCGGATGCAGCGCGCGGAGCTCATCAGCGAGGTACGCGTCACCGGCAACTACTCATATGATTCGACGACTATGGGGGGCCCGGGTTGGGTGCTGGTGGGCGATGCGTTTGCTTTCCTCGATCCGGTATTTTCCTCCGGGGTTTACCTCGCGATGCTCGGTGCCGAAGAAGCGGCGGCGCTCGTCGACACGGCACTGCGGGAACCGAGGCGCGAGAAAGCTTTATTGCGCAAGCTGGAAAAGCGGCAGCGCGCCGGCATGCGCCGGTTTTCATTTTTCATCTATCGATTCAACGGTCCGGTGATGCGGCAGATGTTCCGCTCGCCGCGCAATATTTGGCAGCTAGAGCAGGGCGTCATTTCGATGCTGGCCGGCGATTTATTCGATACGCCCAAGGTCCTGTGGCGCCTGCAGCTGTTCAAGCTGGTTTACCTGATCGCGGGCTTGAGAGACTTGCGGCATTGGCTCTCCGGCCACCACTATCGTCTGTCGCAAGCGCGTTCGAAGTTCACCGGCGGCAACACGCCGGTGGATGAGGCCTGAAAGCCAGCGCCCATCGAGAGAGAGCCGCTTAGCCGGCACTCGCCTTGTCGATTTTGGCTCGACGCGCCATCCACAGGCTCACCGCAACGATCATCGTCGTCACGACGCCAAGGGTAATGGTCGCCAGCACGTTAATTTCAGGACTCACGCCCAAGCGCACCTTGGAGAACACCACCATGGGCAGGGTGCTGCTGCCCGGACCGGAGGTAAAGCTCGATATCACCAGATCGTCCCAAGACAGCGTGAAGGCCAACAGCCAGCCGGACAAGATCGCAGGGAAGATAATCGGCAGCGTGATCACGAAAAACACCTTCAAGGGGCGCGCGCCTAAATCCATGGCGGCCTCCTCCAGGGCGGTGTCGAAGCTCACCAGGCGCGAATTGACGATGACGGTCACGTACGCCATGGAAAAGGTCATGTGGCCGATAGTCATGGTGGTTATTCCGCGTCCCGCAGGCCAGCCGATCAGTTGTTCGAGGGCTACGAACAGCAGCAGCAGCGACAGTCCGGTGATGACTTCGGGCATTACCAGCGGCGCAGTGGTCATTGCGTTCAAGGTAAAGCGGCCCCTGAACTGGCGGAATCGAGCCAATCCAAAGCCCGCGAGGGTGCCCAAGATGACCGAGCCGGTGGCGTTGATGACTGCCACCTTCACCGAAACCCACGCCGCATCGAGAATCTCCTCGTTGTGCAGCAGCGATGCATACCATTTGAGCGTCGGTGAATTGGCGCTATCCCACACCGTCACCAGCCTCGATGCGTTGAAAGAAAAGACCACCATGGAAAGGATGGGAATATAAAGAAACGCGAAGCCCAAGCCGATGCAGGTCAGGACGAAAATGGAGCTGCGATAGTTCATCGTGCGCCCGCGGTTTCGCGCGCCTGAACACTCTGGTACCACATCATGAAGGGCACCAGAAGTATCAGCAGCAAGATCGCCACCGCGCTGGCCACAGGCCATGCGCGGTTCGAGAAAAACTCGTCCCACAGCACCCGGCCGATCATCAGCGCGTTCGGGCCGCCGAGCAAAGCCGGGATCACAAACTCCCCCACGGCCGGAATAAACACCAGCATGGAACCGGCCAGGATGCCATTGCGAGATAGGGGTAATGTGATCTTGAAAAAGGCTTGCCAGGGCCGGCAGCCCAAATCTTGCGCCGCTTCGAGCAACTGCCAATCCATTTTTTCCAGATTCGCATAAAGCGGCAAAATCAAGAACGGCAGATAGGAGTACACGATGCCGACGTACATCGCAAAGGGCGTGTATAGCATGGTCAGCGGCTCATGAATGATGCCGAGCGACATGAGCACGTTGTTGATTACGCCATTGGCCTTGAGCAGGCCGATCCAGGCATAGACCCGCAGCAGCAAGGAAGTCCAAAACGGCAGTATGACCAGCAGCAACAAGATATTTCGCAGCGCAGGCCTGGCGCGCGCGATGCCATACGCCATCGGATAGCCGATGATGAGACACAGCAGCGTGGAAAGAAACGCGACCTTGATCGAGTTGGCAAAAGCATTCAGGTACAACGAGTCGGTGAACAGGAAAGCGTAGTTCTCGAAATTAACCTTGATCGCCAGGGAGTTCTGGCCCACCCATTCCAGCAAGGGTTTGTACGGCGGAATCGCCAGATCCATGTCTGAAAATGAAATCTTCAGTACGATGATGAAGGGCACGACGAAGAACAGCAGCAGCCACAGATACGGCAGCGCCACCACCAGGCCTCGCCCGGTGATTCCGAGGCGGCGAAGCTGACCGCTAAGGTGCGCGGAGTTAACGGGTCACCACCACCGGACTGCTCGCATCCCATGACAAGTACACCTGCTGATCCCAGCCGATCGCCTCGGCGTGGCGCGAAGTATTGGGTTGGGTGACGCGCACAACCTTCCCCGTGGGCAGCTTGACCAGGTAGATCGAGAGGTCGCCGAGATACGCGATGTCCTGAACGGTACCGCGCACCACATTGTCGGCGCCACCCTCCGGAGCCGCCACGGACATAAATATTTTTTCCGGGCGCAGCGCCGCCCAAACGACCGCGCCGGGCGGTGCGCTGATCCCGTGGCTCACGTAAATAGGGGCATCGATCTCCGGTGAGCGGATGCGCACATAGTCAGGCTCATCCTCGATCAGCTTACCCTCGAACATATTCACGGAGCCGACGAAATCGGCTACGAATCGGGAACTTGGGAATTCGTAGATTTCCGAGGGTGTGCCGGCTTGAACGATCTCGCCGTGATTCATCACGCCGATACGACTCGCCAAAGTCATGGCTTCCTCTTGATCGTGCGTGACGACGATGAACGTGACGCCCAACTTGTCTTGCAGGCTGATCAATTCAAACTGCGTATGCTCGCGCAGCTTCTTGTCGAGCGCCCCCAATGGCTCATCCAGCAGCAACAGCTTGGGACGCTTCACGAGCGAGCGGGCCAGCGCCACCCGCTGGCGCTGCCCGCCGGAGAGCTGGTGCGGCTTGCGCTTGGCGTAATCGCTCATCTTGACCAGGTCCAGCATGGTCGCGACGCGCTCTTGGATCTCGTGCTTGGGCAAGCGGTCCTGCTTGAGGCCGAAGGCAACGTTTTGCTCGACGCTCATGTGGGGGAACAGCGCGTACGATTGGAACATCATGTTCACCGGCCGCTCATACGGCGGCACGCCGCTCATATCCTCGCCGTCGATCAGGACCCTTCCTGAGGTGGGGGTTTCGAATCCGCCCAGCATGCGCAGCAAGGTGGTCTTGCCGCACCCCGAGGCCCCCAGCAGACAGAATATCTCGCCCTTGTAGACCTTCAATGAAACATCATCGACTGCTTTGAAATCACCGAATGACTTCGTGATCCGCTCGATCTCCACGTAGGGCCGCGCCGACAGATCGTTCCAGGGTTGAGCTTTGACCGCGCCGCCCGAAGATGCCGTCATCGGTTATTGACCCGTCTTGAATTTTTGCCAAACGCGAGTAACGGCACGGGTCTGTTCGGGCGAATCGGCCTTCTGCAACACCAATTTCTGCATCTGATCCGGCGGCGGATAAATAGCCGGGTCGTTCTTCAAAGCGGGCAACAGCAACGGCTGCGATGCGGCGTTGGCGTCGGCATAGCGCTTGAAGTTCGAGACGTCGGCGATGACCTGCGGCGTCATCATGTAATTCATGAACGCGTAAGCACTATCCGGATCCGGTGCATCCTTGGGAATGGCCAGCATGTCGAACCAAAGAATGGAGCCTTCTTTAGGCACCGCATACTTGATTTCGGTGCCCTTATTGGCCTCGCGAGCACGATCGCGCGCCTGCAGCACGTCGCCATTGTAGCCCACGGAAATACACAGATCGCCGTTGGCCAGCGCCTCAATATATTCAGAGGAACTGAAATTGCGGATGTACGGCCTGATTTTGTTGAGGACGGCTTCCGCCTGCACGAGATCCTGCGCGCTCTGTGAATTCGGATCCTTTCCGAGATAACTATATACGGCGCGCAGCATTTCGGCGGGCGAATCCAGCAAACTGATGCCGCATTTGGCCACTTTCGCTGCCACCGCCGGATCAAAAACCAATCGCCAGCTGTCGAGCGGCGCATCGGGCATCAAAGCCTTGACCATCTTTTCGTTGTAGCCGATCCCGTTGGTGCCCCACAAATAGATAACGCCGTGGGCATTGTCCGGATCGTTCATGGCCACCTTGGCCATGAGCTGCGGATCCATGTTCATCGAATTTGGCAGCCTGGATTTGTCGAGCGCGAGATAAGCGCCGGCTCTGATCTGCCTCTCGAAATAGGAGGCGGTTGGCACCACGATGTCGAAACCGCTGCTGCCGGCAAGCAGCTTGGTCTCCAGCGTTTCATTGGTGTCGAAGTAGGCAGAGTGCACTTTGATGCCGGTCTGCTTCTCGAAATCCTGCAGCGTACTCGGCGCCAGGTAGTCCGACCAGATGTACAGATTGAGCACTTTGGCGCCGCCGGCGCCGGCCGCAGCCGCGCCGGCAGACTTTCCGCCTCCACCGCAACCATGCAGCGGCAGCCAACACACAAGCGCCAGAATCGCCGTCCGATGAACGCTGAACATCCGACGCTTCCTCAATTTTTTGGGTAGGCTAGTTATAGCGCAGCAGCCACCCGACTGCACGTGGAATACTCGGGATAGCTGCTAGACGTTCAACAACAAGTGCTCTCGCTCCCAGGAACTGATGACTTGCGCGAAGGTTTCGTATTCGGCTTCCTTGACCGCCGTATAGGCGAGGACAAAGCGATCGCCGAATAAGTTCACCAGCGGCTGGGATTCGCGTAGCAGGCGCAGCGACTCCGCCAAGGTGCGGGGCAAGGCAATAGCCAAGTCATAAGCGCTGCCGCTGATCGGCTCCGAGGGCTTGAGCCCCTCCATCATCCCGAGATAGCCGCACGCCAAAGATGCGGCAATGGCGAGGTAGGGATTCGCATCCGCTCCGCCCACGCGATTTTCCACCCGCCGCGCCTCCGGCCCGGACATCGGTACCCGCAATCC
Source organism: Gammaproteobacteria bacterium (assembly GCA_025355165.1). Classification (GTDB taxonomy): domain Bacteria; phylum Pseudomonadota; class Gammaproteobacteria; order Steroidobacterales; family Steroidobacteraceae; genus Bog-1198. Next base: position 6,260 of record JANYAD010000050.1, on the reverse strand, counting down.
CGCAGTTCGATTGTCGTAGCCCCAATGTACATTGATCGGGGCGGAGGAATACCGGCTGATGCGCCGATAACTATTCACGTTCGGGCAAAATAACGACATGGCGCCGGGCAGGTATTTTTGCAGACCCGCGATATGTCCGAAGAACAATTCGGACGGCGATCCGTCCGGCATGCTGAAAATATTCTTCCGCGTCTTAGAATCGATGATGCTTTGATGCAGGTGCATGGCACTGCCGGGCTCTTTGGCCATCGGCTTTGCCATGAAGGTCGCGTACATCTTGTGGCGCAGCGCCGCCTCGCGCGCCGTGCGCTTGAACAGGAACGCCTGATCCGCCAGGCCCATCGGATAGCCGTGCAGCAGGTTGATTTCCATCTGCGCCGCTCCGGACTCGTGAATCAGCGTGTCGATCTCGATGTCCTGCGCTTCGCAGAATGAGTACATGTCGTCAAATAAGGGATCGAATTCGTTCACCGCCGCGATGCTATACGCCTGGCGGCCGATCTCGGGCCGCCCTGAGCGTCCCACCGGCGGCTTCAAGGGATAGTCGGAATCGATGTTCGGTTCCACCAGAAAAAATTCCAATTCGGGGGCGACCACCGGTTCCCACCCCTGCGCCTCATACAGCTGAAGTATCCGTCGCAACACGTAGCGCGGCGCCATCGTCACCGGCGCGCCGTCGCCGTAAAAGCAATCGTGGATCACCTGCGCAGTGGGTTCGGCAGCCCACGGAACCACCCGCACCGTTTTTGGATCGGCCTTCAGCACGATGTCGATGTCGGACGGATTCATGGCGCTTTGGTCGTCCGGATAGTCTCCCGTGACCGTCTGCAGGAAAATCGCTTCGGGAAGACGCATGCCCTCCTCTTCCGCGAATTTCTCCGCCGGCATCAATTTGCCGCGCGCGACTCCGGCCATATCCGGAATGATCGCTTCGACCTCGGAAATCCCATGCTCTCGCAAAAATTGTTGAATCGTGCTCGCCATACATCACCTTGAAACTTCTGCGCGCTGACGGCTGGCTTTGCCAAAAGCAGCAAACAACGCGCTTGAAAATGGATCCTGTGCAAACTGCCATTCCGGATGCCATTGCAGCCCCAACGCGAAAGTCGGTGCATCCGCAACGCGAAAGGCTTCGATGATGCCATCCGGCGCCCGCGCTTCGACCGCCAGATCGGCCCCCAGTTTTTCAACCCCCTGCCAGTGCAGCGAGTTGACCTTGAGGCGATCCCGGCCCGCGATTTTGTGCAGCTGCCCTCCAGGCTCCAGCAATACCTCATGAGCAGGCGCGTATTGCCGCTCTAAGGATAAGGATTCATCGTCACGGTGATCGAGGTTTCCCGAAACCTCGTGCAAGCGTGGGTTCAAAGTGCCGCCGTAAGCGACATTCATTTCTTGAAATCCGCGGCAGATCGCCAGCACCGGCAAACCGGCTGCGATGGCACGCGGAATCAGCGGAAGCGTCGTAGCATCCCGATTAGGGTCATGAAGCGTTCCCGGCTCACTCGCCGGTCCTCCGTAGTGTTGAGGGTCAACATTCGACGCGCTGCCCGTCAGCAGCAGTCCGTCACAGGCATCCAACAAGGATGGCAAATCGATTTCGGACCCCAGAGCGGGTACGAGCACCGGCACCGCATTCGCGCCTCGGGCGACGGCTTCGATGTACTTCTCCCCGACCATATGGAAATAGTGCTTTCCATACAGTCGGCGATCGGCCGGAATTCCAATGAGCGGCAGGCGCGGCATGTTTAATATATTAAACGCCCGAATGGGCGACTAACCTTGAATAACGCGGCTATTACACCACACCGACGCTGCCTCGTACCGCCAGATAAAACAAAAATAGCTAAGATTTAGCCAATTCCAGCACTTAGCCGCGTTTTGTGCATTGCACTAATATTGCATTTTAACTGAAAACCTCTGTAGGCTCACAGCCACCCTATCCTGTCAATAGCCATAACATCTTAAACACTTCGGCTTAAATCGATGCGCCTATCCGCCCCCTCTGCACGGTCCTTCTATGCGTTCGGCGAGTCTGCCCCAGCCCGCCCCGGACTACGCGGCGAGATCAGGGTGGATGCCTGTGTCCTCGGCGGCGGTATCGCCGGATGCTCGGCGGCGCTGCATCTGGCCCAGCGCGGTTACAAGGTGGCACTGCTGGAAGCGCGAACCGTGGGGTACGGCGCATCGGGCCGCAGCGGCGGTCAAACCATTTTCGGACTGGCGGTCAGCCAGCAAAAGTTGGAACGGGAAGTCGGTTGGGAGGATGCGCATCGCCTGTTCGACCTGTCGATCGAGGCTCTGGATCTGACCCAATCCCTCATCCGCGACTTCGGCATCGACTGCGATTATCACCCCAACCATGTGCACGTGGCCGTCAAACCGCGCCAAGTTGATGAACTAAAGCAGTGGTGCGAGGAATTGCACCAGGACTATGCGTACCGCTCCGTGCGCATGCTCGAGCGCGATGAGCTGCAAGGGCATGTGCGCAGCGATCGCTATCTTGCCGGACTCATTGACACCCGCAGCGGCCACTTACACCCGCTTAAGTACACACACGGCGTGGCCCGGGCCGCCGAGGCGGCGGGCGCCGCGATTTACGAGGACTCGGAGGTGTTGCGATACGATGCAGGAACGGAAGTGCGAGTTCATACCGCCCACGGTGTCGTTCGATGCGCCAATCTCGTGTTATGTGGCAACGCCTATATTGGCGCAGTCGCGCCGCAGTTGTCGCGGCGAATATTAGGGGTCGGCACCTACATCATCGCGACCGAACCCTTGGGCGAGCAACTAGCCCGCAGTGTGCTGCCAAGCAACGCCGCGATCGCTGACATCAATTGGATCCTGGACTATTTCAGGCGTTCTGAAGATCACCGCCTGCTATTCGGCGGACGGGTCAGTTATAGCTCTGTGCAGCCACCGCGGCTCGCTGATTCCATGCTTGCGCGCATGAGGCGCGTCTTCCCGGCCTTAAGCGATGTGAAAGTGGCGTATGCCTGGGGCGGTTACCTGGACATCACCATGAGCCGCGCACCGAATTTCGGGCGCCTGGCGGGCAATGTGTTTTACGTGCAGGGCTTCTCCGGCCATGGAATGGCGCTAGCTGGATTGGCGGGCAGACTGGCCGCTGAAGCCCTCGCCGGCACCGCCGAACGCTTCGATGTGTTCGCCCGCATCCCGCACCGCGATTTTCCGGGAGGCACCCTGTTCAGAAGGCCATCCCTAATGCTGGCCATGCAGTACTTCCGCTTGCGGGATCTGTTGTGAATCATGCGGCTGATGCAGTCAGCCCCTGCGACTCATCGCTCGCCTAGGTAGATTCGTCTTGCCTTTGTCGCGAATCGCAACATGCTTCGATAGCAAAGCCAATCGAGGGTTGGCTCGCCGCGCCAAGTCCTTTTCCAGCCGCTGGAAAGTTACGATCACGGATTTCCCGAACGGCGTCAGTATCATGCCCCCGCCGCGCCGTCCTCCCGTCGCCGAAGTGGTCACCCTCTTGTCGAACATCTTGTTTAAATTGGCCACCAACAGCCAGGCGCGCCGGTAGCTCATCCCCAAGATGCGAGCCGCCTGTGCCAGCGAACCACAATCCCCGATGGTTCGTAGCAACGAGATTTTGCCCGGCCCAAGAGAACAGGCGCGGTTGAAATCAACTCTGAAGCGCACGTTGAGCGCGGACATTGGATTGCCGATTATTTCAAACCGGGCTTTTCGGAGTCTCCGAAGCTTGCCGACAATTTCTGTCCGGTGGCGGTCAGCGTGACGGAACGAAGGCCACCGCCGTGAGAACCATCACGCAGCGGGTAGTACTCTACAGTCACGGGATCGCCCGGCTTGATCGAATTGCGGGTCCAGCCGCCGCGCGTCAGGACTCCGGGGCTGGTGGTTTCTATGCTCCACTCCTGCTGCTCCCCACCGCCCTCCGGCTGCACCATGATCCACACGACGCAATGAGGATTGGTCCACTGAAAACTCTTCACGGTACCTTTGAGGGTAAGCGTCTGGCTCCGATCATAGGTCGCGAAGGAATGATGCGCATAAACCGGCCACGAGGCCGCCGCGGCGGCCAATGCGGCCATGGCGAGGGCTTTAGGCAATACCGATCGATGGATTCGTAATTGATTCATTGGTGCCTGTGTCATTTCGAGTCGGAGCCGACGGGGACGTTATTGAGAAACTTGATGGGCTTGAAAGTCGAATTGCCATCCTTGTCGAGTGCCTCGATGAAGCTTCCCTGCGCGCAAACCCCTTCGACAATGTCGTACTTACGGGCGCGCTGCCGGTAATATTTTCGAGTGGTCTTCCAGGTCGTTGACAGCAGCTTGTTCGCCGTGATTTCCAGATCATCGGCCAAAGTATCCGGATTCAGCAGATGAATTCGCTCGACGATGTGCATGTCGCCGTTGTTCGGCACGCCCACGGCTTCATTGACTGCAAGAAACACCTGCGGCAGCAGCGCTATCGTATCCACCACCAGTGTTTTTCCTTCCCAATGGCCGATCGAGTGGCCATGGAAGCTCGGGTCCGGATCCGCCGGATGCGACCGCCCGTCCGTGTAAATGCGCCGCAAACGATTGCCGTCGCCCTCGCCCAGCAAGGTCATCCGCCCCGGCGTTGCCAGCAGCTCGAAAGCATTGTGCGTGATGAGCATGTAGCTTGGCATGCCGGTCGGAAAACAATGGTCGATGATCGGAAAGGGTCGTCCCGCCTTTTCCTCGTCGTACATTCGCTGAATCTGTTTGGCCACGGTCGGCGTCCAGGGCGGCGGGTTAGTGCGCTCCTGCGCAATTTGATCGCTGATAACCGGAGTCCACACGCCGCTGAGGTCGGGCAACTTTGCCAACGCCTGCCAATCGGCCAAGGTTGGGGGCCGATTGGTAATGTCATTCTCAGCAGCGGCAAGCCCGGCGAAGGCCAGACAAGCGAAAAGCAATATCGCGCGATGGGGATAGGTTTTCATGCTGAGCAAAGATTACCGCAAGCGTAGGCCTAAGTGGCCGAATTATTTGAAGCGTATGACGAAACAGCGATGAATGCGCGCATGCCGCTCGAAGTCTTGCGGAATGCTGGCCGCACTGATGTCCTCGATTGACAGATCCGCCAGCGCATCTGAGTCTAATTTGAAGCGGGTATAGTTAGTCGAAAACACCAGTCGCCCCGAAGGACGCAACAATTTCAGCGACCTGCGAATAATTCCAACATGGTCGCGCTGCACATCCAGCACGCCCTCCATGCGTTTGGAATTGGAGAAGGTCGGCGGATCGACAAAGATCAGATCGAATCGAGCGCCGTGCGCTTCTTGCTCTTCCAGCCACTGCAGGCAATCCGCACGATACAGTTCGTGATTGTTTCCGGGAAAGCCATTGAGCAGCAAGTTCTCGTGCGCCCAGTCGAGATAGGTATTCGATAAGTCCACCCCGGTGGTGCTGCGGGCGCCGCCCGCGGCCGCATACACCGAGGCGCTGCCGGTATAGCAGAATAGATTCAGGAAATCCGCGCCCTTCGCCCAGGAGCGGAGCATGCCGCGCACGATGCGATGGTCGAGAAAAAGTCCCGTATCCAAATAGTCGCGGAAATTGACCCAAAACTTGAGCCCGCCCTCTTGAACCGCGTGCCGTTCGGCAACGCTTTCGCGCTTCTCATATTGCTCCGCGCCTCTCTGCGGTTTGCGCACACGTGAATGTACCTGGGCGGGCGGTACGCTCAACACCTCGGGCAAGACTGACAGCGCTTCGCGGCGCCGGTCGCGGGCGTTTTCCTGGTTGACGGTCTTGGGTGGCGCGTATTCCTGCACGTAAACCTGCCGCGCGCCCCGGCCATAGACGTCGATGGCGAACGCATACTCGGGCATGTCCGCATCGTAGAGGCGGAAACAGTCGATGTGTTCACGCTCTGCCCAGGGCTCCAGGCGCTGCAAATTCTTGCGTAATCGATTGGCGAACATTTGCGCGCCTGGTCGGCTCGACCAGTCTGCGCGCACCTCTTCGGCGGGCCGCTGGGCGCTTGCTTCATTCAAATCGAAGCGCAGCAACCGGCATTCGATGGTGCCATTGAAGACGCGGTGCGACCGCTTGGCGTAAACGCCCAAATTGCGCGCCAAGGCGGGATTCCCGGTGAGAATTGCCGCTTGCCAGCCCTGAAATTGGTCTCGCAGCATGGCGCCCAGTTCCGAATACAGCGCAGGCAGACCGGATTCCGCGCCGATACGCTCTCCATAGGGGGGATTGGCCACGATGAGGCCCCCGGCCTTCGGCCGGATGACC
>JANYAD010000026.1 GCA_025355165.1 Gammaproteobacteria bacterium | reverse complement strand
AAAGCAGAAGCCGACGTCAAAGACGTGCGCAACGTCTCGGCCACCGAGATGATTCTCGACATCGGCCCCGATTCGGCCGAGGCACTCGCCAAACTGGTGGCTTGCGCCGGTACGATTCTTTGGAACGGGCCGGTGGGTGTGTTTGAATTCCCGCAATTCGGCGAAGGAACCCGCACACTCGCCACGGCCATAGCGCGCAGCCCGGCCTTTTCGCTGGCTGGCGGAGGCGATACCCTGGCAGCCATCGAGAAATATGGCGTGGAGGACAGCATTTCTTACATATCTACGGGCGGCGGCGCTTTTCTGGAATTCGTGGAGGGCAAAAAGCTGCCCGCGGTCGAAATACTCGAGCAACGCGCAGCATGAGCAGCGGCCTGCGGCGGACAAAAATTGTCGCAACCTTAGGTCCTGCCACCGACGATCCGCAAGTGCTGGCGGAGATGGTGCGCGCCGGCGTGGACGTGGTGCGGTTGAATTTCTCGCATGGCGCCGTCGCCGATCACGAGCGCCGGGTTGAATTGGTGCGCGAGGCTGCGCGCCAGGCCGGCCGCTATGTGGGGGTTCTGGGGGATCTGCAAGGGCCCAAGATCCGCATTGACCGGTTCGCGAGCGGAAAAATTTACCTCAAGGATGGCGCGGAATTTACCTTGGATGCCGCGCTCGGCGTCGATGCCGGCACCGAAAGTTCGGTGGGCATTGCCTACAAGCGGCTGCCAACCGATGTGTTCGCCGGCGATGTGCTGCTGCTCAATGACGGTCAAATCAGTCTGCAGGTGCTGGCCATCGATGGCCCGCGCATCAAAACTCGCGTGCTGGTCGGCGGCGATCTGGGCAACAACAAAGGCATCAACCGGCAGGGCGGCGGACTTTCCGCCGGCGCCCTTACCGACAAGGACCGCGAAGACATCGTCACCGCGGCCCGCTTAAAAGTGGACTACCTGGGCGTGTCCTTCCCGCGCGACGGGGCGGACATGGATGAGGCGCGCGGACTGCTGCGCCAAGCGGGGGGGCACGGTCTTCTGGTTGCCAAGATCGAAAGGGCGGAGGCGATCAAAAATCTGGCCGCGGTCACCAAGGCCAGCGACGGGGTCATGGTGGCGCGCGGCGATTTGGGCGTGGAAATGGGCTATGCCGAATTGGCAGGTTTGCAAAAGCTCATCATCCAAGAGGCGAGACTGCAAAATAAAGTGACGATCATGGCGACCCAGATGATGGAGTCGATGATCAGCGCGACCATTCCCACCCGGGCCGAAGTCTCGGATGTGGCCAATGCGGTCATGGACGGAACTGACGCGGTCATGCTGTCCGCGGAAACCGCCTCGGGTAAGCATCCGGCGAAAGTGGTGGAAGCCATGGCGCAGATCGTGGTCGGCGCTGAAAAATATGAGGTCGAACATACTCGCGCCCGGCAGCGCAACAGCGGGCTGTTCGCGCAATCCGACGAAGCAATTGCGGCGGCGGTGATGTACACGGCGAGCCACATGCACGTCAAAGCCATCGTCGCCCTGACCGAGTCCGGATCTACCGCCTTGTGGATGTCGCGGGTTCGCTCCGACATTCCCATTTATGCCTTTACGCGGCACGAAAGCACGCGCCGCCGCGTGACGCTGTATCGCGGCGTTTATCCGGTCGCCTACGACGTCGAGGATCGGGGCGAAGCCATCTATTATTCCATTTTCCGCTTGTTGCTCGGCCAAAATCTGGTTTGGGAGGGCGATCACATCATTCTCACCAAGGGCGAACTGAGCGGCATTTCGGGCGGCACAAATTCCATGCAAATCCTGCGCGTCACGAGAAAGTAGTTGCCTGATGGCCAATGAATTTCGGGGTACCGATCGATACATCGCCACTGAAGAGCTGATGGCCGCCGTGAACGCCGCGGTGGTGCTGTCGCGGCCGTTGCTCATCAAGGGCGAGCCCGGAACGGGCAAAACGCTGCTGGCAAATGAGATCGCCCGCTCACTCGACAAGCCGTTCTTCGAATGGCATATCAAATCCACCACGAAGGCCCAACAGGGCTTATACGAGTACGACGCCGTCTCGCGCTTGCGCGATTCGCAGCTTGGCGATGCGCGCGTCAAGGACATTCGCAACTACATCCTCAAGGGCAATCTGTGGGAGGCGTTCGACTGCGATGTGCAGCCGGTGCTGCTCATCGATGAGATCGACAAGGCCGACATCGAATTTCCGAACGATTTGCTGCGCGAGCTGGACCGGATGGAATTTTACGTTTACGAAACCCGCGAGACGGTGCGGGCCAAGCATCGCCCGGTCATCGTGATCACCAGCAACAATGAAAAAGAGCTGCCGGACGCTTTTTTGAGGCGCTGCTTCTTCCATTACATCCGCTTTCCGGACACAGCGACGATGACGCAAATCGTCGATGTGCATTTCCCCGACTTGAAGCGCGAGCTGCTGCACGAGGCGCTCACCACATTCTTCAAGATTCGCGAAACGCCCGGCTTGAAGAAAAAGCCGACCACCTCAGAGCTGCTTGATTGGATCAAACTGCTCGTGACCGAGGACATCCCGCCCGAGGTGCTGCGCAGCGA
>JANYAD010000023.1 GCA_025355165.1 Gammaproteobacteria bacterium | reverse complement strand
GCGCGAGCTCATAGCCGATCGGGCCCAATCCGTATATGCACCCGACCGCAATGTCGGACAGATAGGAGTGATGTCGAAATGCCTCGCGCGCGAAGACATTGCTCAGGTGAATTTCGATGAACGGCGTGCCCACCGACAAGAACGCATCGCGCAGCGCGATGCTGGTATGCGTGAAAGCGCCGGGATTGATAATGACAAAGCCGATGCCGTCGCGCTTGGTGGCCTGCACCTTGTCGATCAGCTCGTTTTCGGCATTGCTTTGCGCGGCGCTGAGCTCGTGGCCTTGCCTGCTCGCCAGCTCCTTGAGCTTCCGCTCGATGTCCTGCAGAGTCGCACTCCCATAGATAGCCGGCTCTCGGGACCCTAAGAGATTCAGGTTAGGACCATTCAGCAGCAAAATCCGGGCCATGCGGCATCCGTCGGGCGCGCCGTCGCTTAGTAAAGGTCCGCGATAATAACCAGAAATGGAAGAGAAATGGCAAGCTTTGGCGGCGAACGTCGCCGGAAAGCACTTAACTTGGTTCTTTATCCGCTTGCTGCTTTAAGCCCTCAGCGATTCGCTTGCGCGCCTCGGGGAGTTGGACCCGCTCGGTATTGAGATTCTGCACCTCAGAGAGAATGAAATCGGCTTGGGCCCGGTGCAGTTCGCCGATAAATAGGGCGACGACCTCGCCGCGCCGATCGGTGAACACGGTAAAGGGGAAGGCCGGGGAGTCCATGCCAAATTTCGCGGCCAGCTCCAATGCGTCCTGGTCGCCGATCAGGATGGGGTAGTCGATTTTGAATCGGACCACGAATGCCTTCACTTTGTCGCGATCATCCACCGCGATGCCGACTACGGTGAGGTCCCGTCCCGCCCAGTCAGCGGCCAAGGCCTTGAGCAGCGGTATCTCCCTTAAGCAAGGCGGGCACCAAGTGGCCCAGAAGTTGATCATGAGTGACTTACCAGCCCAGGTGGAAACCGGGGTGAATTTGCCCTGAAGATCCGGCAATGCGAACTGGGGAAGCAGGCTGGGGATTGCGGTGCGCGCGATGAGCGATTCAGGCAGAAGACTGTCTTGAGGCCCCGGCGCGCTCGATTGGCCGGCCGGGACCGCGATGGCTTGGTGGGCCGCGCGATAAGAATGAAATTTCAGGCCGCCCCAAACCCCCAGGAGCACCACTAACGCGGCACCGAGCAAGCGCGTCCCGCGATCATTCATGAAGGCAGGGCGAGTTTGCGTCCCTTTCGCAGCACCACTCCCGCCAGCAAAAACGCAATTGCGCCGCCGACGATGGCGAGGCCCTCCCATGGATTAACGGTAACTTGAGCCTCACTGGCCAGGGGGCCGGCATTCGGGAAAATCGCTTTGGTGATGGGCTGGTAACACAGACCGGCTTCGGCACAGCCCTGGTAAGTCACTTGAATCTCAATGGGGTGTGCGCCCGCATCGATCCGGGTGTAGGGAACCGACGCCTCCACCTGCTGGAGGTAGATTTCCTGTGTGCCCAAATACGGGTCCGTTCTCATCACCCCGGCGGGCAACTGCGGTTCGAAGACCTGAAGATCCGGGCTTGCAGGCTTCACTTCGATTTTCTGCTTGTATAGATAGTAGCCATCCGCGATGACCCAGCGCACCTTCACCTGGCTGCCGTCGATCCGAGCAGCCATCCGGAAGGCCGCATCGGGCGGCAGGAAGTCGGTTTCGTTGGAGTCGACCCCCCGCAGCCACCAGGGCTTGGCTTGCGCAGCCGCAGTCCCCACTAGTGTGAGGGCTAACAAAACCAGTACTTGATTGCGTAGCATGCCATGCACTCTAGTGGCCGAAATGCCCCGACGCCAGCGGGTTAATGCGCTGCAGCACAACAAAAAACCCACATGGGGCTTGAATCGTCATATTTCGTCGCTATTATTAGCAGCCTCTAGGGGAGAGTGCTAACAGTCTCGCCCCCTCATTAACCCAAACAAAGCTAGGAGTCTTGTCTTATGAAGATTCGTCCCCTTCATGACCGTGTGATCGTGAAAAGAGAAGAAGAAGAGCGTAGGTCCCCAGGTGGCATCGTGATCCCGGATACCGCGACTGAAAAGCCGATCTTCGGCAAGGTCGTTGCCGTTGGTAAGGGCAAGATTTTAGAGAATGGCGAAATTCGTCCGCTTGACCTCAAGGTCGGCGACAAGATCCTTTTCGGTAAATACAGCGGTACCGAAGTAAAGATGGACGGCGACGAGCTGGTCGTCATGCGCGAAGAAGACGTCATGGCCGTTGTGGAAGGCAAGTAAGCCCCGCAGCCGTTTACACAAATTTACTTTCCGCAATCAATATTAATTTAGAGGTATCAGCAAATGGCAGCTAAAGACGTACGCTTCAGCGACGACGCTCGGGCACGCATGTTCAAGGGCGTGAATATTCTGGCGAATGCCGTCAAGGTCACCCTGGGCCCCAAGGGCCGCAACGCCGTTCTCGACAAGAGCTTCGGCGCTCCCACCGTCACCAAGGACGGCGTTTCTGTCGCCAAGGAAATCGAACTGAAAGATAAGTTCGAGAACATGGGCGCGCAGATGGTGAAGGAAGTGGCTTCCAACACCTCCGACGAGGCCGGCGACGGCACCACCACCGCCACCGTACTGGCGCAAGCCATCATCCGCGAAGGCTTGAAGGCCGTGGCCGCGGGCATCAATCCGATGGATTTGAAGCGCGGTATCGATCAAGCGGTAGTTGCAGCGACCGAAGAGCTGAAAAAGCTCTCCAAGCCCTGCAAGGATCCGAAGGCGATTGCGCAGGTCGGCACGATCTCCGCGAACTCCGATGAGAGCATCGGTAAGACGATTGCCGACGCGATGGCGAAAGTCGGTAAGGAAGGCGTAATCACGGTTGAAGAAGGTTCGGGTCTTGAGAACGAGCTCGAAGTGGTCGAAGGCATGCAGTTCGATCGCGGCTACCTCTCGCCGTACTTCATCAACAATCAGCAGAGCCAGAGCGCCGAGCTCGACAAGCCGCTGATCCTTCTTGTCGACAAGAAGATCTCCAACATTCGCGAGATGCTCCCCTTGCTGGAAATGATTGCCAAAGGTGGCCGTCAACTCCTGATCGTTGCTGAAGATGTGGAAGGCGAGGCGCTTGCCACGTTGGTCGTCAACACCATCCGCGGAATCGTCAAAGTGGCTGCCGTCAAGGCGCCGGGCTTCGGCGATCGTCGCAAAGCCATGCTGCAGGACATTGCGGTCCTCACCGGCGGCACGGTCATCTCCGACGAAGTCGGCTTGTCGCTCGAGAAGGCGACACTGAATGACCTCGGCGAGGCCAAAAAGGTTCTGGTGGAAAAAGAAAACACCACGATCATCGACGGCGCCGGCAAGGCGGCCGACATCAAGGCGCGCGTTGAAAGCATCCGCGCTCAGATCGAGGAAGCGACTTCCGACTATGACAAGGACAAGCTGCAGGAGCGCGTTGCCAAGCTCTCCGGCGGCGTCGCCGTGATCAAGGTCGGCGCTGCGACCGAAATCGAAATGAAGGAAAAGAAGGCCCGCGTCGAAGACGCGCTGCACGCAACGCGCGCAGCCGTGGAAGAAGGCGTGGTTCCGGGCGGTGGTGTTGCCCTCGTCCGCGCGCTCAAGGCCATCGAGAAGCTCGTTGGTGCGAACGAGGACCAGACGCACGGAATCAAGATCCTGGCGCGTGCCATCGAAGAGCCGTTGCGCCAGATCGTCACCAATGCCGGTGAAGATGCCGCTGTCGTATTGAACCGCGTGCGCGAAGGCAAAGGCACGTTCGGCTACAACGCGGCCACCGGCGACTACGGCGACATGATCGACATGGGCATTCTGGATCCCACCAAGGTGACGCGTCTGGCTCTGCAGAACGCCGCCTCGGTCTCGGGTCTGCTGCTCACGACCGAAGTCATGATCGCGGAATCACCGAAGGACGATGAGCACTCACACGGCGGCCCTCCGGGCGGCGGCATGGGTGGCATGGGCGGCATGGACATGTAAGTCCATTGCGCGGACCGCAAGGTTCGCGCAGTCAGCCTTGTACGAGAAAGAGCGGACCATGGGGTCCGCTCTTTTTTTGTGGTGCGCTCGGCTTCTGGAAAGCAGCCTGAAGCGGCAATCAGGAGCGATCAAAGCTACTCTTTGCCCGCCTCGCCACTGCCCACACCGGCGGATGCCGGTTCGTCCAAGCGGTCGCCGCCTCCAGGTCTGCGGCAACACGCAGCAGACGATAATCCTCGTCCTGTCGGCCCACGAGCTGGATGCCGATCGGCAATCCGGACACAGACTGATACAGCGGGAGGCTCGCGGCAGGCTGCCCCGTCACGTTGAAGATCTCGGAGAACGGAGCGAACGCGTAACCGGCGGTGCCCCAGTGCGCCAGGTCGAAATCCGGCGCGTTGGCATCGAGGGCGCCGACCGCCGGTGGTAGCGTGGCGGTCGATGGCGTCACGATCAGATCGAACTCACCGAACGCCCGCAGCATCACGAGGCAAATCCGGTGCGTGAGCCGGCGAACGTCGAGATATTCGTGCGCGCTCATGCGGGCGATGCGCTCGACCGCGTACCTCGGCATGGTCTCGATCTGATCGGGTCCGGGCTCACGGTGCAGTACAGTCGTGCGGTCGCGGATCACCATCGCGATGTCCATGAGCCACAACGGCATCCAGCCCTCGCCGGCGGCCAATGCGG
>JANYAD010000017.1 GCA_025355165.1 Gammaproteobacteria bacterium | reverse complement strand
TACTCCCAATCCGAGCCGTTCAATAGACCGATGCGTGTTCGCGAAACACGGCCCAATATCAGGGTATCTCCATTATCCCAATAGCCATTGTTCGAGATGGCGTAGACATACTTATCTGCGCCGTCGACAGATCCGTGATTCTTGCCATAGTCGACAAAATAGGGGGTTGCGAAATTGGATCCAGGAAACATCGGAGAATCGTAGTTCTCTTTGGCCGATCGCGTCCAAGTCTTACCGTAATCCGTAGACTTGATGATGCTCGCATTGGCTGCGGATTGACGTAAGCCTTTGACCTCGGAATTTTCCGGATACTTGTGACGTGCGATCACCCAATAGAGCGTTCCGTCAATGAACGCACAGCCGCTCGATTTCCACGACCGACCGTCTGGAGCAGGCGTTCTTGGTTGCTGGCCGACGAGCATCGCATCGGAACTGGATTGCAAGCCATCCTGCATCGCAAAATCGTGCACTCGGTTCACCGTGACACCGTGCATGTTCAGCGGGTCAGTGCCTTCCACGCGATTGAAGGCAATCGGGCCAAATTGACCTTCGAACCGACTTCTCTGATCGGCAGTGAGGTTTTTGAAAAAGCTGGCGCCATCGCTTTGGAACAGCTTTAGCTGTTCTTTATCAGATAAGAAATCAGGGATGTCGAAACCGAGCGTGTCATCGGATGGAGTATAGAGATTGTCATCATCGGCCCAGGCCGCATTCCAAGTGTCTCCGAAATTATTGGGAACGTTCGTCGGCTGTCCTACACGAACCGCGTTAATGGCACGGCCATGCGCAGACACGTTCTTTGCGATGGACAGCGACAGGGCGCCGCCTGCTGCGCTTGCGATAAAATGCCGGCGTGTAACGGCAGGATTAGTCTTGTCCATCAATCAACCCTCACGGTCACCTAAACATTTCAGGCATGCAGATCAAGCGTGTAACCAGCCCGTCGGCCACATGCCGACGCTGCCCAGGACGACATGATAACCAAACGGCACGAAAATCGGTACGCTGAACGAGGCTCTTAGAATGCCGTGTAACGTCAGAATCTCGCACTGGCGTTTTCGCGGGCGCGCTGCGACTGAGGGCTTGATTTTACGGTGGTGGCGTGGGGGCTTGCTGCGTGACGTACGTTAGCTTTGCCACGACTGAGCGTAACGAAGCTGGAGCGAGGCACGCGATACTCACGCACCCATTGGGCCCGCAGTCTTGCTCGTTTAGTTTCCGCGCAAATCCGCAGTTGATCTGACTTAGCCGCTCGGCTGCCTACACAATGCAGATTGTCTGCAGTCCGGGTGGCCGCGAGAAAGGTCACTACGAACCACCGCCGCACAATTGGCTTGCTCGCGAAGATCGACCGATTTCACCTGGTTCAATGCGTCACCAGGGGATCAACATGTGTTGCGTGCCGGCTCGGCCCATGCTTGGTTCGAACTTATCCATCCATTCGAAGTCGGACATGTTGGGCCGGACGCGCACTGCTCAACCGCGCTTTCAGGAATATCAGCGGCCCGTGCGACTGTACAGCTTGTCAGCGCGCATCATGCCGTTCGCGATGCCTACTACCAAGCGCTCGCAGAAATCCCGCAGCGACCTTAACGTCACGGAATGGTCGATGTGGTCTTTTGCGCAAGTCACGGTCGCAGCACGTGCGAGCGAACAGATCACCCCGCATGTGCTTCAGAAGTCTCGGTTCTGTATGCGACGCGCAGCAATCTTTGAACGATCGCGAGCGCACAGCGCTGAACGCGATGCTCGATGTCGGTCCGTACCGCTATGTCGGCGGAATGACCCACCGTAAATACGCGAATCTAACAAAGTAGTCCGCCAACCGCACAACGTGATCTTGCCGAGCCAGTGGCGCTTGGATGCTGTGTGCCCACAGGTGCAGGTCGCAGCGCGCGCTACAAATTGGTGGGGTGAGAGGGACTCGAATGGTTCATCAATGAAAACTGCAGAGAAAACCTTCGGAAAGGTAAAATGACCAAATCTGGCCGGACTAATGTTAAATCCATCAATCGTCTTAGGCGCTTGCTTTCGAAGCTAAGCACTCCCGTCAAAGCCGAGAATTACAGTACCATAGCGGATTCGGGGCGTCGAACGTCTCGCAGGGAATGCACCACTTGGAATCGAATAAAGCCGTCTTCCTGAGCTACGCAAACCAGGACGCGCAAGCGGCCAGCCGGATTTGCGACGCGTTGCGCGCCGCTGGTATCGAGGTCTGGTTCGATCAAAGCGAGCTGCGTGGTGGCGATGCCTGGGATGCGGCGATTCGCCGGCAGATCAAGAATTGCGCGCTAGTTATTCCCATCATCTCGACGAACACCCAGGGTCGCGCCGAAGGATATTTCCGGCTCGAGTGGAAACTGGCAATCGACCGCTCTCACTTAATGGCGGTCGACCGGACGTTTTTGGTGCCGGTGGTCATAGATCAAATGGACGAAGGCGACGTCCGTGTGCCGGACAAATTTAGCGAAGTGCAGTGGACGCGTCTGCCGGGCGGCACCACCTCGCCGGCCTTCATTGAGCGAATCGCACGGCTCCTCGATCAGGACTTAAAGCCGGCCGATGGCGCCTCCCGTTCATTCCATGCCGATCCGCCCACAGCCGCCGCGCCTCGCACGGCAGTGCCGGGGCTTCCTCGCGTACGTCGGCACGCGCCGCTAGCGCTCGGCGCGGCACTGTTGATTGCCTGCATCGGCATCGGCCTATGGACGCTTCGTCACGACTGGCACCACGCCGCCGGGTTTGCTCCCTATTCCAATGAAGATCGGCGAATGACTTTCGCGGTCCTACCATTCCAGGCAACGGCGGACGATGCGCACAGCGTGCTGATTGCCAAGGCAACCCGAGATGCACTGCAGTCCGTTCTTGAAAGCCGAAAAGACAACGTAGTCGTGGTACCGCAGGCCAGTGCGGAACAAGCCGCGGGGCATGAATTGAGTTTGCGCAAGCTGGCCCGGGACCTCAATGTGCATTTTCTGGTGAGGGGGTCCGTTGCGCGCGATGGTGATGCCTACAAGGTGACTGTGCTCGGTATAGACGGAGATAGCGAACGAGTGCTGACGACTGAGTCTGTCAAAGTCGCGCAGGACGCCGTGATGCCACGTTGGCGCGACGACGTCGATCATATCGTAGGCAAAGTCGTACGCAGCGCTGTTGAGACCGAAGTTAAGCGGGCGCGCAGCAAGCCCGACGACGAACTTGACGTACGCGATCTGGCCATGCGCGCGTCCGTCGATTGGCGTTCGCTACGTGACACCGACGGCAAGACCGCCAATGCCAACGCCAATGTGTTACTGCGCCGGGCATTGGCGATTGCACCGGATGATCCGTACGCGCTTCGGACTATGGCCACCATCAACTTGTGCGACTGCGTCAATGCGTGGTCGCCAAATCCCGAAGAACAAAAAGCCATTGGCGCCGAGGCGATGGAGAAATACCTGCGCATCGACCCCAGCGCGCCTGCCATGCTCGAGGAGAAAGCGGGCCTGTACCAGTTGCGGCTTCGTTGGGAGGAGTCGATGGCGATCGCCGACAGCCTACTGGCGCGCGATCCGGACAGCGTCAATGCGCTGGGACTCAAGGCGACCGCTTTGCTTCATATGGGACAAGCCAAGGAATCGCGCGCCCTAGCCGATCAATTCGTTTCCCGCTATCCAACCAGTTGGTATGCCCTGCAATTCTCGGCGAACGTTGATTATGCGCTGGCCAATTATTCGGCGGCTGCGCAACAGGCGCAGAAGTCGATCGCGATGATGAACGAGGCCGAACTTCGTGATCGCGTTACCGGCGCCATCCGGCTGACGATGATTGCGGCCGAGGCGCGCCTAGGACATCCGGATCGGGCTAAGGCAGCGTTCGCAGACTTCAAGACGTCACTGCCGAACGTCAAAACAATACCCGACATCCACAAGTGGATTCACCCGTCGGCCGATCTTGCCGATTTCCCGCCGCTGTATGACGGGCTGCGCATGGCGGGTATCAGCAACTAACAACTCGGTCCGAACGGACCCGCTATAAATTGGTGGTGAGAGAGGGACTCGAACCCTCGACCTCGGCATTATGAGTGCGAATCGGCCACCTTCAGCGGGCGCCTGCTTCGCGTAATCCATTGATTTTAATAGACTGTGCTGGACGGTCGCGGACCCTCACGGCCCCAAAGGGGGGCACAAAAAGGGGCACAGTTAAACCGACGCATAAGCCCCAGGATCTGCGATCAGGCATAGGCCGCATCGGTAGCTCTCCTACGGGCGGGTTTTGGCAAGCGTAGCTTATCCGCTGCGGCTGCCAGGTGATCCGGCGCAAGGTGACCGTACCGCAGCACCATCGCGTAGCTCGACCAGCCCCCGAGCTGCATCAGCTCGTGGAGGCTCACACCCTTCTGCACCGCCCAGCTGGCGAACGTGTGGCGCAACGTGTGCCAGTTGACCCGATCGAGACCGTCAGCCTTGACGGCATCCTGAAATGCTTTGGTGTTGCAATCGTCAATCGGCTCGCCGTGCCACTGGAACACGTGATCGCCGTCGGGCGAGAGCTTGCGCAGCTTCTTTAGGACCGGGATCGCGTCGGCCGGCAGGCGCATGCCGTGCGTCTTGCCGGCTTTCATCTGCTCGCCGGGAATCCACGCGCGACGCTTTTTCATGTCGATGCGGCTCCAGGTGAGGGCGAGCATCGAGCGCATACGTAGACCCGTCAGGACAGCGAAATCGGCGGCGAGCGCAAGGTGCTCGGGTAGCTCTTTGCGGAGCCGCGCGAATTCGGCTGGCGACAGCCATCGCGGCTCGGCGGTCTTTGGCCTGAACATCGGCACCTTGGGCGCCACGTCGAGCACTTCCCAGTCGTGCACACACTTGCGCAGGATCGCGCGGAGGAGCGCCATGAAACGGTCCGCGGTCGCCTGGCTCGATTCCTCGGCGCGCAGCTCGCGC
>JANYAD010000006.1 GCA_025355165.1 Gammaproteobacteria bacterium | reverse complement strand
GATCCCAAAATGTAGAGTGGAACTTTCAGCCCCACGCCGGGAACCGCGATGACGCGTTGCCCGGGTTCGGCCGGCGCAAAATAGTCCCTGAGTTCGATTACATCTTGAGGGAATTCATTCGCATCAGTCGAGAGATTTCGCCGCAGCGCCCGCGCGGTTACTTGATCGGAGCCGGGCGCGCGTCCCACTCCCAGATCGATGCGGCCGGGGTACAGCGACTCGAGGGTACCGAACTGTTCCGCGATGACGAGCGGCGAGTGATTGGGCAGCATGACGCCGCCGGCACCGACGCGTATGGTGGTGGTCCCCGCCGCAACGTGGGCGATGACGATCGAGGTGGCGGCGCTCGCTATTCCGGGCATGCTGTGATGTTCGGCCAGCCAGTACCGGTGGTACCCCCATGCTTGAGCATGTCGAGCAAGGTCCAACGTGTTGTGCAGAGCATGTCCTGCGGTCAAGCCCATGGGGATCGGGGATAGGTCGAGAATCGAGAATGGAATCATGGATCGGATGTCTGGGCTGCGTTGCTGACTTACAAGTCGGCGAGTTAAAAGGGCTGTGACGATGGATATGTTTCTGTATGGGATCGCGGCGGTGTGCATTGCCGGGGGACTGGCCGCCGCGATTGTGCCGGGTTTGCCGGGTATCCCACTGATCTTCGCGGGGATTTGGCTCATCAGCGGCGTGGATCACTACCACCATTTAGGCTTGTGGTGGCTGCTGGCCATTGCTCTGATCGGCACTATCGGATTGATGTTGGACGTGCTGGCAGGGGCACTGGGCGCCAAGCGCGCGGGAGCCAGCCGGCGGGCGGTATTGGGCGCACTGGTAGGCACCTTCATCGGGGTATTTTTTGGCCTACCGGGCTTACTCCTTGGACCCTTCATCGGCGCGGTTTTCGGTGAACTCAGCGCCGGAAACAGCATGCTGCGCTCGACGCACGTCGGCATCGGCACTTGGATCGGATTGATCTTCGGCACCCTCGTCAAAATGGTGGCTTCCATGACGATGGTGGCTCTCCTCGCCGCTGCGTGGTGGTGGAATCGCTGATTAGCGCTTCAAGTTTCACCCTTCGGTTTCCGCACTCGTCTTACAGAGTAGTCCTGGTAGCGCCTACGGGGTTATGACGCGGCTGTAGTAGCCTACTGCTGCATCGTTTTTTTACCTTAAGGGGCAACACATGAGTCTTATTAGTTTCATTGCGGAAGCAGGCGAGAAACTTCTCGGCGGCAATGCCGCCGGGCAGCCAACCGCCGCCGCACCAGCCGCACAAACTCAAACCAACGCGCCGGCTTTGAATGCGGCTGCGGCAGCAGCAATAGCCAAGTATGTAGCCTCGCAGAATCTGACGGCCCAGAATCTGGACATCAAGTACGACGGCGCATCGAAGACAGTCACGGTATCGGGCGTTGCTCCCGACCAGGCCACGAAGGAGAAAATCGTGCTTTGCTGCGGCAATGTCTCTTCGGTCGCCAAGGTAGACGACCAACTCTCGGTTGCCAGCGGAGCTGCGCCCGCCGCGACTTTTTACGAGGTCAAGTCGGGGGACTCGCTGTCGAAAATATCAAAGGCTGTCTACGGGGATGCGAACCTTTACATGAAGATTTTCGAAGCGAACAAGCCGATGCTTTCGGACCCAAATAAAATATATCCCGGCCAGCAGCTTCGCATACCTGCCAAGACTTAAGACTGTAGTGGTGCGGGACGGAGGTGAGCCCGATCTGAATGCCGCCATGATCAGGTGCCAATGAGTCGGCACGAAATGGCGGCGTTTTCATCATAATGGCATACCGCGCATATCCGGTGATAACCGTCTGCCACTACGAGCGGCACGCCGCGCAGCATGTTGCCCCGGATGAGCAAAACAGGTGACAGCGGTTTTGCCTTTTGTATCCGCTTCAAGTCCTCGCCGACGTGGGGATCATCCGGGGTGAGAAGCGGCAGCCCACTGGCGCGCAATAAATCCTTTGCCGCTCGAGTGATGGTCTTTGCCTTGCGGAACTTGACTACAAGCTTGTTTGATTCAGCTTCGGAACAAATCAGCATGAGATATTTACGCGCACCCACGTAGTCTTCTGCATCGGGAGTGGTTTTCCAAATCAATTTCTGTTTCGCCATCGATGCGTTCGCCTCGGAAATCGCGCCGCTGCGAGTATGCACGGTAAAAGCCCACCAATCCACGCAACTCGCGACTAGAACTGCGGCAGATGATAAGTTGGGGCAATCTTAATTGCTTGTAATCATTAAGCATTACTAACCCCGTTTTCGAAGCGGGGACATCGCCTTCGGATGCGAAGTTGTAGAATCGCAGCGCAATGGCCACAGGGGTGATCCGATGACATATCCGCCGCGATCGTTCGTTACTGCTATGAGTGCCTGGCTGGCATTGTCTTGCGTGGGCTCGAGTGCGGCATTCGCCGATCAAGACGATCCACCATCGCGCGTAGGTCGACTCGCCTACGTTGAGGGTGCGGTGTCTTTTCAACCGGGTGGTACCGAGGATTGGGTCGCCCCGCCGATTAATCGACCGATGACCACGGGAGATCAGTTGTGGTCTGATCGAGGCGGACGCGCGGAATTGCAACTCGACGGCTCCTCGCTGCGGCTCTCGGCCAATACGTCGGTATCGTTGTTAAACCTTTCCGACACCGTTACGCAGATTCAATTGTCGTCCGGCACCATATTACTTCGCGTGCGTCGTCTGGATGACAATGAAACCTACGAAATCGACACCCCCAATCTTGCCTTCACGGTGCTGCGGCCCGGCCTGTATCGCCTGACCGTAGATGGGGCGGGGAACGGTACCGCGGTACTCGTTCGCCGCGGACAAGGTGAGGCGACGGGAGGCGGCTATTCCTATCCGGTGGCCCAAGGTGAATACGACACTTTTTCCGGCACGGATGATCTGAGGGAGAACATGGAGGCCTATGCTCCAAATCAAGATGCATTCGATGCTTGGAGCGCAGGCCGCGATGCCAGGTGGGATCACTCGGTCTCGGCGCGTTACGTGTCACCCGATGTGGTTGGATACGAAGACCTTGACGACCAGGGCACCTGGGCACCTGAGCCGGAGTACGGCAACGTTTGGTTTCCGCGAAATGTCGAAGCGGGCTGGGCTCCTTACCATAACGGTCATTGGGCCTACGTGATGCCGTGGGGATATACTTGGGTGGACGACAGCCCTTGGGGATTCGCACCCTTTCACTACGGCCGCTGGGTGTCGGTCAGAGGCGCCTGGGGTTGGATACCCGCACCGCCCGCGCGGCCCGGCGCAATTTATATTCGGCCTGTGTACGCGCCTGCATTGGTAGCGTGGGTTGGGGTTGGCGCCGGTGTCGCCTGGTTTGCACTGGGGCCTCGGGAAGTTTATTGCCCCTCTTATCGCGTGAGCCCGGGCTACGTTCGAAACATCAACGTGTCCAATACCAATGTGAACACGACGGTTATCAACAACGTCTACAACACGACCATCATGAACAAGACGGTGGTCAACAACACCGTCTACGTGAATCGCAACGTAGCGGGCGCAGTGGCTGCCACGACTTCACAAGCATTTGCTTCCGCGCAGCCAGTAACAAGAAACATCGTACGTCTTGATGGTCGCGCTGTGGCGAGCGCGCGTGTGGCAGCGCTGGCGCCCGCGGCAGTTCCCACCAAGCAAGCCGTTCTGGGTCCGGGCCGCACCAGCGAAGTTCGGCCGCCCTCGGCAGTGCAATCACGGCTGGTTGTAGCACGCATTGCCGCGCCGGCGCCGCCGGCATCCTTTGAGCGACGCCAAGAGGCTATCAAGAGCAATGGCGGTCAGCCGCTATCTGTTTCGCAGCTGCACGAAGTTTCAGCCTCCGCGCCCAGCCGCGCGCTCGTGACCGTTGCGCCGCCGTCCCGCTTGGTGACCAACGGCCGCCCAGAGGTGCAGCGATCCGTCACCCAGGAGCAGAAGCCTGGCGCGGCGCCCGCGCTACCAGCAGTGTCAGGAAGGGCAGCTCCGCAGGTGGTTGCGCCGCGTGTTGCCCCTGCGCCGATGCAGAACGCAACTCATCCGAATGAGATCCCGCAACCCCAACGGCCTGCATCCCCCGCCCTCGCCAACTCTGTTCTGGAGCGCCAACATTTGCAGGAGCAGCAACAACAGCAGGTAAAGCAGGAGGCGGACCGAACAAAACTGCAGCAGCAACAAGAGGCGGAGCATCAGAGAGCCGCTCAAGTGACCGCAGACCGGGCGCGCCAACAAACACTCGATCAACAACGCCAAGCGCAGGCGCAGCAAGCGCAGCAGCAAGAAGCTGAGCGCCAGCGAGCGGCCCAACAGAATACGGAACGCTTACGTCAGCAATCGATAGAGCAACAACGTCAAGCACAGACGCAGCAATTGGCGCAACAACAGCAACAGGAGGCTGAGCGTCAACGGGCTGCCCAGCAGGGGGCAGAGCGGGCACATCAGCAAGCCATCGAGCAGCAACGCCAAGCGCAGCAAATGGCGCAACAGCAGCAAGAGGCTGAACGCCAGCGAGCTGCGCAGCAAGATGCAGAACGGTCACGTCAACAAGCACTCGAACAGCAGCATCAGGCGCAGACGCAGCAACTGGCGCAACAACACGCGCAAGAGCAACAGCAATTGCAGGCGAGACAGCAGGAACAAAGGCGCCAACAGGAAACTGCGCCACCAAAAGCCAAGCAGCAGACCCAGCCTCCGCACACCCCGTGACCCTGCAATGCGAGCGGTCGAACTAGTGCGCAGCTGAGGTGACGCGCCAGACCGTGTTGCCGACATCATCGGCAACCAACAATGCTCCACGTTTATCGACGGCCACCCCCACTGGACGACCTTGCGCCTGACCCTTTGAGTTTAAAAACCCGCCGAGAACCTGGATCGGCAGGCCGGACGGCCTACCGTTCTCAAATGCAACGAAAATCACTTTGTATCCGCTGCGAACCTTGCGATTCCACGAACCGTGTTGACCCACGAACATGCCATGGACGAAGGGCTGCGGCAGTTTAGCCTCACCGGACCAGCACAATCCCAGCGAGGCAGTGTGAGCACCTAGGGCATAGTCGGGCGCGAGCGCTTTCGCCACCCTATCCGCGTCTTGCGGCTTAACGCGCTCATCGACATGTTGTCCGTAATAGCTGTACGGAAAGCCGTAAAAGGCACCCTCCCGGACTGAGGTCATGTAGTCCGGAGGAAGATGATCGCCTAGCTCGTCCCGCTCGTTGACGGAAACCCAGAGTTGACCTGTGTCAGGCTGCCAGGCCATTCCTACCGGGTTGCGCAGACCGTCGGCATAGATGCGGTGATGCCCGGTCTGCGGATCGATCTCCCACACGGCGGCCCTCTCGCTTTCCGCATCGATGCCGTTTTCTCCGGCGTTACTGTTGGATCCCACCCCGACGAAGAGCTTGCTTCCATCCGGGCTGGCGAGCAAGCTTTTAGTCCAGTGATGATTGATGGTTCCCGCCGGCAGCGCTGCGAGCTGTTGGGGGGCGTCGCGAATTTCCGTGTCGCCCGTCTGGTAAGCAAATCGAACAACCGCGTCGGTGCTCGCCACATAAAGATCTCTGCCCACCAGCGCCATTCCAATCGGCGAGTTGAGTCCCCGCAAAAAGAGGTGACGTTCAACGTTTTGACCGTCGCCGGCAACATCGCGCAACAAGGTGATGCGATTCGCGCTCGGGTGGGTTCCGGAACCCGCCTGCTTCATCACGATCTTTTGAACGACGCCGCGAATTCCCTTGCCGTCATCCGGTTTGGATGGAGTATCGCTCTCCGCCACCAATACATCGCCATTCGGTAACACGTAAAGCCAGCGAGGATGCTCGAGCCCGCGAGCGAAAGGGGCTACCCGTAGTCCTTGCGCGGCAGTCGGCATGGCCTCGCCGACCCAAGGCACTGCCTTGGCGATATGCAGGGTCGGGAGCAGTCGCTTTTGAGGGGCGGGCAGGATTGGAGAAGGTCCGTATTCGCCCATCCCTTGATCGGCACCACGGCTGATGCTTGCGAATGCGAATGACGCAGTTACAACGGTTACCGCCAGCAGCGCAGACTGTCGCATACAATTCCTTTGAAAAAATGGGAAAGACTACAGGCGCGAAGCGAAGCCCACGTAGGAAATCAGCGGCACCTTGCGTCATCTATTTGGCAACGCTCTCAAACAGCACTACCGTTAGGAGAAATGGGGCGGCCTACAGTCTGCGGTTAGCTCAAGCGCCAGCGACACCCGCTAAATCCAAGTACATGGCGGTGGGCGGCGTTTCGCGCTGGCCCAGGGCGAAACGACGCCCTGCATCTCTAACCGTTGCCATCACTTGCGTGGGTGTGCCTAAATCCTTCCAGCCACACGGGGGCACCGATTGAACTTTCAGGTATCCCGGGTAGTGGGAAAGAAGGTCGCGGGAGAAATCCACGAAGGGCAACTCCGCGTAGAGGCGAGCCATCGCGCCTACGTCGCCGGCGCCGCTGCCCTGCATAACGCTACGCATGAGGGAGACGAAGTTAAATGCCTTGTCGAGCAAGTCCAACAACGCCTCGACTCTTCCCGCCACGATAAACATGTTCCATAGCGCGCCGCAAGAAATCAGCTTTTGCGCAAGCCCATCATCGGGTTTCTCGACGGACTCGCGGACATCCGCCCCATCCGAGTGATTCCCACACGCGGGCACAATGTATCCCAACTCTGTATCCACACTGTCCGGCTCCGCGCCCAGTAGATAGATCGTTGCAGGACCGATCACAGCAGAGCGAGCCGCGTGCCGCAGGGATTTTGCGAGTATTTCCTCATCGCGCACAAAATGATCGGCCGGCAACAGCAGTACCGTGGCATTCGGGTTTATCCGTTCAATGTGCAACAGGGATAGCGCTGTGCCAATCGCGGTCCCCCGATTCGCAGGCTGCACGACAACATTCCAGGGAGACATGCGCTTTAAGGGCTGCTGCCACCAACGCCGGTGCTGCGAGGCAACGATTGTGCAAATTTGCTCTGGCTTGGCGACCGCGGTGGCGCGCTCCAATGCGAGTTCGAACAGACATTCTCGGCGATTAATGGAACAAAATTGTTTAGGGATCGTTTCCCCGGTGGCCGTAGTGGTCAGGCCTCTTAAGCGTCTCCCCTCCCCGGCCGCCAGCACCACTGCCCAAGTCTCCTCGGAATCCGGTATGGGAATCGAATTCATGTGCCTTTCTCGTCTTGCGAGATAGCATCATGTCACTCTCACCTGACCACTGCGGGTTCGCGCGAGGCCCTTGCCGTGTCAGATACCTCCTATTTTAAGGTCGGCGCCCTAGCACCGAGTGAAATTGGACGTGCGGCGTAACCACGGCCGGCACTACGTGCGCAGGTGAGCGTAGGTTAAACTGCAATTTGCATGCCTCGTAGCCTAGCCGAATGAAGGATCTTTGATGAACACCACACCGACCAGTCCTGCTTCTACTCTCATGCATGCCGCACGCCAGGCCATGCTCGATAATGGACTTCTTCCTGATTTTGATCAGGCGGCCCTGGAGCAGGCGAACGCGATTGTTCAGCCCGCGAAAGACTCCGGCGCAGAGATTCGCGATCTGCGAAATCTATTGTGGGCATCCATCGATAACGACACATCGCGGGATCTCGATCAGTTGACTGTAGCGCAGGCGCTGAGCGGCGGTTCCGTCAGAATTCTGGTAGCCATCGCCGATGTCGATGCCATCGTTAAGATTGGATCGCCGATCGATATGCACGCGCATGCGAACACCACGTCCGTGTACACACCGGCTGCGATTTTCTCGATGCTGCCAGAGAAGCTCTCAACCGATTTGACGTCCCTCGGAGAGGACCAGGAGCGACTTTCGATAGTGATTGAAATGACCATCGATTCTCAAGGGGGAGTGGGGCAATCGGATCTGTATCGTGCGCGAGTCCTCAATCGCGCCAAGCTTGCGTACAACTCCGTCGGGATGTGGCTGCAAAGCGGAGCAGCGGCGCCCGATCGCGTCACCGCGGTGACGGGCATGGATGTGCAACTGCGCACCCAAGATCGTGTGGCGCAATTGCTGCGTGCTGCGCGCCGCGCGCGCGGCGCGCTGGATCTTGAAACTATCGAGACTCAACCCACCTTCAGCGCCGGCGTGCTGAGTGACCTGCAGCCGCAGGAGACCAATCGAGCAAAACAACTGATTGAAGAATTTATGGTCGCGGCGAACGGCGTTACTGCACAATTTCTCTCGGGTAAAGGCATCAGCGCCCTGCGCCGTGTGTTGCGCACGCCGCAGCGGTGGGATCGGATCGTGGCATTGGCCAAAGAACTGGGTGAAGCCTTGCCCGCCACCCCGAGTGCGCCGGCACTGAATGCGTTTTTGTCGAAACGCCGCCAGACTGCTCCGGCGCTGTATCCAGACTTGTCTTTATCCATTATCAAGCTGCTAGGCGCAGGCGAATACGTACTCGATGTCCCGGGACAGCCCGTCGAGGGCCATTTCGGTCTCGCGGTGAGTGACTATACGCATTCCACCGCGCCCAATCGGCGCTTTCCGGATCTCATCACGCAGCGCCTAGCGAAGGCAGCCCTGACGAACCAAGCGGCACCTTATTCGGCATCGCAGCTTCAAGAGCTCGCCGCGCACTGCACCCTGCAAGAGCAAAATGCCGCGAAAGTGGAGCGATCGGTCAATAAATCCGCGGCTGCGCTGCTGCTGTCATCGCGCATCGGGGCGAAATTTGATGCCGTGGTCACCGGCGCTTCCGAGAAGGGCACGTGGGTACGCATTTCGGGGCCCACTACCGAGGGCAGGGTGGTGAAAGGGTTCAAAGGACTCGATGTGGGCGATCGCGTGCAAGTGGTGCTCCAGCACACTGATGTGGCACGAGGTTTCATCGACTTCGCCCGGGTGGAGTAGGAGCCATGACGAAAAATGAGCTTGATGAGGCGCCTTTGGCGTACGAGGATTCGGAGTTCCTCGCAAGCGAGGATGCGCGGCCGCTGCGAATTATTTCTGAATACTTGGATCCTTTGCGGCGCCTGCGCCGGCAGCGCGTCCGCGATACCATCGTGTTTTTCGGATCTGCGCGCCTCTCGGCAGACGGACCGCTTGCACGCTTCTATGCCGACGCGCGCGAGCTGGCTCGACTGGTCACCGAGTGGTCCATGGCTTTGCCCTCGGGTGTCCGCCGCTTCGTCGTTTGTTCGGGCGGCGGCGGCGGAATCATGGAGGCGGCAAACCGCGGAGCCCGGGAAGCGGGGGGCCGCAGCATCGGCCTGAACATCAGTTTGCCGCACGAGCAGCGACCCAATGAGTATGTAACCTGTGAATTGCGTTTCAAATTCCGCTACTTTTTTATGCGCAAACTATGGTTTGCACATTTGGCGCGGGCCATGGTGGTGTTTCCGGGCGGCTTTGGCACCTTAGATGAGCTAATGGAGATTCTAACTCTGGCGCAGACCCAGAAGTTGGGGCGCAAGATCCCCGTTATTTTGTACGGACCGGCCTATTGGAATGAAATCATAAATTTTCAAGCCTTGGTTCGACATGGCATGATCAGCGCGGAGGATTTGCAGTTATTTGAGTTTGCGGACGATCCCGCCGCCGCCCTCAAACGGCTGAAAGCCGCGATTGAAGTCGAAGCCGAAGAGTCGACACCCTCATTTGCGCATTCCCGAAGCCTGTGAGGCCGCGGCCTGGGTGTTCCTCTTACAGCGTGGCGCCTCTATCACCTACGTCATAAAAATGGCGGTGTAGTAGTCTTTGCAGCATTACGGGAGAAACCGCAATGGACCTGAATAACCAAGATGAGAGTCAAAATGTCGAGGACGTGCGCGGATCGGGGGGCTTTAGACCCATCCACGGCATAGGTCTTGGAACCATCGCCGTCGCCGTCATCGCAGGCTGGTTCTTCGGCATCAGCCCCATGCAAATATTGGGACTGCTGAGCGGCAATTCCGCACCCGCGCCACAAACGGCCCCTGATCACGCTGCGCAAGCGCCCCCTACCAACAATGCGCAGGCAAAATTCGTCTCCCAGATCCTGCGCAGCACCGAAACGGTGTGGACGGAAGTGTTTCGGGAGAAAGGAAAAACCTACACAGAGCCTAAATTGAGGTTGTTTCGCGACAGCTTCCCCACCGCTTGCGGGCAGGGGCAAGCCGCGGCCGGTCCCTTTTATTGTCCCGAAGATAAGATCGTATATTTAGACTTGGGCTTCTTCGATGTAATGACCAAGCGTCTGGGCGCCCCTGGTCAGTTTGCTCATGCCTACGTCATCGGCCATGAAGTTGGCCATCACGTACAGGATTTGCTCGGCATTCTGGGCACGGTCAATGCCCAACGTGGACGCGCCGGGGATGCACAAGCGAACGCTCTCAGCGTCAGGATTGAGTTGCAGGCCGACTGTTTCGCGGGCGTGTGGGCGACTCGCTCCCAAAAGCAGCATGGCTGGCGCCTAGAATCTGGAGATATCGAGTCGGCTCTGAATGCCGCCTCTCAGATCGGAGATGACACTCTGCAGCGCCGAGCTCGCGGGACGGTCGTGCCAGAGACCTTTACGCACGGCACCAGCGCTCAGCGCACAGCTTGGTTTAAACGCGGCGTTGATTCCGGCCAGATCGAGGCGTGTGACACCATCAATGCGTCGAGTTTGTAACGTCCAGTGTGGCTCGATTTGTCGCTGCGAACTTTCCTATTGAGCTTTTGACGGATTGAGCTTCCATGAATCGAACACTGGAACGCCTTCTGGCCGGCCGCGACCTATGGTCAATAATCCGTAAAGCGGCGGCGGCATGGGTTGCCGACCGCGCCTCGAGCATGGGTGCCGCGCTTGCCTACTACACGTTATTTTCCATTGCGCCGGTATTGATTATTGCTCTGGCCATCGTCGGGTACGTGTTTGGCGCTGAGGTGGCGCAACAGCGAGTGCTTTCGGAACTGCCGGCATTGTTGGGCGAAGGCGGCGCGGCGGCGGTACGAGATCTGGTGCTAAGTGCGCATTACAGCAATCAGAAAGGCGTCGCGGCATTCATCGGCATCATCGCGCTCATCGTCGGCGCGATGAGTGTGTTCCAGGAGCTGCAACAGGCACTGGAGACAATTTGGAAAACCCCCGAAGTCGCCCACAAAGTCGCATGGTGGCGCTTTGTACGCGCAAGAATGCTGTCCCTAGGTCTGGTTTTAGGCATTGGGTTCTTGCTCTTGGTTTCTTTATTGGCGAGCGCGGCGCTCGGTGCAGTCAACCATTGGCTCGGCGGGTTCCTCCCGCCCATGCTTTATTGGGTGGCCTGGCTCAACCACACTGTGAGTTTTGCAATGACGGTCGTCTTGTTTGCGCTCATATTCAAATACACGCCGCGGGAACGTATCGCGTGGCAAGATGTTTGGGTCGGAGCCTTTTTCACCACAGTGCTCTTTACGCTGGGAAAAGCGCTGATTGGAATATATTTGGGGAAAAGCGCTTTCAGCTCGGCTTATGGCGCAGCCGGCTCACTGATTGTGCTGCTGCTTTGGATTTATTATTCGGCGCAAATATTTCTATTCGGCGCCGAGTTCACCTGCGCATTCGCGTACGCACGCGGCTCTAGGCGCGCTCAAGTCCCCCCGAAATCCATGGTACTGCAGCCAACATAGGCCTGAGCACTGCCAAAGCGCCGGCACGCTATGTGCTTTGGCTCACTTAAGCGGATGGATCAGGCGACGCCGCGCGCCACGAATGGCACGCCTTCTTCCTGCAACCAATCGATGATGTGACTTCCGGATGGGAAGCGCGCCGTGATCAGATCTAGGAATTCGGTATCGGTCAAGAGCGCGGGGCGTCCGAGCGACAATACCCCCTTCACGTGCGCCACGTGGGTCGCGGGCACATGGATACTCAGCATGAATTGGCCATGACCTTCGATACGGCTGCCGTGCTTGATGTAGAGGCTTCCGTCGGGCAACAGCCCTACTCGCTCGATAACGTTATCGTTCGAGGATTGATTCTCGACGCGTTGCAGACCTTCAAATAAATTATGCATTTTTTCTTGGCAGCAAATGTTGAGGTCCGATACACATTCCTAACTGTGCTTGACGCCTTCAATTCTACTAGAAACAGCGCGATTTTCTTTCCCCGGGCGTCTGCCGAGATGACATTTCTCGATCTTCTTTTGCGGCAAAGCAGCGCAATTCCCGGTGCGCTACCGACGCGTTCGCTCACCGCACGGCAATTGACCCCTTCATGCCGGCCTCGAGGTGCCCACTTTGCAGGCAGGCAAATGCGACGGCGCCGCTACGCGTGAATCTCCAGATCAGTTCGCCGCGCTCGCCGGCGGCTAGACTCGCCATGTTGGGACCGCTGTGCTGCATATCAGGCATCATTTGCATCATGGCTGCGTGCCGGCGCAAAGCATCGGGCTCGCCCAATACCATTTCGTGGCGCAATCGTCCGTTGTTCTGCAGCACGAAGCGCACGGTCTCGCCCTTCTTTGCCTCGATACGTTCGGGCGTGAAGCGCATGGCATCGCTCATCGTCACATTGACAGTCCGAGATACCTCTGCCGGATTGCCGGGCTGGCCTATGCCGCTCGCGTCGGTCGGACCTCGGCTGACCCGCATGTTTCCCTGAGCATCCTGACACACCGGCTGTTCAAAGTAGTCATCGTCATCCTCGTCCTCCTGCTGACGGCAGACGGCGGGAGCCCAGGAATTGAAGCGCCGCTCGAGCGCATCTCCATGTTCGATCCAGAAGGCGGTATCGATGCGCAGCGCGTTCTCGAGGTGTGCCGGAGAGCTCGGCAGGGCATCGCCGAGACGCGCGGGCAATAACTCCAGTGCACGTCGATTGGTCGGTCCGTAGTTAAGCTGTTCGGATAGCACCTTTTGCCGCTCCGGCGCACTTGCAAAGGCAATGAAGCGGTAGGCGTCATCCCGCTTCGGTGATCCGCTCGTGATGGCCCAACTGTCGATGTCGTAAAGGCTTTGGCGCCAGACGATCCGGGCATGGCGGTTGTGTTCCTGCTCTGGATCGAACCACAGGGTGTAGGCCGAGCTCATGCTGACCCATCCTGCTGCCATGAGGGCGGCCGGTTGGGCCGCTGCCTGCCACCAAACCGTGTCCTTGCGAATCTGATCGAGCTTTTGGAAAGCGCGCTTCACCCCCGCATCCGTGGCGAGGGTGCGGTACACATCTTTCGGCGCAACGCCGTCGGCCAGCAGCGCGATCTCCAGCGTGTATTTGGCACTATGCCGCAGCCCCCGTTTGCCTGGATAGCGGCGGATATCCCAGAAATCGGCCCATGAACGGGGCGCATCCCGGAGCCGATCCGAATAGACCAGGGCTTGCGCCCAAGCAAAAATCCCAACGCCGCAATCGGACACCGCGCCGGGGATCAAATCCTTAAGCAACGGGACGCGCTCAGGATCGAGCCTTTCGAACAGCCCTTGCCGGCACCCCTGTTCTAGCGTTCGCGACTCAACCTGCATCACATCCCACACCGGAGCCCCGGCTCGGACCATTTGCGTGAGTTCGGTAATTTGTCCGTCATAGGACAAGGAATTTATGCGGATGCCCGTGGACTTCGTGAAAGGCTCAAGGTAGGCGGCGGCCAGCGCTGCGCGGTCGGCACGGCCGAAGGAGATTACCGTGAGGTCTTCAGCGGCCAAAACGTTAAGCGCAACGAAAACCAGAGCGGCGCCCGCGCAACGGGCGCGGCGCCTGCTGGATAAAATAACCGGCCGCTTCAATCCTCGTGAGCGCCGCTATCGTCGCGGGCGATTTCCGCCGCTTCGTCAGTCAATCGTGCGATATCGAGTCCGCCGCCCACCCGATCGCCGCAATAGCGCAGACCGCGGTTATCGACGTCGGTGTTATCGCAAGAAACGTCCAGCGAGGTGTAGCTGACGCCGTTGATCACGGCGGTGCTGGGCTGCGTGAACTTGGTGATCGGCGCGATGAAGTGCGCTACTTCCCGAGGATGGTAGGGATCGCGGATGTCCGTGACCCGTATACCCGCATCGAACCAAGCGCTCGTGAGCAGGCGGCCATAGGAGGGGTCGTCGAAGTTCTCCGCAGGCGAGTGAACGCCGAAACGAGTGCCGCGGGAACAGAAGTTAGGCCGCGCGGAGAAGTCATCCACCGTCACGGTAGACATCGGCCAGGGGTGCTGTTCCGCGCTGGTACTGCCTCCCTGACCAATTTTGCTGGTGATGTCGAGCAAATACATCAAATGCGGCGATCCCGTGCAGCGATTGTCGGTCTCCTCGGAACTCACCGCGAGCACGTCGCGTACGTTGTTGTCCGTGAAATTCCTGTACTGCTTCAACGGAATGCCGTAGATGGGTATGGCGGAGTGTCCGCCTTCGACTCCGGGCATGTAGATGACGCCTATCTGACCTTGCAGAAGCTCGGCGTCGGTGGGCTTGCTTACATTGGCGTAGCTGCCGGTGCCGTAGGGCGGTGGCAGAACCTTCGTCAAATCAAGGATTTGGACGATGCCATCCGATCCCACGCCATACGGCATGTAAAGCCGGTCTACCGCCTTGCCCTTGAAGCTACTCACGACGATCGGACCGTGGACGCCCGGCGGTACGGTTTTGGTGGTGGCCTCGGTTCCCGGCATGACAAACGTTGAGCCCGGGTTCTGACCCGGATAACCGAAGTCCATGATGTATTTAGGACTGGCTGGATTGCTGAGATCGTAGATCTTGAGGTGCTGCGCCGGGCTGCTGTTGCCGTTCCAGCCGTCGAAGGCGCCGTCGCCCGACTTGGTAGCGCCCGCGACGATGTAAGCGATACCGCTTTTGCAGTCCCACCAATTGCGGTGCGTCACATCCACCCCCGTTACCGGCGTGGAGACCAGTGCCGGATTGGCCGGATCAGTGACATCCCACACTTCATGGGATACGGCGCCGTTCTCTCTCAGCAGATATGTCTTGCCGTGAATGCCATGCGGCAGCTCACTGCCCTCGCACAGCTTCGCCATGCGCGCACCGCCATGACTGGCCACCAGATGCTTGAGGTAAATCGGATCGCGAGGGTCCGTGACATCGACGATGGAAGTACCATTGGTTTCCGTCACGCCCGTCATCGGGTTGAGCATCTTTCCGTTGAAGTGTCCCACATAGGCGATCACCCGATTTCCTTGGGTGTGCACCGTGGTTTGATACACCGTGCGGCCTTGCAGGTCGTCGTGACCCAGCCACTCCATGTTATAGGTATCAGCACCGCTTTTTTGCACGGTGCCGCGTGCGGCGGGCGTATCGAGATCGTTTGCGGCCCAGACAGTCCCGGCTGCGACCAACAACGCTATGCCCAGCATTGGCGCGCTGCGGCGCCGCTGCATTTGGAAAGAATGCCGGTAATTTCGCTTCATGTGGCAACCCCTGTTGTACCTGTGGCCGTACCCGCCGAGTTGGTCCCGGCCAGGTCTGAGATAAGCGGTATTAAGCGTTCATTGCATGCACGTCGATTGATTAGTTATGACGTGAATCGGCTTATGTGATATTCGCCAGAGTATTGAGCAACTGATTCCCGATTGCAACGCCGCCTCGCGTCAGGAAATGTCAAGCTGAGCTAGTCGCGGTGAAGCAGTAAATTGTCGCTTGATTTGCGCAATTCCGACCGCGTGGCGTGTTATGTAACTGTTGTCACTGCTAAGGAACGGAAATGCATCAATTCCCCTATTTTGCTCTCGCTGCGTTGCTTGCAACGCTGCCGGCGGTAAGCACCGCCAAGGGTTGTCTTAAGGGCGCCGCCGTCGGCGCTGTGGCGGGTCATGTGGCTCACCGCCACGCAGTACTCGGTGCGGCAGCCGGATGCGTCATTGAACATCATCGAGAAAAAAATAACGACAAGGCGGCAGCAAACAACGGCAAGGGAACTTCGCTATGACTTGGACCGATGAGCTAAATCAGTTGGCAGAGCTTCGCGCACGCGGCGTGCTCACGGAGGAAGAATTCGCGAGCGCCAAAGCGCGGTTGCTGAACGGGGAACAGGCGCGCTCCAACCAACCGCTCGTCTCCGCCGTCAATACATTTCGGCGCAGCCGCACTGATCGAATCCTCGGTGGCGTATGCGGCGGACTGGGGCGGGCGACCGGCGTCGAATCCTGGGTATGGCGCCTGATTTTTGTAGCACTATTCCTTTGTGCGGGCGCAGGCCTGCTCGCGTATGTGCTGCTGTGGATGTTTGTGCCGAGCGAATGAGCCGCTAGCTGGCTTGGGTTCCCTTGTCTGACAACGGGGCACACTGTTCTAGCGCCGCCCCCTGCGCGCCGCTGAGCTGCTGAGACTTTCCGAGTGCAAGCGCCAGCAGGGTCCACAGCGCCGAAATAAAGGCACCGAACCAGCCCACGCCACTGGCGTTCAACCCCAGGCCTCCCGTTAGCAGTTGAAACATCGACGCACTGGTCGCATCGCCTCCCCGATAGATGAACGTATCGATGAGACTCTTCGCTTTATACTTCTCCTCGCGGGTGCAAACGGTGTAAAGAGTATCGCGGCATGGACGCGTGATTGCGTACTCGCCGACTCTGCGCACCGCGAGCACTCCTACCAGCACCGCGAAGCTCGGTAGCAGTGCGAAAATCCCATACCCAACCGTCATTAGCAGCGGCACCGAGACCAGCAACGCGCGGTGTCCGGCCCACTTGAAGAGTCGCCCAAACAGCAGCAATTGGGTAAACAGTGAGAAGGCATTCACCCAGAAATCCACATCAGAGAAGAAACGCGTGCGCTCATCGCGAGTCGCGAACACTTTGGCGACAAACGCCTGCTGCTCGAGATAGAGAAACGTCGAAACCCAGGATAAAAAAATTACGAAAAGAGCGATCCCGAGCAGATACCGGGAGCGAAGCACTTGCTGAAATGCAGCAAGCATGCTTCCGCCCAACGGCGTGTCCGTCTCGATGCCGCGCGCAGCGGTACCGAACGCGCGCTGCCAGCGAATCACGCGCATCATAAAAAAAACCGACGCTCCCAGCAGCGCCGCCGAGATCAGCAGCAGATTGATGGTACCCAACGGCACTGCAAGTCGGCCGGCCACCAATGGGCCGAGTAAACCACCCGTGCTGGCACCCGCAGCAATGAAACCAAACATACGGCCTGCTTGCTCGCGCGTGAACACGTCAGCCATCAAGCTCCAGAACACGGCGACGATAAAAAAATTGAAAACACTGACCCAGATGTAATAAGCGCGCGCGATCCAAGTGTGATCCTGCTGCAAATTGAACCAGACGTAAAAGCCCAATAGGTTGGCGACAAAAAAAGCGTACACCCAGGGTAGGAATACAGGCCGACGCAGCCGCGAGGTCAGCCAGCCGTATACGGGCTGTATGGCCAGCATCGCGGCAAACGTGCCCCAAAATAAATACGGCAATTTTTCCAAGCCGGACGTAATGCCCATGGTGTCGCGAATCGGCCGCAATATCGTGTAGCTGGAGAACATGCAGAACAAGGTGGCGAATGCCGCCAACAGCGCCGGCAACTCCGCGGGCTGCACCGCCACGAGGCGCTGAGCGAGGCTCGCGATGCGCGAACTTCCCCGCGCCGTATGCGTGTTCAGGGCACCGGTCAAGATTTTCTTTCTGATGCGGCGTGCCAGGCACTCAAGACTTTTTGTTCGCGCTCAGCTGAGAGCCCTGCGCTCAACTTCGTCTGCTCTTGCGCGGGGCGCTGCAAATGCCACGCAAGCGTGTCATTCACGGTCTGCTGGATCGGTCTAATTGCAAGACCTGCGCGTGACGCGCGAGCCACGCTCGTGCTCGAAGCGCCGGCGAACTCGCCGGATTCCCCAAACCACACCGGCATGTCCGCCCAGGGCTGGATCTCCTGCTTCTTCAAAAAGGCCTCCGGTACCCATTCGGCATGCGGCGGCGGGCTGGGCTTTACCAGCGCGTTGGCGGCGTTAACACTCGAGGAAACCAAATCGCCCATGGTAAACATGCCCGGCGCAGAGGCGGCGTTGAAGGTGCCAAGGGTTTGATCCTCAACCAGCTTGAGTACGAATGCCGCAAGATCTCTCGCGTCAATGAATTGAATTCGATCCCCCGGCGCGTCCGGCGCCAGCATCTCGCCGCCCCGCGCGGCGCGGGCCGGCCAGTAAGTGAAGCGGTCCGTCGGGTCATGGGGCCCTACTATGAGACCTGGGCGCACCACCGCCACGCGACCTGGCATTGCGGTCATCGCGGCCCGCTCGCACAATGCTTTGAGCGGTCCATAGCTCTCATCGCCCACCTTTTCGACGCTTTCATCGGCGATCTTGCCGACCGGCGAGTCTTCCGTATTGGCTTTCGCAAGACTGGCATAGACAGAAATCGTCGATACAAACAGATAACGCTGCACATTCGGCGCGAGCAGTTCTGCCGATAGCCGCACGTGCCGCGGTAGGTAACCCGAGTCATCGATGACGGCATCCCAATTGCGGCCTCTGAGCGCCTCAATCTGACCGTCACGATCGCCCTTGATATGCTCAATATCTGGAAACAAGTCGACGTTGGTTTTGCCGCGATTAAAATGGGTTATGGCGTGTCCGCGCTGCAGGGCAAGCTCGGTGATGTGGATTCCGATAAATTTGGTGCCGCCAAGAATCAAAATACGAAGCGGCCGCTGCGATTTTTCCTTTCCACTGGCATTTGCCGCCCTCAGCAGTACCGCGCTCGACATGGCATGAACAAATTCTCGTCTGCGCATCCTAGCACCCTCTAGTTTTTATCATGCCCCCTGGGCCCGACCTTTAGGTAAACACCGCCATCTTGGGGTGTCAACGGACACGCACCCGTGTGGCTCCTTGGAGGCCATCTTGCCCTTAGTCACATAAGCCCCTGCTGGGGCTTCGTGCCTGATAATCACAGGATAGCCACGATCTATGTTAAGTGGAGAGTTCGCGTGCAAGAGGCGCGTGCGTAGCGTATTGCAACAACATGACATATCACCATTAGGGTTGAGGGGGCCGCCTCGGACAAGATGTGGCGCTGCGTCGAATAATAGCCCCGATGCCCGGCAGCACGGATGTGATAGTCAGGGCATCCAATGGTGAAAAGTCGCACGCATGGATGCGTGCGCGAATTATGATCTGTCGTGTCAGTCACCGCCTACCCCCAGTGGAGGCGCAAAGTTACCCGCTTGGATGTAACGTGCGCGAGGGTGTGGCGCAGCAAGCACCCAGCAGGGCTTTATTGTTGCAATCGCAAAAATACTAAAGGGGTGCTATATGTCGTTTCTCGCTTGGATTATCTTGGGTCTTATCGCCGGCTTCATCGCCAGTAAGCTGGTCAACAAAACTGGTGAAGGTGTGATTCTCGATATTGTGCTTGGTGTCATCGGAGCCGTTGTCGGGGGCTGGTTGTTTAGTACCTTTGGCATGTCAGGGGTAACCGGGGTTAATATTTATAGCATGTTGGTGGCCGTTGTCGGGGCCGTCGTAGTGCTCGTCATCTTTCACGCCATTAGGCGCAAAGCGTAACCAAACTCAAATAAACAAGGAGCGATGATGATTAGAAAACTGTTGATTGCAATTGCCGGTACTGCACTCGTATCGGTGGCTGCAGCCCAGGCTGTGGACTCGGTGAAGGACACGTCTAAAGCCGCGGCTGAAACCACCAAACAGGGTGCCGACAATGCAAAGGCATCGGTTCACTCAGGCGCCCGAAAGGCGTCGGACAAAACCAATGCCAGCGTTCATAAGAGCAAATCGCACTATTATCGGCACAAAGCGAAAGCTGAAGCGGACGCTGCAGTGCATTGATGATGAGGTAGCGTGGGATTCGGGAACGCCCAGTGGATGGGCGTTCCCTTAATGCAGTGCGGCGACGATGCCCGCCTCGGCTAGAGCCCTAAGGGCCACCTCAAACCGCGCTGGAAATGCCGGATCCGAGTATTCTCGACTCCACACCACACAGTTATAATTTTGGCTATCGCCACCGTGGGCTTCTTGCGTCACGAAATTCTGTGGCTGTCGTCCGTCCATTTGCTCTACTGCGGAAAAGAGCTCGTGAACCTGGCTCTTAATCGCATCCAATATATGGATATCAGTCGCCTGCGGCACCCTCACGTGCACGAAAACTACTCCTTCATCCGCGCCCAGCCTGATTTCAATGGCTGAATGAGGAGTCATCTGAAATCTCCGCTGCTGCCGTGGCCATTTGTAAGACCTCGTGACGCAAATCCCTGGTATAGCCGGCTTGATGCTATCAAACTCACTGTCAGGCGGGCCGTAGGTGCGGGCAACGACACGGCGTCAGCCTATATCCGCATGTGAGTGCACCTTAATTTTTGTCTTACGGCCGCTCAAGAGTTTTACCTATAGCTAGCCCGCAGCACCGTTCAATACTCTCGCCAAATGTTCGATTCAAAAGTAAGTTCGCTGCGCGCCTTTCGCGAGGCCAGGCATGGCAGGAAGCCTTGGACGGTCGTCATGGCCGGTGGCACGGGCGCACGCGTCCAGGCGCTGACCAAAACTGCCACGGGGGAGTTCGTTCCAAAGCAGTTCTGTTCCCTGAGCCGTCGAGAATGCCTGTTCGACCTGGCTCTTGAGCGCGCTAACGGTATCGCAGGACCTGGTCGAGCGTGCGCGGTCGTGGCTGCCCAGCACCGACGCTGGTGGTCGTCACCCCTATTAGGGATGCCGCTGGGCAATATTTTCATTCAGCCTGAAAATCGCGGCACCGGGGTGGGGGTGTTATTTTCCCTTCTTCATATCGCGGGGCGAGATAAGGCAGCGACGGTGGTGTTTCTGCCTGCCGATCACAGCTTTCGAGATGAAAACGCGCTCGCAAGATCTCTGAAACTGGCTTCCATATTTGCAGCCGCCGATCCGGATCGAGTCTATTTACTAGGAGCCAAGCCGCAATTCGCCGACCCTGACATGGGATACATCATTCCTACTGACTCGCCGAGCGCAGGTTTGTCTGGGGTGCAACAAGTTGTAGAGAAACCCAGCCCGACGATGGCCGCGGCACTGATCCCGCAGGGCGCGCTTTGGAACATGTCAATCGTCGCAGCGTCAGTGCAAACACTGTTGAAACTCTTTCCCGCATCATTTAACTACTTCGCCGAAGAGATGCGGACGGCGATCGGCAGTCCCCTGCTGAGCTTCCGCTCGCGCCTAGCTCTTACCCGACTCTACGCTGACATGCCGACGTTGGATTTTGCACGCGACGTGCTTGCAACGCATCCGGATGTTCTGAAATTGCAGCAAGTGCCCCCTTGCGGATGGTCGGACTTGGGCACGCCCACTCGGGTGTCGGCAGCAATCCAAAGCACACAAGGCTTGGTTTCGCAGCACCAAGCCTCGAGCGGCAGGTACCTCGACCTCGTCGCGAGTCGCAGTGGCGTAGGCACTTTGGGCGGCACAAGCCCGGCGAGAGCATAAAGGCTGCGGCGTTATTAAAGCGATCTGGGTCGAAACGGGCCCTGGCGCCCCTTAAGTGCGTGACGCAGGGCGCCAAACCAACGCAGCGGCGCGCAAGCTGCGGCGATCGCAACAGGAGCCACATACGCCCGTTTATTCACTCGCTGCATTTATGGCAGCTTCCCGCCCCGAGACGATGCCTTCAGTACATTTTGGTAAACCAGTGCCTGTACGCGGATTCGGCTCAACGGTGCTGGTGTCGGTGAAAGTCGCGGTGTAATAGACATCGGTGGGCCTGCGTAAGCCACTTGCCAATGCATCTCGAGCCGACCGGTATGAGGATTTCGGCGCCAGCACCTCAGAGCCGGCTGTCCCTTATCCTCGAGCTTCGCGCGAGGCGCGATTGTGCTGCAGTGGCGACCATGCCGAACATCGGCATTCCCACCCTTGTGCAAGATTTGCCTGCAGTACTTGTTGATCATGATCCCTCCTCCATCGCGCAAGCGCGTTCGCTTCAACCGGCACAAATACGTCGCCGCATGGGGGTAGGCAGAAGATCCTCGTATGAGCTATCTCTGGTTCAACGAGGGGGGCTCAACGGAAGTCAGGGAAAGTTTAGACACGAACGCGCAGTGTCGAATCGGTTGCTCTCCGCCCGCCGGCGGAGAACCTAGAGAAAATCCTAAAGGCTACGGGGCCGAGCGAGCCGTTGCATAGAACGCAACGCTCATACCATTTGTTCTGCTACTACAACTCATGCAGGACCCCGCATCACCTTTGACGCCGCGACCTTACGCCACAGACTTCGAGATGTAAATACTTGATCAGGTTTTTCGAAACGCTCATGGCCGGCATTCACACAACGTGCTCTGCGATTTCCTATGTTTCCCAGGGTACGATACCCTCCCCCTGTACCCTAACTGTAATATACCCCGCTAGGGTATGGCAAAATTGAATTGTCAGCGTCAAGAGCCCGCGGCTCGGGTGGTTTGGTACGAGCGAGTATCGGTCGGCGACAGTGTTATGTTTGCCGTGCCGATGACCTTGAATACGGGTACCCCGCGCGTATCGCCATCACGGATCGCAACCGTGATGTCGCGTGCTTGGCTGGCCGGGACCGAGGCCGGTGCCCAACCGCGCTGATCGTAAACGACGGTGCACGTACTCTTCACACAGTCCTGCACCACCAGGTAGTAGGCGTAATCGGTTAAGGCAAAACGCGTGGAATCGTTGTACAGGCGTGCGCTGACAGTGCCAATCGTCCCGGGCTGCGAGCCTGCCTCGGCTCGTATCTGCTCGAAGCGGATTTCGGAATTGGCAATCCTGTGCTTCGCCTCCGGATCTTTCTGGTCCAGATTATCAATGTGGAAGCGCTCGAAATCGACGTGTTTCGGCTGCTGTGCCGTTGCTTGGGCCGCAATCGCCGGCGATGTCGGCACCGGTACTTCGCCCCGCTTGGTAACTATGACGACCGCCACAATGGCCACGATAATGATTCCGCAGGCCAACAAACTTCGCGCACGATGCTTGGGCGAGACGATGGCAAGGGCCACTGAAATCAACACCAAAATCCAAAGCATGGCCTCAATTTTCATGAATTCCTTGTATCCCGGATCTGAGCCGACTGATGTCGCGCGCGGAGCATTGCCTTTCAAAACGCTTCGTTAGCAACGATCTCTCGCTCGGATTGCGTTAAGGCGACCCGCGTCTCAGGGGGTGTTGACAGCAGACCCGCACAACCTCGGTTAAAAGCCATTTAAAACATCGATGTGCCCTAAGGCCAGCCAGAAATTGACGACTTGAATGAGAACGATTATCATTCGCGTACAAGTATGGAGCAAACATGAAG
Organism: Gammaproteobacteria bacterium; assembly: GCA_025355165.1. Classification (GTDB taxonomy): domain Bacteria; phylum Pseudomonadota; class Gammaproteobacteria; order Steroidobacterales; family Steroidobacteraceae; genus Bog-1198. The sequence goes on along the minus strand of JANYAD010000006.1, from coordinate 19,732 downwards.
CTTTTCAGTGTAGTCGCGGCGACGATTGGCGCAACTTTTGTATCGGTTGCGGTCGCTGCGGACATGCCCGAATTTTCGTTGCTGATTAAGAATCACGTCTATCAACCAAGTGAACTTAAGATCCCTGCCGGCACCAAGGTCAAGCTGCATATCACCAATGGAGATACGACGCCTGAGGAGTTCGAGAGCACTGATTTCAACCGCGAGAGTCTAGTTCTGCCCAATCGAAGCATCGTTGTTTTTATAGGCCCCCTGCGTGCCGGTACCTACGGGTTCTTTGGCGACTTCCATCGAGACACGGCGCAAGGCCGATTGATTGTAGAGTAAGCCGTGCCTGCCGTTGCGTTACTTGTTTTTCGTGAGGTTCTCGAGGCCGCCTTGATCATCTCGATTATTTGCGCCGCTACTCGAGGTGTGCCCGGCCGGGCAGCTAGGGTAGTGGGCGGTATCGGGCTCGGAGTTGCGGGTGCTCTGTTGATCGCGTTAGGAGCGGATTTTATTGCACAGCTGGCAAGCGGTGCGGGCCAGGACATTTTCAACGCAGCTGTTTTGCTGCTCGCAGTACTCATGATTGGCTGGCACGTGATCTGGATGTCCTCCCATGGCCGGGAGCTAGCCAAGCACATGAGCAGTGTCGGGAGTGCCGTGAAGCAGGGATCGAGCTCGCTCAATCTCTTGTTAACCGTGGTGGCACTCGCGGTGCTGCGCGAGGGATCGGAGGTGGTGCTTTTCCTCTTCGGGATGTCGGCCAGCGGCATCAGCGCCGTTCAAATGGCAGGCGGAATCGCTCTTGGAATCTGCGGCGGAGCGGCGTTGGGATTCGCTTTATATCTCGGTCTGCTGCATATACCCATTAATTACTTCTTCACCGTGACGAACATCATGTTGGTATTACTGGCCGCGGGGCTCGCCTCCACGGCCGCAGGCTATCTCGTCCAGAGCGATCTTTTGCCCGCATTAGGCAGCCAAATATGGGACACCGCGCGCCTTTTATCGGATGACTCGGCTCTGGGCAAGACTCTTAGCGTGCTGATCGGATATAAGTCCGCACCCGCTGGAATCCAGCTCGCCTTCTACTTCACGACCTTGGCGCTTTTAATAGCCGGCATGCTCTGGCAGCAACGAAATGTGATGCCCACCTCGCGTTCCTCGTCCGCTGCGGGGGATACGCTGCCAAAAGCTCAGCCATGAGAGCCGCCGTTTTTGGGATAGTCGCCTTGTGCTGCGTCGGAATGGCTCGCGCCGATGACTACAACATTTACTCTCCCTATGTCATCGCTTCGCAGAACGAAATAGAGCTACGCGGTTATCACGATGTGGACCCTCGCCGGAATGCGGGCGGTGCGGCTGCCGAGGTAGCCATTGCGCATGCGGTCAGCAGCTGGTGGAAGCCCGAAGTGTATATAGCCGAATATCAGAAAGACCCCGGTTCCCGCGGCAGGCTGATTGGCTACGAATTCGAGAACATTTTCCAGCTAACGGCGCCCGGCGAGTACTGGGCGGATGGTGGACTGCTGGCCGAATATGCTCATTCGACGGTTGCGGGAGGCCACGATACGATCGAACTTGGCGCGCTTATTGAAAAAACGATGGGCCGTCTTGCGCATATTGTGAATCTAATTTGGGAAAAGCAGGTCGGCTCGGGTGCCAGTGCAAACTACGGATTCCGCTACACGTACTCCGGTACCTATGCGGTCTCCCAGTTATTCCGTCCCGGTGTGGAGTTCTACGGCCGTCATGCCGACAATTCGTATCAGGCAGGCCCCATCGTTTCCGGAGAATGGCACCTCGCCGGCACCAAATCAAACTTAGAATACCGCGTCGGCGTGGTGGTCGGCCTTAATGCCGACGCACCACGGCAGACATGGCTAGCCCGATTCGAATATGAATTCTTTTAGCCATCGACTGATTGAACGCCGGCAGACGTGGATATGCGCCCGAAGCGGCCGGAATTGAAGTCCTTGACAGCTTGTTCTATCTGCGCCGCTGTGTTCATGACAAATGGGCCGAGACCGACGATGGGCTCATTGAGCGGTTCACCGCTCAACACCAGGAATGTCGAGTCCATACTGGCTTGAAGCGCGACGGAGCCTGCCTGGCAATCCATCACGACGAGTTGTCCCTCGCGCGCAACCGCGTCGCCGTCAACTTGCACCGTACCGCGCAGAATCACCATCGCCACAGTACGATTTGCCGGGAAATTGAATAGCGCACTGGCCCCCTGCCGCAGGCTCACGTCCCACACATCAATGGGTGAGAAGGTCAAGGCGGGTCCCTTATACCCAGCATATTCACCGGCGATGACTCGCACCGAACCTGCAGCGCGCGGCAATGGCGCCACTGGAATGTCCTTGTTCAGCAATGTCTGGTAGCGAGGCCGCGCAGCCTTATCTTTGGCGGGCAGATTGACCCAGAGCTGCACCATATCGAGCGTGCCCCCAGCCTTGGCGAAGGCTGGCGAGTGAAACTCCTCGTGTAAGATGCCGCCGCCCGCCGTCATCCACTGCACATCGCCGGGACCGATCGTCCCTCCGCTGCCGGTGGAATCGCGATGCTCTACTTCGCCTTCGTAAACAATGGTGACGGTCTCAAAACCCCGGTGCGGATGTTCTCCAACACCACGGCGCGCGGCCGTCGGCGCAAAACGTTGCGGCCCCGCCCGATCGAGCAGCAGGAAGGGGCTGATGTGCTGGCCGTGACTCTGATATGAAAATAGCGAGCGTACCGGAAACCCGTCACCCACCCAGTGCTGCCCAGGTGCACTGTAAATACCCACAATTTTCTTCACGTTTGGCTCCTCCATCGCTTTATGCGGCCGTTTTTCGCGAACTCCAGCCTAAGTCAATAAAAATGCTTGAGTTAGACGCCGATTTGTACCCAGGATTCTCTGCCCTAAAGTGCGCGCATTGCGCGACCTCACCCGTCGCAATTCAAGACAGTCCCGATTTCGTCTCGACCCGAGTAGCATTGTGAACGCTAATCAACCTAATATTTAGGCAGGCTTAAGGGGCGCTGATTGAAAAACTTTATTTTTATGGCACTTGCGTGCCTGTCCGCATGCAGCTGGTTTCACCGCGCCAATGCGCCTCGGGACCCCTCAGAGATTATCGTGACCGGCGCCCCCGCGGGTTCAATCGCCTTCGTTGACGGTGTTCAAAGTGGCCAAACCGCCGAATTCAGCGGCAAGCCGCAAGTGCTGAACGTGACTTCGGGAGAACATGTGGTTGAAATACACATCGGTGACAAGGTGGTGTATCGAGAACAAACCTTCGTCGGCACGGGCGAGAAGCGGGTCATCAAAGTATTGTCGGGAACAGGTCGCAATTAGCGCTCATGGGAGTTCAGATGGAATTACAGATAAACGATCAGACCGTCGCCATCGTCGCCGAGCCTGCACTACCGCTGCTCTGGGTTCTGCGCGATCTTCTGGGGATGACAGGGACCAAGTACGGTTGCGGCATGGCCTTATGCGGGGCGTGCACCGTGTTGATCGACGGTCAAGCGCTGCGCTCTTGTGTCCTGACTCTTGAGCAGGCGGTTGGAAAGAAAATCACCACGATCGAGGGTATCGGGGCCACGCCTGTCGGCGCGGCACTGCAGGGGGCGTGGCAAGAACTCAACGTGCCTCAATGCGGTTATTGCCAGGCTGGACAAATTATGTCCGCGGCGGCCCTGCTGCAAGTGAAACCCCACCCAAGTGATGCTGACATCGACGCCGCCATGTCCGGGAATATCTGCCGTTGCGGAACGTATACACGCATTCGAGCGGCTATCAAGCAGGCTGCCGATCAGGGAGCAAAGCCATGATCGCCGCTGATGAATCGACCTCACCTGAAGGCTTGAGTCGGCGCTCATTCTTACTGAGGCTTCAAGCGATGGGAGGTCTGGTGCTGGTGGCGGACGTTTTACGCATCGCGAAGGCCGCGCCGACTGATCCCCCAAAGTATGGTGCCGAGGGCATGCCGCATGGCACTGTGGATAGTCCATTAGTGTTCCTCAGCGTCGGCGATGACGGCTGGGTAACCATCATGGTGCATCGCTCGGAAATGGGGCAAGGCGTGCGCACCGGCATGCCGCTTATCGTTGCGGAGGAATTGGAAGCGGATTGGGCCAAAGTCCGTGTCCAACAAGCTCCTGCCGATGAAGAGAAGTACGGCAGCCAAGACACTGACGGCTCGCGCAGCACGCGGCATTTCATCGAGCCAATGCGACGCTGCGGCGCCGCTGCCAGAATGATGCTGGAACAGGCCGCGGCATTGTCTTGGAGCGTACCGGTCGCCGAAGTGCGGGCGCTCAATCATGAAGTGGTGCATCAAAAAACAGGCCGTAAGCTCGGGTACGGTGTGCTTGCAAAGCGCGCCTCCAAGTTGCCGGTCCCGGCGCGGGATTCATTGCGCTTGAAATCGCCGCAGGACTTTCGCTACCTCGGTAAAGGCGGAGTAGCGCTTGCGGATGGACACGACATTGTCACCGGTCAAGCACAGTACGGCATCGACCCCTGGTTCAAAGACATGAGCTTCGCCGTCATCGCACGCTCCCCAGTACTCGGCGGTAGCATCAAGCAGTTCGACGGCGCGGCGGCCGCCGCCTCACCTGGCGTTCAGAAAGTGCTGCAGATGCCCGCGAGCATCGCAACCGCTGAATTTCATATTCTCGCCGGTGTCGCCGTCATTGCCAATTCCACCGGCGCCGCCATTGCGGGGCGAAAGCTGCTGAAGATCGAGTGGGAAGACGGCGCCAACGGCAGCTACGATTCCGATGCGTATCACGACGCGCTTCATGACGCCGCTCGGCGACCCGGCATGGTTGTACGCGAGTCGGGTGACGTCGACCATGCGTTTCAGTCCAGCGCCAAGTCAATCGAGGCTGAGTACTACATCCCGCACATTGCACACGCAACTATGGAGCCGCCCGCTGCAGTAGCTCGCTTCACCGATGGCAAGTGCGAAGTTTGGGCGCCGACCCAGGCGCCCCAAGTAACCCGCGAGGATGTCGCAAAGCATCTTGGCATCACCCCGGAAAATGTCACCGTGCATGTGATGTTGCTCGGCGGTGGGTTCGGGCGTAAATCGAAGCCGGACTTTGCCACCGAGGCCGCGCTTTTGTCTCAAGCGATGGGGCGTCCGGTTAAAGTGACATGGACTCGCGAAGACGATCTGCACCACGATTTCCTGCATACCGTGTCCGTTGAATATTTGAAAGCGGGTATGGACGCCGACGGCAAAGTCAGCGCTTGGCTGCATCGCAGTGTTGCCCCCTCGCTTGCGACACTATTCGATCCGAAGATAAATCACGAAGTGCCGCCGGAGCTGGGAATGGGTTTTATCAACCTGCCCTTTGCTATTTCCAATCTGCGGCTTGAAAACCCGGAAGCTAGCGCACATTGCCGCGTCGGCTGGTTCCGTTCCGTATCCAATATACCCCACGCCTTTGCCATACAATCGTTTGTGTCGGAACTGGCGGCAAGCGCCAATAAAAATCATCGCGACTATCTGCTGGAACTCATCGGACCGGCGCGCAAAATCGATCCTCGCAGCCAGCAAGACAGCTGGAATCATGGCGAATCTCCCGAGCGCTATCCGGTTGATACCGGCCGCTTGCGGCACGTTATCGAAACCGTCACTCAAGAAGCCGAGTGGGGCAAAACGCTCGCACGGGGCCGCGGTCAGGGATTGGCGGCTCATTACAGTTTTTTAAGCTATACCGCTGTGGTGGTCGAAGTGCAGATCGATGATGCGGGACGAATCAAGATTCCGCGTGTGGATGTGGCCTTTGACTGTGGTCCGCAAGTCAATCCTGACCGCATTCGCTCGCAGCTCGAGGGGGCCGTGATCATGGGAATAAGCCTCGCGATGTTTGGCGAGATCACCTTCAAACGCGGACGGTCGCAACAGGATAACTTCCACCAGTATCGTGTGACCCGCATCAACGAAGCCCCCACCGACATCCGGTTGCACTTGATTCCGGCGACCGATTGGAGCGTGCCGTTGGGTGGTGTCGGTGAACCGGGTATACCGCCCATTGCACCCGCCCTTTGCAACGCGATTTTCGCGGCCACCGGCAAGCGAATTCGCCGACTACCCATCAAGGATCAGGCGAAACGCACGACTTGAGCAAGTTGCTGATCAAGCCTCAAACCGCCTCTGGCAATGTCGAGAGCGGTTTTTTTTCTTCGGAGTCGGGCGATCCTGCGCGGGCAACAAAGGCATGCCCTGCGGGACGTATGGCGGTGCGATTTTTGACTGACTGGTTCGCAGCGTGATCCGCAGGTCCTCAATTATGGAGTCCAGGCCATGCGCAGCGCCGCAGACACGGTAGAATCAGGCATGAGTCCTGCGTCCGGAACCCTCTCATGAACACCGCTAGACCGCGAAAACCTTTCTCGATGATTCGCGAGTTCCATTTGGCCGATTGGTTCACGCTCGGCAATGCCATTTGCGGCACGGCGGCGTTGTTTTCCACGATAAGCTACGTGCAAACCGGAAACGTTGAACACATCTATTTCGCGGGTGCCCTAGTGCTGGCGGCCTTCATCTTTGACGTGGTTGACGGACGGGTGGCGAGATGGAGGCAAACCAACTCTGCGATGGGCCGTGAACTGGATTCACTGGCTGATGTTATTTCTTTCGGCGTTACTCCTGCGATGATTGGTTACGCTTGCGGTATGCAAGGACTTTATGACCGAATCATTTTGGGCTATTTCGTCGCCTGCGGTGTTTCACGTCTCGCACGCTACAACGTGACTGCGGAAGAGTTGTCCGGAGGGACCGCCAAGGTCAAGTATTTCGAAGGCACTCCCATACCGACCTCGTTTCTCGTGGTGTGCATTTTGACGCTCGCCGCGTTTCTCGGAGATATCGGCGAGCACCTATGGCTGGGCGAAGTGAGGATTGCCACCCACGTAATACACCCGTTTGCGCTGATCTTTGGGCTGTCCGGTTCCCTGATGATCAGCCGCTTTCACATACCTAAACTGTAACGGGAAGGGTCGTTCCAGGGCATTGGAGTCTCATATGCGCCATGCCGGCGCGCCATGGATCGAAAGATCTTAATTTATCCCACCCATCTTCTTTTTGGCCCTCAAGTGTCCTGCTGCATCGAGTTCCCCGAGATCGATGCCTCGCGTTTCATGGCCGAAAAGCACGAGCAACACCAAGGCGATGGCCGCGGGCGCGCTGATGAAGACCACTGCGATGCCAAACGCCGGAACCGCGCCGGCAACGCTTAGACCCTGAGCCAGCAGGCCGCCAAGCTTGCTACAGCCGGCCACCCACCCCGCGGCGCGCCCTCGCACACGCACGGGATAATTCTCGGCTGTGTACGGCAATAAAATGGAAATGGCTCCGCATGATCCTAAGATCACCAATGTCAAGGGCAGCAGCGGATTTGAGAGCGCACCCATACCCATTTCCCTCAAGGCCAAGCCCAGCAAACCCAACGCTGTAACGCCAATCATGATGATTAACGACCACTTAGTGCTCCAAGCACTATAGAGCCAAGCGGCAATGATGATGGTAGGTGCTGCTAGCAAAGTAGACTTAGCAATGAGCGCACTCGAGGCCGCAACACTGCGCCCTTCCGCTACCAACGCAGAGGGCAACCACAGAAGCAAACCGAAATTCACCAATCCCCACGCCAGCGCCGCGAGCGTCAGCGCCAGGCTGATGCCGATGAACTGCCGATCTACCGGCGGCAGAGGCAGCTGACCCGTCGGGGCGATTACAGGGTCCGTGCCCGAGGCTTTTTCTTCATGCACCGTCATTCCGAATTTAGCGAACATCGCGCGCGCCTCGGCTTTGCGTCCGCGATGTTGCAAGAACCTGGCAGACTCGGGCAGCAGTGGACTCAAAACCACCAAAAGCAGGCCGGTAGGCAAGTTAAGGAACCACATGATTCGCCAGCCGAACATCGGCTGCAGTAAGGCGGACAGTCCGCTCGCAGCAAAGTATCCGCCCACCGCCCCGATACCCCCGATCAGTACGAGGCTCCAGCCACGATGGCGGGCAGGCATGATTTCCGCCAATAGCGCATACGCCACCGGCAACATGCCGCCGGCGGCAGCTCCCATCAAAAAACACATACCCACGTTCCACCAAAAATCCGGCATCGCCCCGCAGATGGAAGTGCCGATAAACATGACGGAAGACAGTAAAATTGAGGCGCGCCGGCCATATATATCCGCCAGCGCTCCCCAGAGGAATGATCCCACCACGGTTCCAAATAGGGCTGCGAATGGCAACCACGCCACCATTCCGGCATCTAGATGGTATTCCGAGCGCATTCCGGGTGTAACAAATCCCAAGCTGGCCGGCTTCATGATGTCGATGACCAAAGCCAAGGCCAAAAGACCCGACATGCCCCAGTGAGCAGCCGTGAGCTTCGTCGTAGAGGAGATGGTCAACCTACCCCACTCACGGTCGGCTACGGACGGCCGCACTCGCTCTTTCGGCAACAACCCGTAGGCTGCACACCCTATGCCTCCCACAATGAGCGCCATACCCCAATACATCGAGCGGTCCATGGCCATGCCGGACAGCACGTAGTGCATTTCCCGGCTCATCCAAAACATCGGTAGGTGCAGAATGACGCCGACCGTTACCAAAGCGCTGCCTATGCCGAATGCATAAACATTGCGGCGTCCGTCGAGCATCGGCGACTTCAATGAATGCATGTTATGGGCACGGACGATACGCCAAAGCAAAAATTCATAGACTCCCCAGTGATTGATTCGCCGCTCATGGCCAGAACGGCTGGTGTTCTTAGGCCATCGGGAAACGTGCATCGTGTTCTAAACCCTAGCTCACAACCTTTCCCATGGCATCCTCGATCCAAAACATCACAGGCGGCTTATCGGGGTGTTTGCTCATGTGCCGACCGCTTGGGTTGCGCTCGGTCATGTAGCCTCGCGCTGTTTGGAGTTCGAGCAGGCCGCTCAACGCGATAACCGCGTCATCTAGAGAGGCGTATTCAGAGCGCTCTTTTGTGGTGGTTGTGATAATAAAAAAAAGATCGGTCATGTTTTAGGCGGGTCCGAGCCCTGGTCCAAATTCGAGCAAGCTTACACGCTAGTCCGAGGCGAATGACAATGAGGCAGGCCAAGCAAATCCTCCGGCGGACTACGGCTTGTGAATTGTCCTACACGAGGCCATGAAATCCCACTGCCGGAAAATTTTCTAAACCGACCCAGGTGTGGTGATTCTTCGCAGTTCATCGATGTAGTTGATCCCCCTGTATCGAGGCTTCACGCTTAGTACGACCACCGCCTCCCGGTCTCGTCAAGCCGTTGGGGCTCAGAGCCCTATTTACGGCATAGGCATCATGAACATCAGGGCCGCGCCTCAGATCCCGTTCCGGCCAAGGCATCCGGACGCCGGGCCGGCCGGCGGCTGATTTTTACCTGGTTAAAGTGTCCACCGCATGCCGGCGAAAGCTGGCACCCTTGTCAGTCATGAGTCGTCCGTGGTGGATCGATGGCAGAAGAAGTACGCGATGCGACGCTGGATCGCGCAGGCTTAACGGCGGGTCTGATCGCCGCGCTGTCGTGGGGGATGACGGGAACTTTCGTTCATCTCATCACAACAGCCTCCCCGGGAATGATTACCGTCTGCAGACTGGTGGTGTCGGCATCGGTGCTCGCGGCCGTCGCAATGCTACGGCGCAATGGAACGCAGCGGCCGGCGGCGCCCTGGCTGGCCGTGGCGGCAATGGCTGCCTACTACGTATTCGCCACCGAGGCGTTCACGCGTGCACCGGTGATCGAAGTCACTCTATTGGTGGGATCCTCGCCCTTAATCGCGGTTTGCTTCGAGGGAATCGTGGGCCGGCCTGTATCGCGTGTTCGACTCTTTGGAGTGGTGATGGCCATGGCGGGGCTGGCCGGCTTCGTGATACCCGGTAGTCGATATTCATCCACTTCTGTCATCGGCGATGCATTGGCGCTGGCGGCGGCCGCTGTCTCCGCTTTTTACGTGACCCGGCTTCGCGCGGCCGCGAGCGCGGGGAATGCTCCGGATGGCGTCGCCGTGGCGGCGCGCGCCTCGCTCATGGGCGCAATTGCCAGTATGGTTTTGCTGGCGATCCGCGGAGTCGAACCCCTATCTAGGACTTCCACTCATGACTGGTGGGTTTTGGTCTTGTTGGGCGCCTTCTCGACCGCCGTTCCCACCGCAGCGTACAGTGAAGCGTCGAGGCGACTACCCGCCACAGTAACCACCAGCCTTACGCTCTTGACTCCGCTTTTCGCTGCTTTGTTCGCCGGCTTTCTGCTGGGCGAATGGCCGATTGCAGCGCGTATTCCGGGCGCAGTTCTGGCCTTCGCCGGCATCTGCATCGTTGTCCTGCGCCCATAATTAATCGAAGCCCGCCTCAAGGGAGCGCGGGTCCTTCGCCCTGCCAAAACATATCCGTTCGGGGTGTCGCTTTTCGCAGGTGCACTGCGTCCGTAGGTATATAGCAAACACGACTTATGGAATTTACGTGCAGTTACCAATCGAGGCACACCGCAGCACCCGAGCCATCGCTTGGGAACTGACGCGCAACCGATGGACAATAGCCATCGCTGGGGCCGTTGTCATGATGATGATCGGCACGGTCTATTCCTGGGCAATCTTTACGCAACCTTTACGGGTGGCCTATCGATGGGACTTAACGGTTACGACTTGGACGTATTCCATCGCCAATTTTTCCCTGGCCGCCGTTGGCGCTGTCGTTGGCGGCTTCTGGCAGGACAAGGCCGGCCCACGTCATGTTGCGATCGTGGGGATGGCGCTATGGGGAGGCGGCAATGTGCTCGCTGGTCTCGGAACACCGATCTTCGGTGCGCCTTGGTTGTACGCAAGCTATGGACTTATCGGGGGTATTGGCGCGGGAATGGCCTATATCACCCCTCTCGCAATGGTCACCAAGTGGTTCCCAGACAAGAAAGGACTCGCCGGCGGTCTCGTCGCCGGTGCTTTCGGTCTCGGGGCGTTTGCCTACAACCAATTGATTCCGCGGTTGCCTGGATTTCATCAAGCAGCTTTGCACGCGGGCGGCTTTATCGCTGCGCAAGCTGCGGCCAGAGCAGCGCGCGCTCCGTTTGATTCTGCGATGTTATCGGCGGCGCAAACACCGACCGCGGCGGACATTGGTGCAGTGATGCGGGTATTTGTCATGTCTGGAGTCGTTTTTCTCATCGTCGGTCTGCTAGCCGCTTCGCTATTTCGCAATCCTCCGCGCGGTTACAGCATCTCGGGCCATGCCGGGGCATCGCCTTCGGCTAACAACGGTTACTCCCCTTCGCAAGTTGTTGCAATGCCACAGTTTTATCTGCTGTGGATGCAGCTGTTTGTCAATGTAATCGGCGGCATCACAATCATTTCAAACTCGGTGTCTATTCTCGCGGAGCTGACCAAGGTGTCGGCTGCCGCGGTTGCACCGCTGTTCGGGCTTGTCAGCGTGTTTAATGCGATCGGTCGCCTCTTGTGGGGCACGATCTCGGATCGTATTGGCTGCAATCACAGCTTTGCCGCGATGTTCTTCTTTCAGGCGGTGACGCTGTTTTTGCTCAGCAACGTTCATGAATTCAATTTCGCCCTCGCCGGATTCTCCGTGATCCTTCTGTGCTGCGGCGGCGGATTTGGAACGATGCCATCCTACAACGCGCAGTATTTCGGTACGCGATTCATGGGATTGAACTACGGCCTTATCTTATCGGCGTGGGGGCTGGCGGGCTTAATAGGCCCGATCCTAGCTGCTCGAGCAAAGGACCTGACCGGCTCATTCACGGGCATGCTGCCGATCACCGCCATCGTGCTCTTGATGTCCGTTATCCTGCCATTCATCACAAAAAAGCCATCGCCTCGGCTCAAAGTCGAATCATCCGCTCGCTGTCAAGAACGAGGCTAGCGCACCTCCGGCACGGCGAAACCGAATTTCGCGGCTTTTAAATTTGAACGGCAAGTCGAGTTGTACGTAAAAGGGGCGGAATCCTGCAAATGAAGTATTGCGCATCGGGACTTGGAACGGCGCTACCTATGCGCGAGTGATGGCCGATCGGGGGTCAATCGAGCGCGACGCTGGTTTGTATTGCCAGACGGTGATCCAACCGAAGATATATCTGCCATCAGAAACGTCGCGTTTGTTCTGCGGGACGGCGATCGTTTGGAGCCTAGGCACCGAAAGGAGATCCGAGCGAGCCCGGGGCGTTGAATCGGTAACAATAAACGGCGATCGCTGCCGCCTTCATGTCCGATTTCATCACTGCTTTACGTCCTTCTTAGTGGGCGTTTACTAATCCTGTCATACGGAGTGAATTATGCGTGTTCCATCACGATTGACCATAGCGATTGCGGTAACCGCGGCGACGATAGCCGTATGCGCTCTTGGCATATATGCCGAGCTCGCCGGACCGGCGCCGTCCTCTGAACTACAAGTTGCGCATCTGAGGCACCCGGGCGCGCACGACTAGCCCGGAATCAATTCACTGCGTGCGCACCCGATCAATCCAACTGTCCCCCGTGTACATGCGCATCGGCCGGCCGCTCTCCTCGACGAATCGCACGACCTCGCCCACCACCCCGCCGCCTGTTGGCGCGACGAAGCGAAACTTGCCGCCGCCAAGTGGTTCAAGCGTAACGGGATCATCCAAGTTTGGTGCGTTCGGATTGATGATGACCAACCTCTTGTTGAGTAGCACGACCTGTTGGTCCGAAGACCGACCACGATAAAGCCCCGCAAAGCGCTCCCACGCGGGATCCCATTCGACGCTCGGCTTTGCGCCCGCAGCGTTCGCCGCCTTCGCGGTGGCTTGGCCCACGGTACGCATCAATTGCAGCGCGATGTCGCCCGGATTTGAGTCACCGGTGTTCGTAAGCACGATCACTCCGACTCTATCGTCTAACTGAATGAGCGTCTGAGTCGTATTTCCGGGATAGCCGCCCCCATGCCCAATGTAGGTCCTGTCCTTTATGCGATTCACGTCAAATCCGAGCCCTGTTCCGGCGCTCCAATTCTCGTCCAATGAGCGCACGCGCAGCATCTCGCGCCACGATCCGCCGCTGACGATTTGCGCTCCGCCGCGCGGGCCCCGGCGGAACTGTGCCGATATAAACTTCGCCATGTCCTCGACATTCGAGGTAAGGCCCGTCGCTGCGGCCATACCGCGCGAATCCACGAAAGGCAGCACCTCGCGCGTGCCATCTGGCATTCGACGTCCGTACGGTACCGCCAGTCCGGGAATTTCCCGATCTACACTCGATGCCTCCATGCCCAGCGGCTTGAATATGTTGCGCTCAACGTAGACAGACCATGGCTCGCCGCTCACTTTCTCGACAACTTGCCCGGCAACGGCATAAGCCAGGTTGGAGTACTTCCACCGTACCGCCGGCGCAAACGCCGCTTCTCGGTCTGCATAGAGCCGCTGAATCTCATCGGTGCTCGGAAATTTGTATGTTACCCAGTGGTCCCCCGCTTCGCGCTGCAAGCCGGAACTGTGTGATAGCAACTGCTCGATCGTGACGGGACCATCGTCGTTGCCGGCAGGCTTTGACTTGAACCAGGGCAGGTACTTCACCACCGGGTCATCGAGTCCCAGCTTGCCCTCTTCCCGCAACTGCATGATGGCAATGGCGGTAAACAACTTGCTGTTGGACGCCATGCGAAACTGGGTGGTCGCAGTCATCGGAATTTTTCTTTTGAGATCCGCGAAACCGAAGCCTTTCGACCAGATAAGATCCTGGTTGCTTACCACGCCAACCGCAACGCCTGGTAGCCCTCGATAGGCGATTTGTTCCTCGATCCATGCCGAAAATAGCCGTTCAGCACCAAGAACGTCCGGGTCAGCGGCTACACTCGCGGCACTGGCCGTCGCAGCCGGCTTCTGAGCGTGCGCCGGAAGCACCAGTATGCCAGTCAAGATTGTCAGGCCGATTTGGCGGGCGACTCGGACTGCACGGAACATAGCGCGACTTCCTGAGACTATAGGGGGTGGCGAAGGGTAGCCTAACAGGCCGACTCCATGAACAGAAATGCTTCTTATTGACCGCGTCGAAGCTACGGCGAGTTCACGTGACGGTGAATCGCGTCGCGCTCATTTTGCAACCGATGCCTGCAATACTCTTTGCACTATCGTACCCACGCTGAGACGCATCCGGAACGCTGCCGACTCGCTTGAAGCCAGAGGCATTACCAATTCTACTTTTTAAGGAGTGTTTATGTTTCCCATTGCTCACGTGGTCATCATCACCAAAGAGAATCATACTTTCGACAATTACTTTGGTGCTTTTCCCGGCGTGGCGGGAGTGAGCCTCCCTCACGCCATCGATCCGCACCCGGATCAGGGGCACGGTCACGACACCTGGCTTAAGAACAATGGCGCCAGCGGAATCACCGGTTCGGCGAAGATGCAGTACACAGTGGCGGACATTCCCGGCTACTGGGCCTTTGCGCAACAGTACACCCTATGCGATAACTATTTCACGGATGTTGCAAGCCAGTCCGAGCCCAATCATCTTTTCCTTATCGCAGCGGATTCCCCTGTGATTGACAACAGCAGCCACGGACGCAACTATCAGCCGCAACCGCCTTTCGATATCCCGAGTCTTCCGCAGACCCTCGCCATGGCGGGCCATACTTGGCGCAACTACGCGGAGCCCAACTCATCCTACTTCAATCACATAAAGGCACTGCAAGGCAATTCGTGGAATGTTCCCAGTTCTCAGTTCGATAGCGACGTCGCGAAAGGATTTTTGCCCGACGTCAGCTGGCTGTATGCGCCGTTTGGCGACAGCGAACACCCCGGCAGCCAGACCGTTCGTCAGGGAGCACAGTGGACTGCGCAGCGCGTGCTCAATGTAGCGAACAGTTCGCTCTGGGCCAGCACTGCCATTATCATTACCTGGGATGATTGGGGGGGCTGGTACGATCACGTGGCTTCGCCCAATCAATCACAGTGGACCGGGAAGGGTCCTGCGGGCTATCAAGGATCCCAATTTCGCTTTGGGCCTCGAGTCCCGTGCCTCATCGTGAGCCCTTACTCTAAGCAACAGATCATTCATCAGTTCTATTCTCACGCGAGCGTGGTGAAATTCTGTATACGACTATTCGGTCTGACGGCGTGGAAGACCCCGGCGCTGGACATCGGCGATCCGGCCGGGGATCTGTTTGACTGCTTCGATTTCGCGGCTTCGCCGCGTCTTGCTGTGCCTTCGATTATTCCAAAGTGATCATCGGATACCAGCGAACTCAGATGCTTGCACGGCCCATACACCCCCCAACAGCCGTACGGCTCTGGGCGGTTCGACTTCGCCGCGCACGCCCGCAAGTCCGGCGCCTCCGAGCAAAGTCGCCGCATAGTTCGGTGGCCCCGGCTGAGTCCGGGGCGTCCATTTCGTGGGATAATTCGCCACCGCGGACTCATTGAAGGTCTTTAGTACCTAGTCGTGGTGCCGCGCCACGTTCGGAAGGACTTGGATGGAAACTATTTTTGTTGCCGTGATCCGCAACTCGCGTAAATGCCACAATTGGGACTCGTTTGCGCGGACAGAACTCAAGCGCCGAATCGCGAGCAGCGATTCAATGGAATTGCGCTGCGCGTACGATGACCATACTTGACATGCGTCTTCGCGAGCGTGATCGACTATTGAAGTTGGCGCGCGAACACGCGACGGTTGAGCACATTACGCTTTCGGTCAGATACAAATGCGTTTGACCGGCCTTGATTAAGGCAATGGGCGGCTGCGACTCGCAAGAAGGAAACGTGCCTTGACTACCCCGGGCATTTACGCCGCCAAAACACCGGCCGGACTCTCGCCTCCGCCGCTGAAACCCGCCTCTTTTCTTAAGACCATTCGTGCGTCCAGCGAGAACCCGTTTGAAATTATCCCTTTAGAGGCCTATGAGCAGCCATTCTACCTATCGAAATCGCCGCTCGGGAAGGTCCTCATGGTCAATGATCCGGAAGGCGTGCGTCGAGTACTGTTAGATAACGTTGCCAACTATCCAAAAAATGACCTGGAGATCGAATTCTTTTCTGCCATGTTCGGCGAAGGCCTCCTAAGTGCACCTTTCGCTAAGTGGCGGACCCATCGCAGAGTGATGGCACCTTCATTCGGCATACGCACCGTAGAATCGTATGCACCGGCGATGGTGGATGCCACGGTTGCCTTTGCGCGGCGCTGGGATGCCCAGCCTGAATTTTCCGAAGTTGACATCGCCGCGGAAATGAACGCGCTGACTCTGAAAATTATCTGCCGGACGATGTTTTCCTCGGATGCGGAGGAATTAGCCGCATGCGCACACGAGGCGCTCGAGTTTGCACAAACATCGATGGATTTCGGCCTGCTGGACATTTTGCCGCTGCTCGGTCCGTGGCGAATCAAGCGCACGGTAAGTGCCATACGTGCCCACTTCAGCGGCATGGATACCGCCATCTATCGGCTGATCAATGAGCGCGAAAAAATTCGTGAAGAAGCTCCGCAGGATTTTCTTACCCGGTTGATCGTCGCGAAGGATCCTGACAATGGCGTGGGATTGAACGCTACCGAAGTACGCGACGAGGTGATCACCATTTTTATGGCGGGCCATGAGACTACCGCTGTGACCATGACCTGGGTGTGGTATTTGCTTTCGCAGCATCCCGCCGAAGAGGCGAAGCTGCATCAAGAACTCGAGGCGGTGCTCGGCGGCAGGGATCCCACGGTGGAGGACTTGGCAAATTTAAGTTACGCGCGAATGATCATCGAAGAAGCCATGCGCCTGTTTCCTCCGGCACCGGGTATGTCCATTCGGCAGGCTAGGGCAGCCGATGAAGTCTGCGGTTTCAAGGTCATGCCGGGGCAGCAGCTGTTGATTTCGCCCTGGATACTGCATCG
The DNA here is from genome assembly GCA_025355165.1 of Gammaproteobacteria bacterium. Taxonomy (GTDB): domain Bacteria; phylum Pseudomonadota; class Gammaproteobacteria; order Steroidobacterales; family Steroidobacteraceae; genus Bog-1198. The sequence continues at coordinate 2,882 of JANYAD010000006.1, read as the reverse complement.
CCATCGCCGTCTTTGGGACAATCCGGAACGCTTCGACCCCACTCGATTCACCAAGGAAGCGAGCGAAAAGCGTCCTCGTTTTTCTTATCTGCCCTTCGGCGGGGGACCTCGAGTCTGCATCGGCGCGACGCTTGCCTTAACCGAGGCGACCTTGATCCTCGCGGTTCTCGGACAGCGCTTTCGCCTTCGCCTTAAGGAGCCGCAGGAGATCAAACTGCAAACCCGCATCACATTGCGCCCCAAGAACGGAATGGTAACCATTTTGGAGCGACGCCGCACCCAGACTCGATCCTAGGCTGACCCGCCTCGCACCCGCTAGTGCCGCAGCTGCGAAAGCAACACGAGAATGAACAGCAAAGGCCGTCCCTAGAACCCCGGTGGTCTCGCTGAGGCGACGTCAAGGTAGCGCTCCAACTCGAGGCCGACTCTGCCCAGCGTACCTTCATCGAAGAGTCTTCCGATCAACGTAATGCCGTGAGGCACACGCCGCGGAGGGTTAAACGTCGGCAACGGGTGCAGGGGGTCTGGAGCCCAATCGCTTCGAGCCTCGGATACTTCCACGAAGCCGGCGCGGATGGTCAAAGATGGGTGGCCGGTGAAATTCGTAATCGTCAGCATTTCGTCGCGCAGCGATGGCACGAGCAGCAAGTCGACCTGGGAAAACACGCGTGCCATTTCCACGGCCACCTTGCGTCGCATCCGATCCGTCTGCACATAGTCTACGGCCGATAAAAATCTCGACTGCCTGAATATGTTGGGCCAGGCATCCGGAACTTGCATTTTGAGTTGGTCGAGCCCGCCGCTGAGGGTGAGGTCTTCAAAAGCCGCTGCGGCCTCGGCGAATAGAATCAGGTCGAGCGAATCATACGGCCAATCGGGTATTGATACCTCGATGAGTTCCAGGCCGACTTTTCTCGCCGCATCCAAGGCAGAGCGATCGACGGCAGTTGCTTCACGCGTCCAATCGGGAAAGTATCCGACCCGAAGTCCTTTGATTGGAGCATGAGCATCGTAGTCCAGATCGCATGCGATGCTGCCGGTATCGCCGCCATCGGGGCCTGAAATGGCCTGCAGCACGAGCATCGTATCTTCCACGCCACGCGTCATTGGCCCCAGCTTATCAAGCGACCAGCAGAGCGTCATCGCTCCGGTGCGCGCTACCCGGCCGAACGTCGGACGTAATCCGTTGACTCCGCATCTCATGCTAGGACTCACGATGCTGCCCCCGGTCTCGCTGCCGATGGCAAATCCAACCAACCCTGCCGCGGTCGCCGCCCCCGGTCCGGCGCTCGAACCAGAAGCGCCTTCCTCTAGAAGCCACGGATTCATTGTCTGGCCGCCGAACCAGATGTCATTTAACGCCAGCGCGCCCATGCTCAGCTTGGCGACCAGCACGGCGCCCGCCTCACGCAAGCGACGCACAACGAAAGCATCGGTGCCCGGTACACGATCCTTGAATGGCTCCGCCCCATACGTGGTTCGAATACCAGCCGTGTCCAGCAGGTCTTTTGCGCCCCAGGGGATGCCATGAAGGGGTCCCCGGTACCTGCCCGCGGCAATCTCGGCATCGGCTTGCTTTGCCTGCCTGCGCGCCAAGTCCGCAGTCAAGGTGATGACGCATCTGAGCCTAGAGTCGAAGCGCTGCAAGCGATCAAGATAAATGTGGGTAAGCCGCTCGGAGGAAAGCTGACGCTGCTCGATCCATCGCGACAACTGCGCCACGGATGCGAAAGCGATATCCTCGTCGCGCTGCGGTAAGCGCGTCGCTTTGGACTCGAAGCGAACAAAATTTCGGTGTAACTCAACTTGGCGCTCCCCCGGCAGGCGCGGATCCCAGCGCGACGCGGGTCCGATGTTTTCTTCAAGCGGCAGCTTTTTCGGACCCGTGCGGCGCTCGTACAGCGGTGCCATTGCCACTTGCCAGCTAGCGGCGGCTTGCCTCAACTCGGCACTGCTCAATTCTAGGCGCACGAGTTTTTCGGCTGCGGTAAAGGTAGACGCTGATACCTCAGGTCCGGCAGGCGGGGCCGTCGCGAATGCGGAAGGCGTGCCGGGCGGCGGGCTCGGTGGTAAAGCCGCCGGCACATCGGGCGCTGCCATTGCCGTGCTGTGACGGCTTGCAGCAAGGGCCGTAAGCACTCCTAGCGTAGTTTGGGTCAAGAATTCTCTACGCGATTTTTGCATAATCCCTCTAGATGCAGTCAATGCGGTGGTAACCGTTCAGGCGTTGGATACTGCCATACGCGCCTCCGCGCACCGCTTCGAGTTGTTAGCGCTTACTTTAACGAAACTTCGCCGGAATGCCATCGGCAAAGGGATAGAGCGAAAAGTAGGGCTCAGCCTCCTTCAAGACTCGATTGAATGAGGGTCTTTCGGTGAGTCTGTCGAAATATGCTTGCAAATGCTGGTGGTCGCCCGGAAACGGCTGGATGCTGCTCGCGTAAAAAAGCGCCGGAGCCGCGGCGCAATCGGCCATGCTAAAACTGCGGCCTGCGGCCCAAACTCTCGATTGCAAATGACCTTCCAACATGCCGTACGCGGTTGCCAGCATAGACCGCTCTCGAGTCATGTCCGCTTTGGCGCCGCGCAAGCGATCCGCGACAATTTGCTGCAAAGGCACTTGGACATAATTGTCGAAAATTCGGTCCCAAAGACGCACCTCGAGCGCCTCCTCCCACTCGCGTGGAATCAACGGCTCGCCGGGGAAACGTCGATCCAGATACTCAATGATGATGCTGGCTTCTGCGAGATCTCGTTTGCGGGTGTGATCGCGGATAACCGGAAACTTGGCGAACGGCCATATGGCTTGGAGCTCCGCCCGATCAGCGTGATCTGCAAGATTAATGACCCGTCCGTCGAACTCGATATCTCTTTCATAAAGA
>JANYAD010000236.1 GCA_025355165.1 Gammaproteobacteria bacterium | reverse complement strand
GGTCGTCGGTCAGGCGTACGCCTATGCCACACTGGGGGGAAATGCCTACATGCCGGCCCGGGAGGCGTACCCGCAGGCCAGACTGGTCATCGATCGCGCTCTAGCACTCGACCCGCATAATCCTGACGCCTACGCGACGCGTGCCCTGATTCGCGTCAACTATGATCGCGATTGGAGCGGTGGAGCAGCCGACATCGCCAAAGCTCAAGAGTTCGGAGGTTCGCGCATTACATATTTGCCCGCCGCGAAGATCGCAGGCGCGACCGGCAATATGGCGCGCGCCGCTGAGCTGTACGAAGCCCAACTGGCTACTGATCCAATGGATGGGGAGTCTCTTCAGGACCTGGGTTGGTTCGTGTATCCGGCTCTGGGGCGGTACGAGGAGGCTGAAGCGGTTCTGCGACGCGCCAAGGAAGTGGACCCGGACTACACCAACGCGGTGGCCTATTTCGATGGCATAAATCTCCTGCTCCGAAATCATATCGACGAGGCTGCTGGATTGATCGAAGCTGAAAAGGATCAAACGGCAAGGGAAGCACTTCGTTCAGCTGTCGATCATGCAAGGGGTCGGTCGCGGGATTCCGATGCTGCAATTAAGCGCGCGATCGCCGTGCCAAACGCTTGGTCCTGGGCAATTGCTCGAGCGTATGCGTACCGTGGTGATAAGCGGCAAGCGGTAGAGTGGCTGAATAAAGCTGCTGCCGATCATGAGAACGTAATGTGGACGGTCCGGACGGATCCCATGTTGCGTACTCTCGCCGGCGACGATAGCTTCCGTGCCTTTCTGCGCAAGATCAACATTCCGGACTGACGCAGGCCCGGAAACGAGTGGATATGTTGCGAGTGACCGCTATGCCTGGGAATTTGGGCGTGATCGTAAGGTCCGCTTCTGGCCGAAACCGGAAGAACGACGAATGAGTGCTTTGTGCCCCAAGCCGTGCGATGAATCTTCCAAGCGCAGACACCAGGTGAGGAAAAGCACACACTCTGAGCTCTGAAATTTGCCTACCAAGGCTTCCTCAAGGCATTCTCGCTAGGTTCGCAAGGAATCAAGAGGGCGTCGATGGGGAAGGAGCCGCATGAGCCAGTCGGCGCCGCAGGTGCGGTGTTCCCTAAGCTACGCCTCACAAGACCAGGAGGCCGCCCGGCGGATCTTCGATGCCTTGCGCGCAGCGGGCATCGAGGTCTGGTTCGATCAGAGCGAGCTGCGTGGCGGCGAGGTGTGGGACCAAAAGATGCGGCGCGAGATCCGCGACTGCGCGCTGTTCATTCCCGTCATTTCCGCGAACTCCGACGCTCGTCACGAGGGCTACTTCCGTTGTGAGTGGAGGTTGGCGGTCGAACGCGCTGGTGACATGTCCGAGCGCGTAGCTTTTCTGTTCCCGGTCGTCATCGATGACACGAGCGAGTCGCGCGCCGACGTGCCGTCGCGATTTCGAGAAGTGCAGTGGACGCGCCTGCCCGGAGGTGAGACGCTGCCAGCCTTGTTGAGCGAGTGCGGCGCGTGCTGTCGCCGGAGACATCGACCACGGTTCGGGCGAGTGTGTCGGCAAGAGCGCGGGCCCCGGCATCATCACGGTCGAGGCGCGTACTACCCGTAGCAGGTGCAGGCGTGGTGGCGCTACTCGTCGTACTCGGCTTCGCCGGGCTCGAGTGGTTGCGGGGATCGAAGCGGAGCGCTCAGGGTGAGTCGATCGCCGTCCTGCCGCTGAAGAACGAGAGCGGAGAGAAGTGGACTGGCGTTGCTACCTAGCAGATTGCCGAGGTCTACGCTCTGCGCAACGATGACAAGGCGACCTTCGATTGGCTGGATCGTGCCTGGAACGACCGTGACCCTGGTATCGGATTTCTCCTCCTCGATCCCTTCATCCTGCGATATAGGGATGATCCGCGCTTCGCTGCATTCTGTCGGAAGGTTGGTCTGCCGACGCCGGCCGAGATCGTGCGGCAGACATTATCAGCAATCGTTCGGCGGATAGATCGGGCTCATTTTCCTTGGATCTGAGTGTCGGCTTTTAGAAAATCTGTGTGATCGCGCTGTGTGGCCGCTCTTGGCCGGCGCCGGTCCCATGCTCTTCTCCACGGCGGGCCCTTGGGCTGAAGGCTGAGTGGCAATTTTATGGTCGCTGTCGGCGAAAGTACTGAACTATGGCTCCGATACCGAACACGATTGCGGGGAACAGAATCGAAACGACGATCGGCGGCCGAGTGGCCGCGGTCGGGGTCACGAGCCGCGGCGCGACAATGAAGAAAGCAGCCGCGAGGCCTGTCGTTGCTACCCACTGCTTGGCGATTCTCGAAAAACTTTGACTTCGGGTCTCTTGAGGGAAAGATCCTGGCTCCGGCCAATGACTACCAGCCGCCCGCGCCATTCTATCGGCTACCTCCGCGAACACCCTAAGGTTGCCGTTTGATGGCTGCCCGAAAGAAAGATTGGCAACCTTCCAGAAAACGCGATCACTGCGTGTGACCGTGATTTCGTTCCAGGGCACGAGGAAGTCGCGGCAGAAGGGGCCAAAAATTCGCATGATTCCGATACGTAGTCCAGAAGGACATACACTGAGCTTCATAATGCCGCGCATGGAGACTAACCCGAGCGACCCCGATTGATTCGCCAACGTGACGACTGATATCTCGTCGCGGTCTGGGTATCTCTCCATCAAGCCGAACCAGCCTGAGAGAAAGCTCAAAATATTGGTCACCGCGAACCAGAGCAAAGGAAAGGCGATCAGAAAATAGAGAGGATTAGGCGGAGCGTTCATAACGCATTACTGGACGAATAGTATTAAGTGCAATAGATCACTTGTGGTTCGTTCGGTCAAACATCGGCGATGCAGAAATCGACAAAGAATAGTGACCGATTCCTCGCTTTGCGCATGACCGCTTTGGAATTGGCGGTGTAAGTGGGTCGATGAGTGCAGTTGGCCGAATTGCACGGATGCGAATCCGCTGTCGGCGGACTGACGCAAATCGACCCGTTCCGCTTTCGCGAACGGCAGCTTCGCGGCACACCGGTTGCTAGTGTGGCTTGGTGCTCTGATGCAGCCCGCAGTGACGGCAGTCGCGCCAGGTGGATTGCGTGTCGGTGTTTGGCGGAAATCGCCAGAAGAATAATTTGGCGCAGCGAGGACACCGGAATCGATTCAACCAGATGCCTACAAGCAAATATCCAAAGAACCAAACCTGAACGGCGATGATTGCTGATCTCCCCATTTGAAAGATAGATACGCGGCTCCAATGATGACTGAGATGCTTGTGGCCTGCACGATTCGGAACACCACCTGCCGGCGCTTACAGTCTCGCCAAGCCATCATGATCTAATGTTCTCAGTCCGTGATCCGAACCTTGGATCGTCGTCGACCCACTGCCGCCACAAGCGACCGACCGCTTTCCGGACACCAGTCCGAATAGTCTGACGGGCAATGTGATACTCGCCGCTCAGAACGCGTATGCGTTCGTGCCGTCGGTTCACGAGATTGACGCTGTCGCCCGTTGGCAGAGGCGGACTGGCTTTTCCGCCTTTGGGTTTTAGGCGGCACCGCGATGGAGAACAGCACGTGCCCCGATCGCTGCGATCGTCGGCGTCCCCGCCTGACGCATGATCGCTTCAAGTTCGCGGGCGTATATATCGAGCACAGCCTCGGCACCTTCTTGCCCGAAAGCGGCAAGACCCCAGCCCTGAGGTCGCCCGATGCCAACGCCCGACACACCTAAAGCCAGCGCCTTGAATACGTCAGTGCCTCGTCGCGCGCCTCCATCCATGAATACCGGAATGCGGCCTTTCACCGCAGCGACAACTTCTTGGACACAATCAATCGTTGCGCGCAGGGTCTCCTCGTTACGGCCACCATGGTTGGACACGATGACTCCATCGGCACCGTGCGCGATCGCAGCTTGCGCGTCCTCTCCAGTCACGATGCCTTTGATGAGCAGTTTCCCGCGAACCAGTCCACGCAAGCGATCGAACCACTCGAGGGTCAGCCCCGGAGGCGCGAGCCCTTTTACCTGTGACACGTCGATTCCCGAAAATAAAGG
>JANYAD010000228.1 GCA_025355165.1 Gammaproteobacteria bacterium | reverse complement strand
TACCAGCGACTCGCTGAACCAGAAGGCCTCGCAGATTGCACTGGGGGCCATACAGCGCAGCGAGGAGTTCAAGAATTTCGTTTTCCCGCGCCGGGTCCTGCCGCCTACGCTGTCCCGCTATGGCGTCGGCATGAAGTATGGTCCGCATACCGACGCGGCCTTTCTACCGGTCACGCCCGAGCCGCTGCGCTCTGATGTCTCTTGCACCCTTTTTGTTAACGGCCCAGCCGATTACCAGGGGGGCGAATTGCTCATCCATCTGGGCACGGAGGGCGTCAGCATCAAAGGTGCGGCGGGTTCTGCGGTATTTTATCCCTCCACCACCCTGCATCAGGTCGCGCCGGTGACTTCGGGCGAACGGCTGGTGATGATCACCTTCATCGAAAGCCAAATTCCCGATCAGCTGCAGCGGGAGTTGCTTTACACGCTTGGAGAAGTGCGTGCGCTGGAGGGGCTGAAAATGGCGTGGCAAAATCGCACGCAGATCGAGTTCGTCATCGCCAACCTGCAGCGGATGTGGTCCCGTTAAGTGAGTCTCGGCATCAGCGAAGAGATGCTAGAAGCCGCCTCGACGCTCGAGCGGCAAGGACGCATCGCTGAGGCCATAACCTTTTACGAGCGACTGCTGCAGGAGCGGCCGGCGCTGCCAGACTGCTGGTACAACTTGGCGAGATTGCAGCGCCATGCCGGGCACTACACGCGCGCGCTTGCCTCCTACCAAGAGGCATTGGAACGCAACGTGACCAGCCCGGAAGAAGTGCACCTGAACCGCGGCGTGATTTTCGGCGATTATCTCAATCAACACGATGCGGCGGAGGGCGAGCTAAAAAAAGCACTCCAAATCAACCCAAATTATTTGCCGGCTCTTATCAATTATGCCGGCTTGCACGAAGATTACGGACGCCGCGAACTCGCCGCGCAGATGTATGAGAGGGTGCTCGCGCTCGATCCGGAGTCGCCCACGGCCTTGGCGCGATTGGCCGGCCTGAAGGATTTTTCGCATCCCGATGATCCGCTCATAACGCGGCTGCACGCAGCGCTGCGTAACGCGCAAATCAGCCTCGCCGATCGCGCGAACCTGGAATTTGCCTTAGGCCGAGCGCTCGACGCCTGCGGTTCTCACGAGGCCGCATTTCGAACTTACCGGCAGGCTAATCGGCACAGCCGTGAGAGTGCCGCGCCTGGAACCGGTGACTACGATCCGGCTCTGCAAGAGAGATTTACCGATCAACTCATCAGCGTTTTCGCCAACTCCGCGCCGCAATTATTGCAGCCGCAGACGCCTTCGAGCGCGGCCGCGCTGGCGCAGCCCTTATTTATTTGCGGCATGTTTCGCTCTGGTTCGACACTGCTGGAACAGCTGCTCGCAGGTCATCCCAGCATCTCTCCCGGAGGGGAGTTGGATTTTATCCCAGTCGCCGCGAACACTTCGCTCGCCCCTTTCCCCGCGTCCTTTCACTCAGTCAGTGCGGAGCAATTGAGCCGGCTGGCGGCTGATTATCGGGCGATGTTGGCGGAGCGCTTTGCGCCGGCCAGGTATATCACCGATAAGCGGCCGGACAATTTTTTGTACATCGGACTGATCAAGGCGCTTTTCCCGCAGGCAAAAATAATTCATCCCGTGCGCGAGGCGCTGGATAACTGCCTATCCATTTATTTTTTGCATCTCGATCAAGCCATGAGCTACGCCCTCGATCTCATGGACATCGGTCACTACTACCGACAGTATCGGCGCGTCATGGCGCATTGGAAAAGTCTCTATGGGTCGGACATTATTGATGTCAGCTACGACACGTTGGTTCAAGAGGTGAAACCGCAGTTAGAACAAGTACTTCAGCGCCTCGGGTTAGGCTGGGACGAGCGCTGCGCATCGGTGCCCGCGACGGGCCGCGCGGTGAAAACTGCCAGCGTGTGGCAGGTCCGCGCCGCGCTCCACGCGCGCTCTTCGGGACGCGCGCGGAACTATCAGGCGCAACTGGAAGAATTGCGCAAATACATCGAGTCACCTTTGTACCAATAAAACAACAACCGGCCCGCAAGGGTTTGCGGCGTGGATTCGGCTCTCCCGCAACAGCCTCACATCTGGTTAGGCAGGTTGGCAACAACTCGTTGACGTGGTTTAATCGGGACATATCTCGGCATGGGCGCGGTTTGGGCGTCGGTCGATCCTATTATTTTAGTCAGGGGAGCAACACATGG
>JANYAD010000161.1 GCA_025355165.1 Gammaproteobacteria bacterium | reverse complement strand
AGGAGATGGCGAAGCAGCGTTCCGTTTTCGTCAGCGGCGCCGTGGCGCGCGGCGTGCGTGAAGGGCAAGCCACGCACATTTTCGACTTGATGGAAAAATTTGCCGGCTACGGTTTCAACAAGTCGCATTCGGCGGCGTATGCCCTGCTGTCTTATCAAACGGCGTGGCTCAAGGCGCATTATCCGGCCGCTTATATGGCCGCGGTGCTGTCCTCGGACATGGATAAAACCGAAAAAGTGGTGACGCTGTTCGATGAGTGCAACGGCATGGGACTTACCGTGTTGCCGCCCGATGTGAACGCCTCGGTGTATGCGTTTCGCGTCGCGGGGCCTGCCAGCATCCGCTATGGCATGGGCGCCATCAAGGGCGTGGGAGCATCCGCGGTCGAGGCCATCATCGAGGAGCGAGAGAGAAACGGGCCGTTCAAAACCTTGCCCGATTTGTGCCGGCGTATCGATTTGCAGCGGGTGAATCGCCGCGTGTTCGAGGCCTTGATCCGCTCGGGCAGCTTGGACTCAATCGGGCCCAACCGCGCCACGCTGACCGCGGAACTGGAGCGTGCCATGCATCTTGGGGAACAGAATTCCCGCGCCACCAGCGTAGGTCAAGTCGACCTGTTCGGCTTGAGCGCCGCGGAGAATACGCTGATCGCGGACTGGTCCGAGGCGGAACGATTGGCCGGCGAGCGCGAGACCTTGGGGTTGTTCTTGAGCGGCCATCCCATCACGCCGTACGCGCCGGATCTCAAGTTCCTGGTGAGCGCGCGCCTGGCCGATGTGGGCGGTCCCAAGCCCCCCGTGCCGCTCGATGGTACACGCAGCTGGTCCGCAGGCAAGCCTGCGACGGTGGCAGGCCTGGTGCTGGAAATTCGGCGCAGACCCAATCGGGTGACCTTGATTCTGGACGATGGCACCGCGCGTCTCGAGGTCAGTTTGTACGAAGAAGTGTTTCAGCAACACCGTGACATCATCGTCAAAGACGCCATCTTGATCATCGACGGCACGCTGCGTTTCGACGATTTTATCGAGGCTTGGCGGCTGCAGGCGAAATCCTTGATGGACATCGACCGCGCGCGCGAGCGCTTCGCGAGGCGGCTGTGGGTGCGCTGGCCCGCCGAATTCGACGGCCCCCAAGGCATGAGTCGGTTCGAGCAAATGCTCAAACCCTACTTGCGCGGCCCGTGCGGGATCAGCGTGGCGATCAATCGGCAGGACTACACCGGCAAGGTAAATCTGTCCGATGCGTGGTCGGTGCGGGCATCGCGCGATCTGCTCGACAAGCTGACTCACTTAGTAGGCCGCGACGGTTGGTATTTAGTGTATGGTCCGCGAAATGATGTCCGCGGCGAGGAATCAACTTCATGGCAATGAATTTTCTGGAATTTGAGCAACCCATTGCCGAACTTGAGGCAAAGATCGAGGAGCTCAAATTCATCGGCTCGGACGCCAGCGTCAACATCACCGAAGAGATCAAGCGGCTGCAGTCCAAGAGCAGGGCACTGACCACCAGCATTTTCGCGAATCTTTCTCCTTGGCAAATCACGCAGTTAGCGCGACATCCTCAGCGTCCTTATACGTTGGATTATGTCTCGATGATATTCACCGACTGGCACGAGCTGCACGGCGACCGTATGTACAGCGACGACCTGGCGATTGTTGGCGGCTTGGCGCGCCTGGAGGGAATTCCGGTCATGCTCATCGGTCACCAAAAAGGGCGCGATACCAAGGAGCGCGTGCGGCGCAACTACGGCATGCCCAAGCCCGAAGGGTATCGCAAGGCGCTGCGCCTGATGAAAATGGCGGAGCGATTTCGCATCCCCGTGATTACCTTGATCGATACGCCGGGGGCGTATCCCGGCATCGGCTCCGAGGAACGCGGGCAGAGCGAAGCGATCGCTCGCAACCTGTTCGAGATGTCCAATTTGGCCGCGCCCGTATTGAGCATCGTCATCGGCGAGGGGGGCTCGGGCGGCGCCCTGGCCATTGGTCTTTGCGATCGGCTGATCATGCTGCAATTCAGTACCTATTCGGTGATCTCGCCGGAGAGCTGTGCATCGATATTGTGGAAGAGCACAGAGAAGAAAGAAATCGCTGCCGATGCCATGGGGGGCACCGCCGATCGGCTCTATAAGCTCAAGCTCGTCGACGAAGTGCTCAAGGAACCGCATGGCGGCGCGCATCGCGACCCGCAGCTGATGGCGGAAGGGATCAAGCAGAGCATGGTCAAGCACTTAACCGAACTTCGTAACCAACCCATCACCCAGTTGCTCGACGCACGTCAGGCGCGCTTGCGCGGCTTCGGTGCGTTCCGCGAAGGGTAATTTGAGTTTTTCCGCGGCAGTGTTGCACGCGGCCCTCGACTGCTCCGTGCCGGCGGGTTGCGCAGGTTTGGTGGTGGGTTTAAGCGGCGGTGCGGATTCCGCGGCGCTGCTGGCGGCGAGCGTGGCGCTCGGCCAGGAATTTCGCGCTCTGCCGCTGCGCGCCGTGCACATCGATCACGGCCTGCAGGACTCGGCCGCGACCTTTCGTGAGGCGTGCCACAGGCTATGTCAACATTTGGCAGTGCCTTTGAGCATTATTCGTGTCGAGGTCGATGCTCGAGCGGGTCGCTCCGTTGAGGCGTGCGCCCGCGACGCGCGCTACGCAGCGTTTGCGCAGGAACTCAAAGTCGCAGAATGCCTGCTCACCGCGCACCATCGACAGGACCAAGCTGAGACCTTGTTGCTGCAGGCGCTGCGCGGCGCGGGCGTCAAAGGTCTATCGGCCATGCCTGCCTGCCGTGAGCTTGGCTTAGGCTGGCACGTGCGCCCGGTGCTCGATGTGCCCCAGCGCGAATTGCTGCGCTTCGGCGAGCAGCGGAAGAATTTTGTCAGCACCGACCCTATGAACACCGACCTGCGCTTCGACCGCGCCTACCTGCGCCGGGCGGTATGGCCGCTCATCGAGAAACGCTGGCCCGGAGCCGAGATGTCGTTGTCGCGAACTGCTCGCCATATGGCCGACGCTCAACAGATGCTCAACTGCGCGGCGGCGCCGGAGGTGGCGCGGCTGCGCGATGGGGAGGCATTGTCCGTGCCGGGCTTGCGGGCGCTGGCGCCATTCAAACGCATGAGTGTGCTGCGGCAGTGGCTCGCCGAAGCGGGCGTGGAGGCCCCGCCCGCCGCACGCTTAAGGGAAGCGCTGCGCCAAGTGCTCGAGGCGCACAGCGACCACCAGCCCGCAATCGCCTGGGGGCGCCACGCCTTGCGGCGCTATCGCCAGCGCGTGTTTCTCACCGATGTCGATCCGCCGCGTTTGCAGCAAGGATCCTGGCCGAGCACACGCGGTGCGGTCTTTTCTCTGGGCGGGAACTTAGGGCGGTTGTCCTGGGGCGCGCAGGCGGGCGGCATTGCCGCCGCGGCGTTGCCTGCGATCGTGACGGTGCGAGGCCGCGAGGGCGGCGAGCGCCTGAAGCCTGCCGTCTTGGCGCGAACGCATACGGTCCAGCACCTATGCCAGTCACACGGCGTACTACCCTGGATGCGGGATGCCTTGCCGTTCATTTTTGCGGGTGATGATCTGCTTGCCGTGGCGGATCTGTGGATCGATGCACGCTTCTGCGTGGCTGCCGGTGAGCCCGGTCTTTGCGTTCAATGGACCGGCGGCCCAATTATGACCTAGGTGGATTGTCGAGACTCGAGCCTTCTGGTAGCCTGAACTCCCGTCGAATCCCCATTGTTCTTTGGCTCCATTTGACTTTCCGCTTCAAGTTTTAAGTGGACGTCAAACGTTTAATCGGCGGTGACTTACCATGAATCGATTCGTTTTTGTCACCGGCGGCGTGGTTTCCTCGCTGGGAAAAGGCATCGCCTCGGCCTCCCTTGGCGCCATTCTCGAGGCGCGTGGTCTTAAAATCAGCATGGTTAAGCTCGATCCGTACATCAATGTGGATCCCGGCACCATGAGCCCATTTCAGCACGGCGAGGTTTTCGTCACCGCCGACGGCACAGAAGCCGACTTGGATCTCGGCCATTACGAGCGCTTCGTGCGCACGACGACGGGGCGCAACAGTAATTTCACCACGGGCAGAATTTACGAGCGCGTCATCGCCAAGGAGCGCCGCGGCGATTACCTGGGCGCCACGGTGCAAGTCATCCCGCACATCACCGATGAGATCAAGCATCGAATCCGCATGGGCGCCGGAGATTCGGACGTATGCATGGTGGAGATCGGCGGCACGGTCGGCGACATCGAGTCATTGCCCTTTCTGGAGGCCATTCGCCAGATGGGAGTGGAATTGGGCCGCGATAAAGTGTTGTATATGCACTTGACCTTGGTTCCGATCTTGGGCGGCGCCGGGGAAATAAAGACCAAGCCGACGCAGCATTCCGTCAAGGAGCTGCGCGGCATCGGCATTCAACCCGACATTTTATTGTGCCGCTGCTCGCAAACCCTTCCCGATGAGCAGCGCCGCAAAATCGCTCTGTTCACCAATGTGGAAGAGCGCGCGGTGATTACGGGCCTGGACTCGGACGACATCTATAAGATTCCGATGTTGCTGCACGAGCAAGGCTTGGACGATATCATCGTCGACAAGCTGCGCCTGAATGCGCCGGCCACTGATCTTTCCGAATGGCGCGCGGTGGTGGCGGCGAAACAGAATCCCGAAGCAGTCGTGGACATCGGCATGGTGGGAAAATACGTGCAGATTCGCGACTCTTATATTTCGTTGAATGAATCCTTGATGCACGGCGGAATCAAGACCCGCACCCGCGTCAACATTCATTATTTCGAGTCGCAGGATATCGAGCGCTCCGGCGCCGCTGCGCTGCAGAAAATGGATGCCATTTTAGTGCCGGGAGGTTTTGGGGACCGCGGCATCGAGGGCAAGATTCAGGCAATTCGTTTCGCGCGCGAGAACGGCATCCCGTATCTGGGAATTTGCTTAGGGATGCAGCTGGCCATCATTGAATATGCACGCAACGTGCTTGCTTTGAAGGGGGCCAACAGCACCGAGTTTGACCGCGCCACCCATCACCCGGTGATAGCGTTGATCACCGAATGGCAGGATCTGGGGCGCGGACAACAAGTACGGGATGAGAAATCGGATTTGGGCGGCAGCATGCGGCTCGGCGCTCAAGAGGCGAAGCTCGTGCCTCAATCGCTGGCGCGCGCGTTGTACGGCAAGGAGTCGATATTCGAGCGCCATCGCCACCGGTATGAATTCAACAATCATTATCTTGACGAGTTGGCGGCCGCGGGCTTGAAGTTTTCGGGTTTTTCCGCCGACGGTCTGGTGGAGTTTATCGAACTGCCGGCTCACCCCTGGTTCGTGGCCAGTCAATTTCATCCTGAATTCACTTCCACGCCGCGCGACGGACATCCGCTATTTACCGGCTTTGTCAGGGCGGCGCGCGAGTATCGTGCCTCGCTGCAGCCGGGGCGTGCAACGGCGTGATTGCTTAATCGCATGAAGTTGATTTCCTTCGAGGTCGGGCCCGATCGGCCATTTTTTTTGATTGCCGGACCGTGCGTCATTGAAAGCGAGGCACTGGTTTTGGAGGTGGCAGGGCGGCTGAAGGAAATGACCTCGGCGCTGAAGATTCCGTTCATCTTCAAAGCCTCGTTCGACAAGGCGAACCGATCATCGCGCGCGAGTTTCCGCGGGCCGGGGATTGAGCAAGGTCTTAAGACCTTGTCGCGCGTGCGCGAACAGATCGGCGTGCCGGTATTGACCGATGTCCATGAAGACACGCCGCTCGCAGAGGTGTCCGCCGTGGTCGATGTCTTGCAGACTCCCGCATTCCTATGCCGACAAACCAATTTCATCATCGCAGTGTGCTCGCAAGGAAAACCGGTTAACCTCAAGAAGGGGCAATTCCTATCGCCTTGGGAAATGCAGAACGTTGCCGACAAGGCGCGATCCACCGGAAACACGCAGATCATGGTTTGCGAACGCGGCTTCTCATTCGGCTACAATAATTTGGTATCGGACATGCGCTCTTTGGCGGTAATGCGCGCCACCGGATGTCCCGTAGTGTTCGACGCCACGCACTCGGTACAGCTGCCGGGCGGTCAAGGCGAGTCATCCGGGGGTCAACGCGAATTCGTGCCGGTACTGGCGCGTGCCGCGGTGGCGGCGGGCGTATCGGGTATATTTATGGAGACCCACCCCGATCCGGCGAAGGCCTTATCGGACGGGCCCAATGCGTGGCCTTTGGATCGCATGCGCCCCTTGCTCCATACCCTCGCGGAGTTGGATCGGGCGGTAAAAAAACAGCCATTTGAGGAATCATTGCTATGAGTCGAATCGTCGATGTGCTTGGCCGCCAGATCATCGATTCGCGCGGAAACCCCACCGTAGAGGCGGATGTGATGCTGGATTCCGGCACCATCGGCCGCGCCGCCGTGCCTGCGGGTGCCTCCACCGGGTCGCGCGAAGCGGTGGAACTGCGCGATGGGGATATGAAGCGCTTCGCTGGCAAGGGGGTTCTCAAGGCGGTCGCTGCGGTCAACGGCGCGATTCGTGATTCGGTCATCGGCTCAGACATTCAAGATCAAGCGGCGCTCGACAATCGGTTGATAAAATTGGACGGCACCGATGCGAAATCGAATTTGGGCGCCAATGCAATCTTGGCCGTGTCGCTGGCGATGGCAAAAGCGGCCGCGGCGGATCAAGGATTGCCGCTGTATCGGCATCTGGCGCGCAGCGGCGATCTGACACTGCCGGTGCCCATGATGAATATCATCAACGGCGGGGCCCACGCCGATAACAGCGTCGACATACAGGAATTCATGATTTTGCCGATCGGCGCGCCATCCTTTTCTGAGGCGGTGCGCTACGGCGCCGAGATTTTTCACACCTTGAAGAAGGTGCTGCACGCCAAGGGGCTTAATACCGCGGTGGGCGATGAGGGCGGTTTCGCGCCTGATTTGCCGTCCAACGAAGCCGCAATCACGACGATCTTGGAAGCCATCGATAAAGCCGGCTATCGCGCCGGCAAAGATATCTACTTAGGTCTCGATGTGGCGAGCACGGAATTTTTCAAGGACGGGGTGTACTCCCTCGAATCAGAGGGCCGCAAGTTCAATTCCACCGAGTTTGCCGATTACCTCGCCGGCCTCGCCGGCAAATACCCGATCGTTACCATCGAGGACGGCATGAGCGAGGGAGATTGGGAAGGGTGGGCGATTCTGACGCGCAAATTGGGCGCAAAAGTCCAATTGGTGGGTGATGACCTGTTCGTCACCAACACGAAAATATTCGCCGAGGGAATCTCAAAGAAAATCGCCAATGCGATTTTGATCAAACCCAACCAGATTGGTACATTGACCGAAACGCTGGCTGCGATCGAGATGGCATTCAAAGCGAAATATGCCGCGGTCGTATCGCACCGCTCAGGCGAAACAGAGGATGCCACCATTGCCGACATCGCGGCGGCGACGACGGCAACTCAAATCAAAACCGGTTCCATGTCGCGCTCCGACAGAACCGCGAAATACAATCAACTACTGCGGATCGAGGGCGAGTTGGGTGCCAAGGCCGCGTACGCCGGAGTACGCGCTTTGTCGGTTCCAATATCTTAAGAGTTCATGCTAAGCTTCTGACCCCATGAGGATTTTAGCAGCGATACTTGGTGTCACATTGTTTCTCTTGCAAGGGCGCTTGTGGTTGTCGGAGCGCGGCTTGCACGAAGTATCGGCACTCAAGGCTTCGCTGGAAGCGCAAAAGCTGCGCAATCATGAGCAGGGCGAGCGCAACAAACAATTGGGTGCGGAAGTCGCCAATCTAAAAAGCGGCTTAGCTGCGCTCGAAGAGCGCGCCCGCAGCGAATTGGGCATGGTCGCTGCCAGCGAAACTTTCTATCAGGTGGTGCGAGCCAACACGCCGGCCCCCGCAGCCCCCGCCGCTCCGGTTACCGCGCGCGCGCAATGAGCTTGGCGCACCAGCGCCGCCTGTGGGCGATAGTTCCTGCGGCGGGTCGCGGCGAACGCTTCGGTTCAGACAATCCGCTGCTCGCGCCGAAGCAGTACACCTCACTGCTGGGCAAAAGCCTTCTCGAGTGGACGTTGCGGGCGCTCTTGGCGGAACCTCGCATTCACGCGATCGTGGTCGTCATTGCCGCCGGCGATGGCCATTGGGCTTCACTTGCCGAGAAATTAAATTCAGCCAAGCTCAAGAGCACGACCGGTGGAACCCATCGCCAGGATTCGGTAATGAACGGCCTGAAATTTCTCGCATCCAGTGCCCGCGACGATGACTGGGTCATGGTGCACGACGCTGCGCGTCCTTGCGTGAGCGTAAGCGAGCTTGCGAAGCTGGCCGATGCGCTGGGGGAAGACAGCAGCGGCGCCGTGCTTGCAGTGCCCATCGTCGACACAGTCAAGCGCGAGAGCGAGGGGGCGCTTAAGACAGTGGACCGCGCTCATCTTTGGCGGGCATTGACTCCGCAGGTTTTTGCTTTTGCTCAATTGCGCCGCGCGCTTGAAGAGGCGTCGCGCGCCGGCATCGAGGTGACGGATGAAGCGCAGGCCATGGAGCGGATCGGTATTCACGCATCCTTGGTGCACGGCTCGCCCTTCAATATCAAAGTGACACGGGCAGAGGATCTCGAAGTGGCGGCTGGAATACTTAAGGCGGGGGAGAGCAGTG
Source organism: Gammaproteobacteria bacterium (assembly GCA_025355165.1). Taxonomy (GTDB): domain Bacteria; phylum Pseudomonadota; class Gammaproteobacteria; order Steroidobacterales; family Steroidobacteraceae; genus Bog-1198. The sequence goes on along the minus strand of JANYAD010000161.1, from coordinate 677 downwards.
CGATGCGGGTGGGACAAGGAATGGATGTGCACGCCTTTGGCGAGGGTGATCATGTGGTGCTGGGCGGTGTGCGTTTGGCGCATCACCGAGGCGTGGTCGCGCACTCGGACGGCGATGTGGTGATTCATGCATTATGCGATGCCTTGCTCGGAGCCATGGGCGAGGGCGACATCGGCCAGCATTTCCCGGACACCGATCCGCGTTATCGCGGTGCGGATAGCCGGGTGTTTCTGCGCGTCGTCGCGGAGCGCATGCAGGCGGCGGGGCTACGATTGCTCAATGCCGACATCACGGTGCTCGCCGAAGCGCCGCGCGTTGCGGCGCACCGCGCTGCCATGGCGGCAAATCTCGCGGCCGATCTCAATGCTCCGGCCAATCTGATCAACATCAAGGCGACGACCACCGAGCGATTGGGGTTCATCGGGCGAGAGGAAGGGCTCGCCGCGCTCGCCTGTGTGCTGTTAGGCCCGAAGTAAAACGTAGAGCGCGCCGGTTCCCCCATCGATCGCACGGGCGAAGGTGAATGCCATCACATCGGTGTGCCGGCGCAGCCACAAATTCACCGCCGTTTTGAGCACAGGTCCTCGCGCTCCGGAGCGATAACCTTTGCCGTGTATGATCCTCACGCACCGATAGCCCACATCGCGGCTGCGGCTGATAAAATCGGCGAGCTGGTC
>JANYAD010000127.1 GCA_025355165.1 Gammaproteobacteria bacterium | reverse complement strand
CGGGCGAATCGGCGCTGGCGGCGGTGGGCTCCGATGTGGTGGTGGTGGATCCGCCGCGCAAGGGACTCGATGCTAAGCTGTGCGAGTATCTCAGGGAGCAGCCGCCTGAACGATTGATGTATGTCAGCTGCGCACTGGAATCGCTTAAGAGCGATACGGCACGGCTTACCTCCGGAGGAAAGCTGCGTCTGGCGGCACTTATCGCCTTCAATCTTCTGCCCTTTACGGACCACGTCGAGACGGTAGCTCGCTTCGAGCGTATCTAGAACGCCAAGATTTCGAAACGCCATCAAAGGCGCGTATGCTGGCTTGCGAACACCTTAAAGGGACGACTGTGATGAACACATCGGAGGCTTCTGTCGCGCACCCCGAATTGCCGGCGCCAGTGCCGCCGCGCGGCCGGATGTCTGTCTGGCAGTTTTTGAACGCGCTGCGCGATAGCACGATCTCGACCTTCAGCCAAGACGCCTATGAACTCGATATTGTCCATCGCAAGGTATTAGGCCGCCATCTTTTCGTACTCAGCGACCCGGTGGCCATCAAACGCGTCCTTCTGGACCAGGTAGCAAATTACGAAAAAACCGAGATCACGCGCCGGATTTTAGAGCCTGGTCTGGGCAAGGGCTTGATCACGCTGGAAGGCGACACCTGGAAAGCGCATCGCAGGACCATGTCTCCCTCCTTTGATTTGCGAAGCGTCGCCTCCTATACCCCGATCATGACGGCCGCTGCGGAGGAGTTAATGGCGTCGTGGCGCGTGCTGGACGCCGGCGCTAGCGTCGATGTCGCCGATGCCATGATGGAAGTTACCCTGCGGATTATTTCCCGCACCATGTTCTCCTCGGATTCCGACGACATCATGTCGATCATGGGCCACGCGGCAGGGCGCTACCAGGCTACGGTGCTTCCGAACATCCTGGACTTGCTGGGCGTACCCGAATGGCTTGCGGGTCTGGGTAGGAGTAGAGCGGCGCGCCGCGCCTTCGCTGAATTCGATACGGTCATTGACCGGTTGATCGAGAGCCGCATGCGGGAGGCGGGCAATGCGCCAAAAGATTTGCTGGCGCGATTGATCGGCGCTCGAGATGAGCAGACCGGAGGCGGCATGTCGGCAACAGAGGTGCGCGACCACGTCATCACGATGTTCATGGCCGGACACGAAACCACTGCGATGGCCATGACTTGGACATGGTTTTTACTATCGCAACACCCGGCAGTAGAGGCGAAATTGCATGCCGAGTTGGATGAAGCACTGGGCGGCCGCGCGCCAACGCAGGACGATCTCGCCAAGCTGACCTATTCGCGTATGGTGATCGAGGAATCCATGCGAATCTACCCGGCCGTCCCGGCCATGGAACGCGAAGCGCTCGCCGAGGACACCTTGAGCGGAGTGCGCGTGCCGAAGGGATCGACGGTGATGATTGTCCCTTGGGTTCTTCACCGCCATCAAAAGCTCTGGAAAAACCCCGAGCGATTCGACCCGGAACGCTTTTCGCCTGAAGGCTGCGCCGCCCGGCCAAGATTTTCCTACCTGCCTTTCGGCGGTGGAAGGCGAATCTGCATTGGCGCGGCATTTGCCATGGCGGAGGCAACGATCCTGCTCGCAACGTTGGCGCAGCATTTTCAGTTCAGACTGGTTCCAGGACATCCCGTCCAGCCGCAATCCATGATTACCTTGCGGGCTCGACATGGCATGAAAATGCTGCTCGAGCCCCGCACAGCCACAGCGCGGGTTGGTGGCGGTGGGCGACTTTAAGTGTTTGTCGAGGAGAGTTTTTTTATGAAATTCACTATATGGATTGCCGCCGGCTTCATGCTCTGTGGCTGCGCCACGAGCTCTTCGAATTCAATACCGCCGGCTTCCGCAATGGTTTCGGATCCTCATTGCCTCACCGAAACCGGCAGCCGTATGTCAGTGGGCAAGTCAAATTGCCGCGGCTTTGGGCGCTCGTACAGCAATGACGATATTGCGAAAACCGGCCAGACATCCGCGGCGGCTGCGCTAGGTCTTTTGGATCCGTCGATCACCGTGCATCGGTAGGGGATCTCAGCGCAGATCGTCCCTGATCATCTGCGCCCCTTTCTCGGCAATCATTGCCGTCGGGGTGTTGGTATTGCCGGACGTGATGGTGGGCATGATCGAGGCATCGACCACACGCAGTCCCTCGATGCCGTGCACGCGCAGCCGTGCATTGACCACCGATTCTGGATCGGTTGCCAGACCCATCTTTGCAGTTCCGACGGGATGAAATATCGTCGTTCCGATATCTCCCGCTGCCGCGGCGAGGGATACGATGTCATCGCCGACCCGTGCGCCAGGCAAAAACTCTTCAGGGTAGAAGGGCGCAAGAGCCGGCTGGTTCATGATGCGACGAGTGCATCGGATGGCATCGGCTGCCACTGCACGGTCCTCAGTGGTCGACAGATAATTTGGGGCGATCATCGGCGGCGCGAACGGATCTGCGGACCTAGGTCGCACGGTGCCTCGAGAGGTCGGCTGCAAATTGCACGCACTCAAGGTGATCGCCGGATAGCGATGCAAAGGATCCCCGAACTTGTCGAGAGACAGCGGCTGAACGTGAAATTGAATATTCGCCCGGGTTTGCGTGGGGTCTGAACGCATGAAAATTCCCAGTTGCGAAGGGGCCATGGTCAAGGGTCCGCGCCGGCGCAGCATGTAGTCGAGGCCCATCCAGGCTCGCCCGAGCCAGGAATGGTAGGCTTCGTTTAAGGTGCTCACATTGCTGACTTTGTAGATCGCGCGCTGTTGCAAGTGGTCTTGTAGATTCGAACCGACGCCGCTGCGGTTTAAAAGGGTCTTGATGCCGAGCGGAGCGAGCCACTCGTGCCTGCCGATGCCTGACAGACTAAGTAGCTGCGGCGAACCAATTGCGCCTGCCGATAAAATGATTTCTCCGCGGCAGCGCGCCTCGCCTCTCTCGCCGTGGCGCGAAAACTGCACACCGCGGACGCGTTCATTTTCGATGATTAGCCGCTCGACCATCACATGCGTTTCCAAACGCAGGTTGCTGCGCTTAAGGGCGGGTTTTAGAAACCCGCGCGCCGATGACCAGCGTCTGCCGCGCTTTTGGTTGACGTGAAAATAGCAAACGCCTTCGTTATCGCCGCGATTGAAGTCCTCGAGCCGTGGAATGCCTAGTTGAACGGCGGCGTCCCGTACGGCATCGAGCACCCGCCAGGAGATACGGGGTGCCTCGACGCGAAAGCCGCCGCCGATCCCGTGGTGCTCGCTCTCTCCGAGAAAATGGTCTTCCACACTTCTGAAGGCCGGCAACACGTCCCTCCATCCCCATCCCTCCAAGCCGAGCGATCGCCATCCGTCATAGTCGGCCGCCTGACCTCGCATGCTGATCATGGCGTTTATGGATGAGCAGCCCCCAATGACTTTGCCGCGCGGATAGGCGAGAGATCGTCCGTTGAGCCCCGCCTCCTGCTCGGTCCGGAACATCCAGTCCGAGCGCGGATGGCCTATGGTAAACAAATAACCGGCTGGAACGTGATACCAAATCCAGTTGTCGAGGCCGCCCGCCTCGAGCAGCAATACCCGCCGCCGAGGATCGGCAGACAATCGGTTGGCCAAAATACAGCCCGCCGTTCCAGCCCCTACGATGATGCAGTCATAGTCTCCTGCCAGGGGCCGGCGCTGCGTGCCGTTCATCCATCTACCGCCATGGGATAAGTGACGTAGCCCTCCGACCCCTGCGAATACCAGGTTTTCTGATCGTCGGCGTTCAGCGCTTTGTCCTTGGCAAAGCGGCTAGGAAGGTCCGGATTCGCCAAGAATTTTCTTCCGAAGGTAATGGCGTCCGCTGCCCCTGAGACGAGGGTAGCCTGCCCGCTCGCGAAGTCAAAATCCGAGTTCAGTACCAGGACGCCTTTGAAGGCTCGACGAATAAGAGGGGCGACCGCGGGCCGCTCCGATTTCCCGAATGTCCCATTTGGGCCAGGCTCACGCAATTCCAGAAATGCAATGCCCAACGCGTCCAAGGCCGAGGCGGCCGCTGGAAATAATTCGGACTGGTTACTGTCATCCACTCCCTGCGAATCGCCATTCGGCGAGAGTCGCACTGCGGTGCGCTCCATGCCAACTGCTTCCGCCAACGCCGCAACCACCTCGAGCAGCAGTCGAATGCGATCTTGGACCGGGCCTCCGTATGCGTCGCGGCGTTTGTTGCTGCCGTCGCGCAGAAATTGGTCAATGAGATAGCCGTTCGCAGCGTGGAGTTGCACGCCATCGAAGCCGGCATTGATCGCGTTTCGCGCGGCCGTCACGTAATCTCCGACCAGGCGCGGAATTTCCTCGATCGGGAGCGCCCGAGCCGTCACGTAAGGTTGCCTGCCTTCATACGTATGCGCCTTGCCCGGTGCGGTGGTTTCGCTTGCCGACACGGGCTGAACGCCATGCAACGAAGGATGCACCAGTCGGCCCATATGCCAGAGCTGCGCAAATATCCGGCCGCCGGCCCGATGAACGGAATCGGTCACGCTCTTCCAATGTGACACTTGCTTTGACGTCCAGAGGCCGCCGGCATAGGGCCAGCCGCTGCCCTCGAGGCTAATCCCGGTGGCTTCCGAGATGATTAGTCCCGCCGAGGCTCGCTGCGTGTAATAGGCCGTCATCAGTTCAGTGGGAACATGCTCTCGAGTCGCACGGCCTCGCGTCAAAGGCGCCATCCAGATTCTATTTGGGCAGGTGATGGGTCCGATCGTAATCGCGTCAAATAATGTGGTCATGATTCCCGAAAATAGTGGATACCCCCGCATGCTAACAGGGCCGGGTCATCTCAGATGCGAGTTACGTCAGTCGCCCGTTGGCCGATACCTCGACCTGCCATTTGCCGGCTCGTTCCTGCAGCCCTGTTGCACTTTGATCAGGACTATCACTCAACAGCGCAGTCAAACAGTCGAACTCGATGCGCACGCACTGCAAATGCTGTGCTCATTCCAACATCAGCGGCAACGTATGAATCGCCGCAGCCCCAATAACTGTGGGAATACGCCGCCACCGAGCTGCTCGCTCTTCCTACAGGCGCTGCTCACGGGATGGGCAACACTGCAGTCCCCGGGATTGAATGAATTAGGAGTCGGAAATGAACAACAATAATGCGATGGACCAACTGGTATCCGAGGCCGAAGAGCTGCTCTCGAAGTTGCAGGATGCGGGCAATCCGGAAATCAAAAGGCTGCGGGCGAAGGTGGAGTCGGGATTGGCCGACGCTAAGCAGGCAGCGTCCGACCAAGTGCAGCTCGGCACGGAAAAGCTGCGCCAGTTGACCAGTTCGGTGGTCGACTATGTGCAGGAGAACCCTTGGGTTGCGGTCGCGGCGGGCACTGCCATCGCGGTCGCGTTGCTATACCTGGCATTTTCGGGTCGAGACGCAGAGGATTGACGGTTACCTAAGCTCGGTAGGCAAAATCCATTAGGCGATCAAGGGCGCGAGATACGCCGCGGTACGGCTTGCCTCGCTAGCCGCAATGTCGGCAGGGGTGCCCGCGGCGACGACACGGCCGCCTTCATCGCCGGCACCCGGGCCCATATCGATGATCCAATCGGCTGCTGCGGCGACGCGCATTTCGTGCTCGGCCACGATGACGGTATTGCCGGCTTGCACCAGCGCATCGAGTTGGACGAGCAGTTTGTCTACATCCGAGGGATGTAACCCTATCGTAGGTTCGTCGATCACGTACAGTGTCGACCCGCGAGGCACGCGTTGCAGCTCGGTGGCAAGCTTGATTCGCTGCGCCTCACCCCCGGACAGTTCCGTTGCCGGCTGACCGAGACGCAGATAACCTAAGCCCATGTCGCGAAGCAGGCGTAGGGACCCCAAGATGCGGGCCTCGCCTGCAAAGAATTCAAATGCCTGCTCGACCGTCAGGCCTAGCACGCCTGCGATGTTCTTGCCACGATACGAAATTTGCAGCGTCGCTTCGTTGTAGCGGGCACCGTGGCACTCGGGGCAGGGCGCGTAAACATTGGGCATAAAGAGCAATTCGACGCATACGAATCCCTCTCCTTGGCACTTGGCGCACCGGCCTGCGGCGACGTTGAAGGAGAAACGACTGGCGGAGTAGCGATGCGCCTTGGCGGCCGCCGTCGCCGCGAAGAGTCTGCGTACTTCATCGAACAAACCCGTGTAGGTCGCGAGGTTCGATCGGGGCGTCCGGCCAATCGGTTTTTGGTTGACCGTGACAAGACGAGCAAAAGCCTCGGCACCTGCGATGCTGCCATCCGTTCCCTCTGCGGGCAGCCTAGGCTGCTCTTCAATGTCCACTTCTTCAGAGGCGTGTTTGGCCTGCCCCAACCGGTCTGTCATTGCACCGATGAGCGCTTGACTCACGAGAGTCGATTTGCCCGAGCCGGACAATCCCGTAACCACCGTAAATACGCCAATAGGGAATGCGGCGTCGACCGCACGCAAATTATTCCTCGTGACACGGTGCAGCCTCAGCCATCCGCGAGGCGCGCGAACTTTCCTGCGTCGCAGCCCCGGAGGGTTAAAGAGATACTGCGCGGTGCGCGAAGTCGTTACCTGTCGCAGCCCCCGCAGTGGACCGCTATACAGTATTTCTCCTCCCTGCTCACCGGCGCCCGGACCCACATCAATTATCCAATCGGCGCGGCGCATCACGTCCAGATCGTGCTCGACGACGAACAGCGAGTTGCCCGACGATTTAAGCTGCTCCAGGGCTCGCAGCAGGGCCTCTGTATCCGCTGGATGCAGCCCGGCTGAGGGTTCATCGAGTACATAGACCACGCCGAACAAATTGGATCGAATCTGGGTGGCCAGTCTAAGACGTTGCAGTTCTCCGGGAGACAGCGTGGGTGTGGCGCGTTCCAGCGTCAAATATCCGAGTCCCAATTCTTGCAGCGTCTGAATGCGTTCTATAACGTTACTGGCAATTCGCTGCGCTGCTATTCGCTTCTCCTCGGATAGAACAGCGCCGCGCGGTCCCGGTTCAAGAACGCCATTGGCGGTGGGTTTCAAAATCTGCGAGAGCTGCGATAGAGGTAAGTGCGAGAGTTCGGCGATGTCATAGCCGGCAAATTTGACCGTGAGAGCTTCAGGTTTGAGCCGCTTGCCCTTGCATTGAGGGCAGTGCATGGCCGTCATGAAACGTGAAACCCGCCTTTTCATCAGTGCGCTCTGGGTGGTGGCGAAGGTATGCAGCACGTATCTCCTGACTCCCATGAAGGTGCCTTGATAACTCGGTTCGGTCTTGCGGCGCAGTGCCTGACGGGTCTCGGCAGGAGTGAAGCCGGCATACACCGGCACTGTCGGTTGCTCGTCGGTAAAGAGAATCCAGTTGCGGTCTTTTTTGGAAAGCTTTCCCCACGGCTTGTCGATTTCGAAGCCCAAGCTCACCAGAATGTCACGCAGGTTTTGTCCTTGCCACGCCGAAGGCCACGCGGCAATCGCTCCGTCACGTATCGAGCGCGAATCGTCCGCGACCATGGAGTGCTCCGGGACATCATAGAGGTAGCCTAGACCATGGCAGATTTGGCATGCCCCTTGCGGCGTGTTGGGTGAAAACTCCTCCGCATAGAGCATGGACTGCCCGCGCGGGTATGTGCCGGCCCGCGAATAGAGCATGCGCACAAAGTTGTGCAGCGTCGTCACGCTGCCGACGGATGATCGCATGCTAGGCGTGCCGCGCTGTTGTTGCAGGGCAACCGCCGGCGGAAGCCCCTCGATGCTGTCGACATCGGGAACGCCGACCTGATCAATGAGGCGACGCGCATAGGGGCTTACGGACTCGAAATATCGACGCTGTGCCTCTGCGTACAGTGTGCTGAACGCCAGCGATGACTTGCCGGAGCCTGACACCCCGCTGAAGACAACAAGGGCACCGCGGGGTAGATCAACGTCAACATTCTTGAGATTGTGGTCCCGCGCTCCGCGCACCCGAACGAAGTCCAGATCGCGGTACGCAGAAGTGATGTGAGCGGGACGTTCCACCAGATCAGAACTTAGTCGCCACGCTTCAGGGCTGCAAGGCCGCGAAGGTAGGCTTAGAGGTCAGAATCATCCTGCAGGAAGCGTCTCGGTCAGCATGCCATGCGGGACATGGCCATGAAACCATGAGGTCGGGGGTCAAGCAGAAAAATCGCCGTCCGGACACAGGAGCGTGAACCGCCGATCTGTCGGCTCACATTAATCTGAAAATCATAAACCATCGAGTTCGCAAGACCGGCTATGCTCAACGGCGAGGAGCCGGCGATTGTCGCCAGAGTGGGGTTGCCAAATGCCATGGTGCGCGCGGCGCCGCGGCTTGAGTGGCCGTCGCAGCTTCGCTGCGCGCCGGCGAGTGCACCGCCCAGCGCGGCTGTGGTCCTAAGAGAAAACCTGGGATGCTTGTTGCGGCGGTGAAGGCGCCACAACATGTATCGATTAAGCGACCCGCTTGGCTTTGGGCCGGCGTCGAGCCGACGCTGGCCCAAAGTCCACCAACATCCTGCGTCATTCTCTAGCGATTCTGCGCTACAAGCTTTGAAACATCGGACCACTGCTGGGCGGCACGCCCTATGTTGCCGGAAACATCCTTTTTCCAGTTCTTGCGCGATTCCAGATCGCTGAACATATAAAGTTTGCCATCGACGATTGCGAACACACGCGGATGCGCTCCGACTTTTCGGCCCTGTGACACCCCGTAAGCATCGAAGCCGTCATATTGCGGTGCATAACGCTGCGGCGCACTGGCAAAGCTCTGTAGATGACCGCTGGTGATGAAGTAGAACTTCGAGCCTTTGTACTCGTAGCTCAGCTCTTTGACGCCCGGAATCGGATCAGGCGCCGGCGCGAAGTAGGAAATCGCATCGTAGCTATCCAGTGCAACGCCTTTCTGCTCGAAAAAATCTCCTGCAAACACGTAGGTAGCGGTAAGACTCAAAGCGGCAATGGCAGCGGAACGAAAGATTGAGGGGTGGGTCACGGTAGTCTCCAGGTGTTTTCGAGAAAAGCATCGCGGAAGGTCAGTGGAGCGACTGTAATGGGCGGTGGGAAACGTTACTGAGAAGTGCGCTGGAGAGCCGTTTCGGAGGCGCGAGAGGTAGGAAACAGGCCGCGAATGACCGACGCGGCGGTATCGATACGGCCGCAACGCGCCGTTTTACGTTCGGATGTCCACCCAGGTCGGTGCGTGGTCGCTGGCTTTTTCCCAACCGCGCACGTCGCGATCTACTCCTGCGCGGATCAATCTGCCCGCAATAGCGGGGCTCAACAGTAGATGATCAATACGCAATCCCGCGTCTCGGCCGTAGGAATTGCGAAAATAATCCCAAAAGGTGTAGATCGTTTCAGCGGGATGCGCGGTGCGTACCGAGTCCACCCAGCCGTGCTGAAGCAGATGCGCGAATGCTTCTCGCACCTCGGTTCTGAACAGCGCGTCGTCGACCCAGCGCTCCGGCTTGTACACATCGGCCTCAGTGGGTATTACGTTGTAATCGCCGGCAAGCACGACAGGAGCCCCCGAGAGAAGCAGTTCGGCAGCATGTGCGATCAGACGGTTCAGCCAGCGAAGCTTGTACTCAAATTTAGGACCCGGCGCGGGATTGCCGTTGGGCAAATATAGACAGCCGATGGTAATGCCGCTGACCATTGCTTCGATGTATCGGCTATGAACATCGTCCGGGTCGCCGGGCAGGGCGCGTCTTATCTCTTGTGGTTCGGAATTCTTGCTGAGGATGGCGACGCCATTCCAGCTCTTCTGGCCGTGCCAAATAACACCATAGCCGGCATCGCGAATAACCGCTTCGGGAAAACGATCCTGCGGCGACTTCAGTTCCTGCAGGCACACTACATCGGGCGCAGATTCATTCAGCCAGCGCAGCAGGTTGGGCAGCCGCGCATTGATACTGTTGACATTGTAGGTTGCAATTTTCATGTCCAAAGTTTACTTCGCGTTGGTTGTTGCAAACGCGCAGTGTGCTGCCAGCGCCAAGCACTCGCAAGAGCGCTAGGCGTCTAATCAGAGCATCGCGCGCTGCACGAGCCATAGCAGCGCCAAGCAGGCGATCGCTGAGGAGCCCCATGGCATGACGGCTCGACGGTAGAAGACCGTTGACCGCACGAGGTAGGCGAGCGGCATGACTGCCAGCACGACGGCCATCTGACCGGTCTCGACGCCTAAATTAAATGCAACCAACGATATGAGTCTGGCCCCCTTGGGCAAACCCATCTCGGCCAATACGGACGCGAACCCAAAACCATGCAGCAGGCCAAACGCGAAGGCTATGCGCCATCGTCCCTCGGTGACCCGAGGGAAAACATTGTTGAGCGCAGCGATGATGATGGACGCTGCGATGATCGACTCGGTCAGCCGTGACGGTAGCCGAATCACATCGAACGCTGCCAACGAAAGGGTGATCGAGTGCGCCAGCGTAAATGCCGTCACGACTTTGACGATGTTGACAAACGCGGGGGCTGCAACGGGCACAGCCTCCCAGCGGTTGCGCTGGCGTACGAGCACCGCGGGCAGGAGCAAAGACAACAAAAAAAGCAAGTGGTCGATACCGCTCAAGATGTGCCAGATGCCTGCATACAGATATTCTGTGAATGCAGACCAGACAAGCGGATCTTTGAGCTTGAATTGCCGCGGTTCAGCGCTCCCTCCGAGGACGGCTGTTTGTGCCGCGCCGTTGGCAGTGAGGGCGAGCAGGCCGCGATGCGATGGGTCCTCCGCATCCAGCAAGCGGTAATCGATCCGAAGGGTGTCGAGTTTGTCTCGGCAATCAGCACTGAAAGGCAGCCATAAGTAACTGCCATCGACCCGCTCGTTGACCTTCACGGAACCGAATGCCAGCGTACAGGGTGCGCCGTTGCCGGCGAGTCCCAGGTGTCCGAGAACGTAACTCTGCAACGCCAATTGACTGGACTTCAATTCGCCCCAAGTGACTTTACCGTTGCCGTCGTGGTCTAGGCCCACGGCGAGTTCCGCATCCCGAATCGCCAGCTCCATGGAGCCCGATAAGTGAGCATTGTCGACTTCAATATTAAGAAAACCGTTGCTGGCGATGTGCGCTTGCACCGAGCAAGCCGCCAATATGAGCGCCAGCGCCCACAGGGCTTTGTGCGCAATGTTCATTGCACGCCCCGCACATCGCGTTGATGGTTGGCGCGTGCGAAGCGCAGCGCGGGTGCGGCGGCTTCTGGACGGCCGCACGCCCTGGCTGCATCAAGCAAAATAAGCACGTCGTCTGGTTCGTGCTGCAGCTCCCAGTTTTCCAACGCAGCCGCCAGGCTTTGCTGCGGTTGATTTTCAACTTCGAGCAGAAACCTCGCCTGCTCACGCCGATGCACGGTTTCACCGCGCTGCTCTTCGGCGGCGAACGCAGCCCGAAGTCGCGCGCTGCTTTGGGCCAACTGCGGATCGTTTAGCTGCTTCTGTGCGATCGCGATCCGCAGCAACAACGGCTCGATACTCTCCTGACCTTGCAACAAGGCCAACGCCTCTAAAGGATTATGCTGCTTCAATAGAAGATCAGCATAGGCTGCACGTACGTAAAAATCTCCGGGTACGAGCTTCAGGTCCAGTTCAAACCAGCGCTGCGCTTCCTCGTCCCGTCCCAAGCGCACCGCCAGCTCTCCGAGTTCGGAATACAGCCAGGATTTTTCAGAATTGAGCCACCCTTGCGATGACATCTGACTCAGCGTGGAGTAGGCGGAGTCCGCCTCGCCGCTCAAGGCACGCAGGCTTTGGGTGCAAAGCATGCCTAACCGCGGCTCGACAAGGCTGGAAAATTCTTCACAAGCCATAGCGGCCTCGGCGTATCGCCCCAGGACACGCAAGACGGTGGCGCGGATCAGCAGGGCCTGCGGATCATTGGGCCGAGTTGCCAGCGAACGGTGCAGCGTAGCCAGGGACGCCGCGAATTCATGGCGGCTTTGCTGCAGGCTTGCTTGCAGCACCAGCGCCTCTGGTACTGCGGGTTCCTTCGCTACCCAAGGCGCGAGTACGGCTTGGGCATAGCCGAGAAATCGTAGGTCGCCGCTGAGGCGGGACTGATGAATGTAGAACTGAGCCAAGGGAATGGCCACATCCACCCTGGCACGCGACAGCTGTCGTGCCGACATGTCCGCAGAGCGCGTTCCAGGGGGCAGCTCCGCAAGCACCACATCGTCGCTGCGCGGAACGTAAGGGTCGGCATGAGCGCAGACGCACGCCAGGTTCACCAATGCCGCAATGCAGCCAAGAAGCCTGCCCCGCGAAGCGCGGGACCGGCCGATACGTTTACTCACGTGAGCTGTTGAGCAGGTACGAATCGGTTGCACCGGCGGAAGGGTGGGTGCTGATGAAGGCCGCTTCGCGATGGCTTGATGCAAGCGTGCGGCCGGCGATGGTGGCGGCCAGCTCGCCGAGCAGGGTTCGCAGCTGGTTATAACCGCTCATCGAAGGACTCCTTTGGTCGCGAATGAGACACGACTCCTTTAATGTGTTCGGTCTCGCCGGCCCATCGGATGCACTTCTCGAGAAACTATTCTACGAGACGACCGTGCATTCAAGTCCGTTGGCATGAAAGATTGCTCGCAATCTCTCGCCGCTGGTTGTTCTCGAGCGTGTATCGATACCCGAGTCGCCCTAGACTCGCTCCGGCCGCCCACTGCTATAGCGAGGGCTGCTTGCGGGGTCGTCGCCGGGATGCCAACCCTGAGCGAAACAGCCACGGGGGCATCTGGAAGGATTTGAGGGTCGCGCCGATAGAGGGCCACGAGATACGGGTCGTCTCGGCTCGGGGGAAACCACCACCGCTGGGCGCACATGCCTCACGGTGGTGTGTACAGGAAGAGAGTTACGGTTTTTGCGATGCCAACATCGCCTTCGCATTGGCCTTCGCCAAATCATACTTAGCGTCCGCTTGATCCTTACACGCCTTCTGCGCGTCGCCGGATAAGGCCTCGCACTTCTGCAGCGCTACCTTGTGGTCCCCATCTGCTTGCGCCATGGCGACGTCGTATGCCCCCTTGGCATTGGTCGTATTGAGATCGTTGGCCTTTTCGCCGACTTTGGCATCGGCCTTGGCCGCTTCGTTTGCAGCATCCTTCTTTGCATCTGCAACTTCGGCCGCCCTCTTCTGTTGGGCAGACGCTACGTCATTGGCCACTGCGTCAGGCGACTTCGCATTGTTGCAGCCCGACACGAGTGCGACTCCAAAAACAAGTGCGACCATCATTACTGTTTGCTTTTGCATATATAGTTCCCCGTTAGAATTATTTACAAATCCAGGATGCTGGCATGGACAATCATCGGTCCGCATCCACTGATAGTTTTCTGAAAGCCAGAATGGCTTGCTTCATGCCGGTACTCAATTCCCGGCCCGTCGCTCCGGCTGTAAGGTCTTTCCTACTGCCAACTGACTGATTTGTCTTAATTACTCGGTGGCGGCCTGCTAACGCGTCGATGTCCAGCGAGTTGTAGGAGGATTCCCGCGGGCAATTGCATAGAATTTACCCCCGGGTTTTGCCAGTATTGTCAGACAACAAGCTCAGGAAATTTCGATGACAACGCAAGATGCGCCGCGATCAAAGTCTGGCATCGCTGGGCTCGATGAGGTCCTGCACGGCGGATTGATACCGGCGCGTCTCTACCGTAAAAATGCGGATCGGCGCAAGGATGAATTCTTGGCGACATTAGCGCACGAATTGCGCAACCCGCTCGCACCGATTCGGACCGGCCTTCAGGCGCTTGCACGCCCCGGCGGTGAGGGTGCGGCGGCCGCCGTGATCAGATCCATCATGGAGCGGCAGTTATCGCAGATGGTAAGGCTGATAGACGACTTGCTTGATGTCTCGCGAATCTCCAGCGGCAAGGTTGTTCTGCAACGCAACCGAGTTGATTTGCGCGCGATTGCGGAACTGGCCATCGAAGCGAGTCAACCGTTCATCACCGCAGGCCACCACAACTTTAAGGCTGACTTTGCGCAGGAGCCCGTCTGGGTTGACGGCGATGCCTCGCGATTGTCGCAAGTGATTAGTAATTTGCTCAACAATGCAGCCAAATACACTGCTGAAGGCGGCCAACTGAGCCTCCGTCTGTGGCGTGCGGATACTCATGCTTTTGTATGTGTTAAGGACAATGGTGTAGGCATTCCGCCGAACATGCTGCAGGAAGTCTTCGATATGTTCACCCAAGTAAATCGAACACTTGATCGAGCACAAGGCGGCTTAGGTATCGGGTTATCCCTGGTTCGACGCCTGACGGAATTGCATGGCGGGGAGGTGTCGGCAAGAAGCGAAGGCCTCGGCCGCGGCAGTGCGTTCACCGTGAAACTACCTTTGGTGGTTGCTCCGCAATCCTCGCCGGCGAGCGCCGGTCCCTTGGACAGCCCCTCTCAACACCCGCGTCTGCGAATCCTCGCCATCGACGATATCGCGGATGTGGCTGACGTTTTGAAAATGCTGCTCGACTTGGAAGGGTTCGACTCGGGTGGCATACAGCGGCAAATCGGGACTGGAGATCGCCAAGCTGTTCTCGCCCGATGTTATCTTTTGCGACATCGGCCTTCCAGAAATGGATGGCCACGAAATCGCCAGGAGACTTCGAACCGATCCACAGACCGCGCCCGCGACCCTTGTCGCCTTGACTGGGTGGGGGACGGAAGGTGAAGTGCGCCGTACACGCGAATCGGGGTTCGACCATCACCTGGTCAAGCCGGTGGACGCCGGCGCTTTATTGGAACTGCTGTCGAGGATTCAGCCGCGTGGGCAGAACGCACAGTACAACTCTCAGACCGACCTCGCCACAGAGCCCGTGGTTTTCACGGGTGAAGCGTAAGCTTCTGCGCGCGCCAATTCAGCAGTTCCGCGACATAGAGTTCGTTTTCCGACGGACATGCTATTTCGTGAATCCAGCCGAACTTCTTTAAGGTCTTGCCCGTTCCACCGAGCCACCCCAATACCGCGCCGTCGAGGGATAACTTGTAGATTCGGCCGGGGTAACCATCGGACACATAGAGATATTGGACGGGTCCGGGGGTGATACACAGCGCCCACGGTGCGCCGGGGTGCATGCCGCCTGGACTGGCTTCGGTTGGCCGGTTGCCGATTGCAACCGGACTGCCAGGCGGAGGAGGGAGGTCTATCTTGATGGTGTTCAACAGTTTGCCCGAGGTATCGAACACTTGGATGCGGATATTCCCGCGGTCCGCCACGTAAATGCGATTTTGGGAATCGATTGCAATCGAGTGCAAGGTATTAAACTGGCCCGGCCCGGATCCCGGCTCGCCCCACGATCCGATCCAGTTTCCGTCCTTATCGTATTTGGCCACCCGCGCATTGATATAGCCGTCGCTGATATACAGATTGTCATCGGAGTCCCAAGTCATGTCTGTCACTTGCCTGAACATGCCGTCGATGGGTGGTAAGGGCGGCTTTGGATGCTCCAGGGGATGGGCGCTTTCGTCCGACGCCTCGGGCTTTCGACCGAACACGCGGCTGACGCGTCCGCGTGGATCGAACCGCACCACGATGTCGGAGCCCTTGTCGGCGACCCAAATATTATCGTAGCGGTCGACTCTCACCGCGTGTGCAAAAGACCAAGCGTATAAGTTTTTGCCAATCTCCCGCACATATTTGCCGGCGGGGTCAAACTCGAGCAGTTGAGCCGCAGCCGCCCCGTAGGCCGGTCCGCTGGTGTTGCCCCGAGACAGAACGAACACGTGTTTCTTAGAATTGACGGCGATTCCGGATACTTCCCCGAAAAAGGTCGCCTCGGGTAGCTTAAAGAAGTCGGGCGTAGAATCGAACGCTATTTCGGGGACGGACTGTGCGAGTGCCGGCACCCACAACACCAGGCTAGAAATCATCGCGGTCCAAAGACTTCGCATAATCCCTTCGCTCCCTATGCGCATGCGCCGCTGCGCCGATGGCCTTTGCGCGTCAGCTTAGCAGATGCGCGGACGATGCCGGGGTTTGACCGCGAGGAGAATCGTCAGGCGGCCATGGCGGCGATGTTCGCGCGTGCCAGCCCTATGGCCGCCTCTTTTTGAGCCGAGCCGAGCGCCAATCCCTCCGCCCGCACTATCGTCACATCCGACAATCCGATAAAGACGAGCACCCCCGTCAGATACGACTCGTGATGTTCTAAGGCAGCCGACGGCGTGCCGCTTCCATAAAAATTTCCGCGTGAGGATGCAATAAACACTTTCTTGTTCTTAGGCAACAGGCTCTCGGGACCATTCGGGCCATAGCGAAAGGTCTTTCCGGCGACCACTACCCGGTCGATCCACGCTTTGAGCTGCGAAGGAATGGAAAAGTTATACATCGGAGCCCCGATGACGATGAGATCAGCTGCGAAAAGCTCATCTAGATAGGCATTACCTTTAGCCAAATCCGCGCCCAGATTCGCATCGTTCACCAAGCCGCCTTGCCATGCGGCGATATGCTCAGCCGATAAGTGCAAAGCCTTATCCGCAGCCAAATCCCGGTACACCACTTTCAACCCCGGGCGCAGTGCGGCCTGGCGCACCACAATTTCAGCGGAGAGCGCACGGCTCACAGAGTTGCCGCCCAAAACACTTGAATCTATGTGAAGCAATTGCATGGAAGCCCCTCTTGAGTCGCGAAACGATGAACGAACGTCATCATGCATTTCGAGCTATCCCATGAACAGCCGTAATTATACGATAGAAAGTATCTCGTTATCAGATAGGAGGCTAAGATGTTGGATGCAGTGTCACTCGATCAGTTGCGAGCCTTCGTCGCCTCCGTCGATGAGGGGAGTTTTTCGGCCGGCGCACGCAAACTTCGGCGCGCTCAATCCGCCGTAAGCGAACTGGTAAGCAATTTGGAAACCCAGATTGGCGTTGCGCTCTTCGATCGTTCGGGGCGTTATCCGAAGTTGACCCCCGCGGGAGCGCTTCTTCTGATCGATGCGCGCAGCGTACTCGCCAATGTCGATCTGTTGAAGGCGCGTGCCAAAGGTATCGCCGGTGGCTTGGAGCCGGAGCTATCGGCGGTCGTCGACGTGTTATTTCCGATTGAAGCGATCGCGGAATCCGCAAGAGAGTTCCGCGATCGTTTTCCGCGTACCACTCTGCGTCTATACGTCGAGGCACTCGGCGGTGCCTTCAAGCCCGTGCTGGACGGTCGATGCAGCTTCGGCGTCGTCGGCTCGCTGCCCCTCATGCCGGGCTCGATGACGGCAGAAAGGCTGCAGGGAGTCGTCATGATCATGGTTGCCTCGCGCGAGCACCCGCTCGCCGCCATCAATGGCATGATCGCAAAGAGTGAACTCGCTAAGCACGTACAGTTGGTGCTGACGGACAGCTCTCAACTGTCGGCGGGACGAGAATTTGGCGTGTTCTCGCCGCTCACCTGGCGGCTTGGCGATTTGTTCGCGAAGTACGCCTTTCTTCTAAGAGGTCTTGGCTGGGGCGGTATGCCGTTGCACGCGGTGAAACAAGACCTGCACGAGGGACGGCTGGTCACGCTGTCGATCGAGGACGTTCCTGCGCAGGGATTGATCTTGCCGATGTCGGCCGTCTATCTCACTGCGACGCCGCCGGGGCCCGCTGGGCGCTGGCTCATTGAGCGCTTAAGACAATGCCCTGCGCCCGAGCTCAAGGCCGAGGCATGAGGTGCTGGTTGATCTGCCGGCACCAGTGCGGCCCCGAACCCTTGTCGGTGGCGGCAAGCCGGCGTACGGTTTCGTTGGCGGTCGGGGTGAGCGCGGTGCGCTCATAAACGACTTGGACGTGGGTCGCTTTCCCGCTCGGGCTCAAGGTCAGGGTAATGACCGTAACGAACGCGTCCGGAAGGAAATATACGTACTGAATTCGGTTTGCCCCGCGATCAAAACACGTATTGACCCACACCGCAGTCGCCTGGCCGTGCGCGACGGTGAACACCATACCGTGTTGATCGGCCGCTACGCTCGGCCAAACAAATAACGGATGCCAGTCATCCGCCCAAGCCCGTTCGCCCTCAGCGCCGAAAAGCGGCCATGCGACATCGAGCGGCGCCTCCGCGGTGAAGCCGAACTCCTCGCGCGTATGCAGCGGTTGCGCACGCCTAGTCATGCGGATCTTTCTCTGAGCTTGTGACTGTCGCCGGCGCGCAGCGGCATGTGATAGATCTTCCTAAGCTCGCCGATCTGTGCCTGCGTCTCTTTCGAGAAGGCCGTCTTGCCTTCAAATGCGTGCAGCACGATGCCCTCAAGCAAATCGCCGAGAGATAAGTCTTTCAACTCAGCCAACGCCTTTAGCACCTTCAGAAGCCGTTTCTCGATTCTGATGCCGGTTTGAACTCGCTCGATTTCAATCATTCTGGTAATCCGTGGCTGCTGTTCTTACCAATGTACGAAAATACATAAATACGGTCAACGCATGGGATTTTTCGAGATATTGCGCCGCACGCGTGTACGGTCCAGAATCCCTTGCCAACTGTGATATCGACCGATCGGAGCGACACGCGACAAAGGTATCATTCGACATGATCAAAACTACGTCGGCCGATCGGCCCTCCGGCATGCATATGAGCCAGTTAACTCCGGCCAAGCTGCTGGTGCTCGGCGCTCTGGGAGCGCTTCTCTACGTCGCGCATCAAGCATTCGTCCCCATTGCCCTGGCGCTGCTCGCGGCGCTGGTGCTCTCAGGCGTGGTGGAAACGCTGCTGAGATTTCGAATACCACGAGCTCTGAGTGCGACCGTCATCTTGATCGCGTTTGTGGCTGCATCGGCGGGGTTGGCCGATTTGATGTGGGCGCCTGCTCAGCAATGGTACTTGAACGCTCCCGCGACGATGAAAATTATCAAGCGCAAGCTGACGCCGGCGGCGAAGTTCATTTCAAAGATCGAGGAGCTTCGGGCCAGTGCCGGCGCCATTACCGGTGCCCCGAGTACACCAGCGCCGGCTGCCGCGCCCGCGGCTGCCTCGAGCGAGGGCTCTCCGGTTCTGCTTCTCGATGCAACGCGCGGCATCATGGTGAGCGTGTTGACGTTCGTCATCGTTACATTGTTCTTACTTGCCGGTGGCCCTCCGATGATCGCGCGCATGACTGCCGCATTTGTCGATGACTTGAATGCGGCGCACGTACTCGATGTAATCGAAAAGGTTCGCAAGGAAGTAGGCAGATTCTATATAACCACAGCGATCATCAACGTTTGCTTGGGGCTTGCCACCACCGGACTCATGAGTGTCTTGGGGATGCCGACGCCCTATTTATGGGGCATCATCGCAGCGACGTTGAACTTCATCCCCTATGCGGGCCCAGCCACCACGCTAATCGTGCTGACGTTGGTAGCGTCGGTCACTTTTGACCGGTTAGGGCAGGTCGCGGCCGTCTCGGCGAGCTATCTCGCATTAACGGCCGTCGAGGGCCAGATTATCCAGCCCTTGTTCGTCGGCCGCAGGTTGGAAGTGAACCCGTTGCTCATCTTCCTGGCTTTATGGTTTGGCGGACTGTTTTGGGGCATCCCCGGCGTCATTCTGGCAACCCCGGCTTTGGTTGCGCTGAAAGTGGTGGCGGAACACGCGCTACGGGGAACGGCTTTGATGGAATTCCTCGGGCCTAACGATCAAACACCGAATAAGAGAAAGGGCCTGCAGCGGCTCGTGCCCCCGATCAAACGCAGGGCAAAGGTAGTCCGAGAAACCACCGACACCTTGCCTTAGCGGGCCACCGCCGCTTCTGTCGTTTATAAAAGCTTTTCAGCCCTGATGGGTAGTTCGCGCACGCGCTTGCCCGTGGCATGGAAAACTGCATTCGCCACCGCAGCGTTCATTCCCACAATTCCAATCTCGCCGATACCTTTGATGCCCAGTGGATTCACGCGCTCATCTTTTTCGGGCACCATGATGATCTCGACAGAAGGTACATCGGCGTTCACCGGTATCAGGTAGTCGGCAAGATTGTCATTGATATACCGGGCAGAGCCTTCATCCATCTCCGTCTCTTCGAGTAATGCCGAGGACAGGCCCCAAATGGCGCCGCCCATGAATTGACTATAGGCAGCCTTGGGATTGACGATCGTGCCCGCGGCAAATGCCGAGACCACCCGAGGAACCCTGATCTCACGCGTACGGCTGTGAACCCGCACTTCAACAAAATGCGCGCCAAAGGCGAAAGCAGCAACATCCTTGCGGCCCGCCCCACCCAACATCAGTGGATTGCCTTTGCTCATATCCGCAACAGCGCTCGGCGGCAGGCCTTCGGGAATATATTCGGCATACGCTTCAATCCGATGGCCGGTTCGGGAAACTGCTCTCGCCAGCGGTTCGCTCTCACCGGACGGGCCGAGTAGTTTTCCATCGGTAAGAGTTAATTTGTCCGCATCAGCCCCGCGCAAAGGACTGTCTGCCGCATCGACCGCAGCTTTGGCAATGCGCTGTTTTAACTCATCGCATGCTTTCACCACGACATTGGCGGCGGAGGCCGCATTGTTGGAACCTCCCGCAACCATGATGGGCGGCAAATCGCTGTCGCCCATGTGCACCGTCACGTCATCGACGTGCAGGCCGAGCGAACGGGCTGTGGATATGGCCACCAGGGTGTAGGCGCCGGTGCCGATCTCGTGGCCGGCCAACCCGACAGTGGCCTTGCCATCGGGCGTCAGCGACACTCGAACGGCTGCCGGGCCCAGGTTGCTCGGATAGCAGGCGGTGGCGCACCCGAAGCCAATCAGCCATTCACCGTCGCGCATCACCCCGGGCCGTGCATCGCGATGCCGCCAGCCGAATTTCGCGGCTGCCTGGTCGAAGCATTGCATTAGAGATCTGGAGGAGAAAGGCAACCCGTCGACGGGGTCGGTCTGCGTGTCATTCACGCGACGCAACTCGACCGGATCCATCTTAAGCTCGTACGCCAACTCGTCCATGGCGCTCTCAAGGGCGAACATATAAGGCGTTTCAGGCGGAGCCCGCATATAGCCGGGGGTGTTGCGATCGGCATGCACCACGTTAACCGCGGTCGCGATATTGGGGCACGCATACATTCGAGCCGTGCTCTCGACGCCGCTTACGTTGTAGCCTGAAGGGCGCGAAGTGACCTCCCAACCCTCGTGTATTAAAGATGTGAGTTTGCCATCCGCGCTTGCGCCGAGCTTGATGTGCTGCCGCGTTTCGGCACGATACGTTGCAATCGTAAAACTCTGATCGCGTGTGGGCACGAGCTTGACCGGGCGCCCGACGCGTTTTGCGGCGATGGCCACCCAAACGGTGCGAGGATTCGGACCCTTCGAACCGAATGCTCCGCCGATGTAGCGGGAAACGGCGCGCACCTGCTCGGGATTCACTCGCAGCCGTGCCGCGACTGAGTTCTTGGTGCCCCACATGAACTGCGAAGGCTCGTAAACGGTGAGCTTTGGGCCGTCCCAAGCGCACGTCGCGGTGAATAGTTCGATGGGATTGTGGTGCTGGGTCGGCGTCGAATATCGCGCTTCGAATTTTACGGCCGCGGCGGCGAACGCACCGGCGGCATCTCCCTTCTTCGGGTCGGGAGATTTTTGAGGCTTGTGAGGCACAGATTCCACGCCCGGCGAATCGAAAGAGGCGCTGGGTTTTTCCTCTACGTACACCACCTCTACCCTGTTCGCGGCCTCGCGCGCCGCCTCGTAAGTTTCCGCCACGACCACCGCAATAATTTGGCCATCGTGCCAGATTCGGTCGCTTTCGAGCGTCGTCGTGGTCGGCCCACCGTCCGGCCCCACCGGGGGCGCCGCTTCATTTCCGACATTCTGATAGGTGAGGATGTCGAGGACCCCGCGCACCGCCTTTGCGCGGTCGAGCTTGAAAGCGCTAATGCGGCCGCGCGCGATCGTGCTGGTAACGAAATAGCCATAAGCCGGATTCACCACCGGTTCATCAGAGGCGTAGCGTGCTGCACCGGTTACTTTGTCGACGCCGTCGATGCGCGAGGTAGGAATGCCAAATAAGTTCTCCGCATCCCGCATCATGATGCTCCGCTGCTGAGCTGCAATGCCTTGGCCTCTAATAGGGCGCGGACGATGGTTCGGCGAGCCAATTCGGGCTTGTAGTCATTGTGGCCATGACCGATGGCACTCTTGAGCGCGGCGGCGGCGGCGGCCGCGGCGCTCGATTCGGTAAGTGGATTACCAATGAGGATGTTTTCCGCTTCCTGCGAACGCCACGGACGGTACGCCATTCCGCCAAGCCCGATTCGGGCCTCGCGCACCTCTTCTCCCTCGATCGAAAGCGCGACAGCCGCCGAGGCAATCGCGAATTCATAGGAAGCCCTGTCGCGCACCTTAAGATAAAGAGAGCGGCGCGTCCAAGCGCCGGCGGGCACGTGAAAGGCGATGATGATCTCGCCCGGTTTTAACGTGGTCTCGATGTGCGGCTGCGATTGCACACCGGTATGCAATGAGGCGAAGGGGATCAGCCGGGTTCCTTCGGCTCCCATCAACTCGACCCGAGCATCCAGTGCTATGAGCGCGATGGCGAAATCTCCCGGATACTGTGAGATACAATTTTCATCCACCCCGAGGATGGCATGATTGCGATTGAAGCCATGGATGGCCGCGCAGCCTGAACCGGGGACGCGCTTGTTGCAGGCACTCCAGCTCGGGTCTCGGTAGTACGGACAACGCGTCCTTTGAAGAACGTTTCCGCCCAGAGTGGCCATATTGCGTATCTGTGCACTCGCGGCGAGCTGCAGGCTCTGTGCAATGACCGGATATTGCGCCAGCACCCGCGCGTCATCGGCCACCGTGGACATTTTCGCGAATGCCCCTAGCCGCGCTCCATTGGGCGAGACCTCGATTGCGCTCCACGGGGCGCCGGGGGATTGAAGATGCACGACTCGCTGCGGCGTCAACACCTCAAGTTTCATCAAGTCGATAAGCGTCGTACCGCCGGCCAGAAATTGTGCAGGCGCATCTGTCTGACCTTGGCGAGTACCCGCGCCGAGCTTAACAGCTTGCGGCAGGTCAGCAGCGCGTTCGAAAACGAAGGAGCGCATCAGCCACCCTCCATTTTTCCGCGCGCTTGTTTGATCGCCGCGACAATTTTCGGATACGCTGCGCATCGGCAAAGGTTGCCGCTCATGTATTCTTGGATCTCTGAGTCGGTCTTGGCATGTCCTTCCTTGACGCACGCGATGGCAGACATGATTTGCCCGGGGGTGCAGTAGCCGCACTGCAAGCCATCTTGATCGATGAAAGCCTGCTGCATCGGGTGCAATGCTTGACCCTTGCCAGCCAATCCTTCGATGGTCTCGATGCTCTTGTCCTGTGCGCACACCGCCAGCGTGAGACAGGACAGCACGCGCTGACCGCTGATATGAATGGTGCAGGCGCCGCATTGACCTTGATCACATCCTTTTTTGGTGCCGGTCAAATGCAAGTGCTCACGCAGCGCATCGAGGACCGTTAGGCGAACATCGATATAAAGTTCATGGTGCTTGCCGTTTACCGTCAGATGCAGCGGCACGTCTCGAGGCGACGGTGTTTTCGGCCCATCCGTTTGCTGCGCAATCAGCGGCTCGATGCTGATAGCAGCCAGCGCGGCGCCGCCGGTAAGCACTTCTCTTCTACTCAGGGTGGTCATGCGTTACGCTCAAGATGTTAATCGGCGATATTGGCCCGCTCGATTTAATCGTTGCATCGCCTTTTGAGGGCGACGCTATGTCGGAAGCGGACTACGCTCAGAAATCGCATTGTTGTTGTTTGCCGTTACCGGCCATAATATTCGGGGAATAACAGGAGAAATAAAATGGCCACGGGAAGCCGCGAGAAAGAGATCAAGTTACTGGTGACGAAATTTGTGAAACTGGTGGAGTCGCTGAATCCGGGCGAGAGACTTTCCATCAGGAAGGTTGGCGCAAAAAAAGTCTCCCCCACGCCGGCCGCCAAAGGAAAAAGCGCCGCCAAGGGGGCCAAAAAGTCTCCTCCGAAACGCACATAGGTCTGTTAAGCCGGTCGGGCGCTAACCTTACTTAGTGAATGCGGCGATTGCGCATTGCCTTGAGGGCCGCCGCTCGACGGCCGCGCCCGGTGATTCAAGGCTGTTTTTTTGCGCACGCGCCCTTCGCGGAGCTGCACCTAGCATGAATTCACCCGGCTCTTGGTTTATAGTGGTGCGTTGGCTCCGCGGCGGCTTGCCGCCAAGCACGCATCACATAGGAGCGCCATGTCGACGATTCTCGTCACCGGCGGCAGTGGATTTATCGCTGCCCATACCATCGCGCAACTCTTAGGCCAAAACCACCGGGTTCATACCACGTTGCGCAACTTGAGGCGCGAAGCGGATGTGCGGGCGATGCTCAATGCGGCGGGCGCCGAGTCGTCCGATCAAGTGTCTTTTTTCGCCGCCGACCTTCAAGACGATGCCGGTTGGTCCGGGGCGGTCGAAGGTTGCGACTATGTGCATCACATCGCCTCTCCCTTTCCTGCGAATGTGCCGCAACATGAGGAGGATCTGATTATTCCGGCGCGCGAGGGCGCGCTGCGTGTGCTGCGTGCCTCCCGCAGCGCTGGGGTGAAGCGCGTCGTGCTCACCTCATCATTCGCTGCCATCGGCTACGGCCACCGGCCGCAGACGCAGCCATTTAATGAGACGAACTGGACAGATTTGAGTGGAAGCGATGCGACCGCATACGTGAAATCCAAGACTTTGGCGGAGCGCGCAGCGTGGGAGTTTATTGCCGCAGAAGGCGGCGACCTCGAGTTGTCGGTGATTAATCCCGTGGCCGTGTTCGGTCCGGTTTTGGGGCCGGATTATTCAACCTCGGTTCTATTGATACAGCGTCTATTGACTGGGGCTGTCCCTGGGAGTCCGAATCTGAGTTTCGGTGTGGTCGACGTGCGGGATGTGGCTGATCTACATATTCGTGCAATGACCCACCCCGCCGCTAAAGGCGAACGGTTTCTCGCGACCGGGGGTAATTTCATGTTAATCCGCGATATCGCCAGGCTGCTCAAGGAGCGCATGGGCGCGGCAGGAACCAAAGTGCCGACCCGGCAATTGCCCAACTGGCTGGTTCGTCTCGCGGCGCTGCGCGACCCGGCGGTAAAGCAGATCCTGCCCGAACTTGGAAAATTCAAGAACGGAACAAGTGACAAGGCCAGCCAGCTTCTCGGCTGGACACCTCGCTCCAGCGAGGAAGCTATCCTAGCCACAGCACAGAGCTTGCTGCGCCTGGGACTTGTTTAGCCCACCGGGAATTTCAGCGCAGCTGGCTATCTTTGCTGCCGCGACGGTTGTAGCCGCTTGAGCTTAAAACTTCGCGATCGGAGCTATCCTGACAGGACACGCACAATCGCACGCCGGGAACTGCCGCTTGACGGGCTCGCGGAATTTCGGTTCCGCACTCGGCGCAGTGGCTCAAGCTCGGTCCTTGCGGTAAGCGGCTTTGCGCCAGCTTGATCGCGTCCGTGACCGTCGCATCGATCTGTTCCTGCACCGCACCTTCTTTTGCCCAACCCGTTGCCATAGCTCTACCCTTTCAAGCGAATCATGAGACCAAAATAGAGCCCAAGGGCCATATTACAAGGCCTGGCCGCGCTGAGCAGCACGTCGGGAGCCGTTTGCCACTCATTCTGCATCAACCCATCCTAACGATCGTTGTTACGGGATCGTCAGTGTGTAAAAAAAACGCGGTGCTGTTCTCAAAGTCAATTTTACCGGACGCGGGCAAGGCATATCGTGGAGGCTGACAGCGAAGGTTTTCTTGAAATTTTGTTCGGCTGCGTCGCTAAATTGATCATCCAAAACCTCCGCCGTCACTCCCGCGTCACCATCGGTCGCATCCTCCGGACACTCGCCCCAATTCAATGAGAAATTATGATTGGGGTTCGTCCCCCGGTAGAGCATCGTGATGATCAACCGGTCGTTTGGCTTGTCATAGCGCACGTCGCCGAAATTGTCCGCGAGGGCGAGCGGGGCCGACCCTATGACACTTGCCGCCAAAATGCACAGCCTAGAATAGGCTCTGTCTTTCACCGACTCTCCTGATCGCCGGCTAGCCATGGCCCGCTCGTGCGATATGTTGCTCCGATACCCGGATGTTCCCATATCGCCGCTCCCTTTTCCCGTACTCCTCGAGGGCCAGCGCGAAGGCGTTACCATCGAAATCCGGCCAGAAGCTGTCCACGAAATACAGTTCTGCGTAGGCGCATTCCCACAACAGGAAATCGCTCAGGCGTTTTTCGCCGCCGGTTCGAATCAGAAGGTCCACGTTTGCTGGCACGGTCGCCGAATGATCGATGGCCGCGAGGTGTTCTTTGAATCGCGCACGGTCAACACGGCCCTCCGCCGCCATCAGTCGGCAACTCTCGAGCAAAGAGTGCTGCGCCGAGTAATCGACGGCGATACGTAGGTTCATTCCGGTGCAATGGGCGGTGCTGCGCTCGCTGTGTTCAATCGTGCGCAGCACCGGCGGTGCCAGCCGGTCGCGACGGCCTACCACATTGATTCGAATTGATTTTTCGACACAACGCTTGGTCTCCGTCAACAAGTAGCGGCGCAGTAGAGTAAATAGCGCACCCACTTCGGCTCGCGGACGGTGCCAGTTGTCCGCCGAAAAGGCGTACAGGCTCAAGGTATCGATTCCGCTACGGGCGGCTGCCTCGACGATTTTGTCCACGGCCTTGGCCCCCGCGCGATGACCTGCGGTTCTTGGCAGTCCGCGTTGCGAGGCCCATCTCCCATTGCCGTCCATGATGATTGCGATGTGCATGATAAAGTTCTCTAAAACACAAAGTTAGAAGGCACAAAAAAATATCAGATGCGGCGCGTCGCCCTGATCACCGCTTCAACATGATCCAGATAGCGGTTCAATGCGGCTTTTCCAAGCGCAGTCAGGCGGTATATGGTTTTCGGCCGCCGCTTTTCAAACGATTTGCTGCAGGTCAGGTATTTGGCCTCTTCCAATTTGCGGGCGTGCGCGCTCAAGTTGCCGTCGCTGACATCGAAAAGCGCTTTGAGCTCATTGAAAGTAAGCGCATCGCGTACCGCCAGCGCGCTCATGATGCCCAACCTGACCCGCTCATAAACCAGCCGATCTACAGGGGCCGTATTGTTCTCGCGCGGCGCCGCCGGCACCGCCGCGAGCTTCGGGCGCTTTTGCGCAGGTTGCATCCCCGTCCGCGGGTTAGACTTTGTGGCCATGACTCATGCGTCCAATCAACAATCCAAACACGGTATGCAGGCCTGCGAATCCGGCGCCGAGCATCAGTATTTGCAAATCGTTAGGCAGCAGCAAAGCAGCTAAGCCGAAAAGGATGAAAAATGCACCCAGCGCCGCGATGATTCTGGTGGTCGAAGCGCTTGCGGCGATCAGTGCGCAGCCATACATGAGCAACCAGGTGCCGGGAATAGCATGCAAGTTGCCGCCATAGAAATGCACCGCAGTCATGACCAGGCCGGCGCCGAGCGAAGGAGAGAGGCACAAAACGAATTTCAAAAGCGGTGTGCCGGATAGCCGCAGGTCGCGTAACGAGGATTCCCGCACGATCAAGATGCTGCCGACGATCGCGCCGATCAAGGCGGCGATCAACCAAATACTTAGCCAAAATTTGTGCAAGCCGGGCGTTAAACACATCGCCGTTGCGATCAGGCCGATAGCCCCCAATACAATGCCGGCCGAACCCGGAACCGCCAGCAGCACCGCCCCCTCCATGGAGGATCGAATATAACGCAGCGTGGCAGCAGCATGCGTATCGAGGTGGACGGTGGTGTCGGGCACCGAGCGACACTAACGACATCGCTGCGATTTCGTCAAGTACTCTGCTCTGCAGAGGCGTTATATGGCGCTTTTAGCCTCAATACTCGTCAACAATTCGGGAAGATGGCGCCAGTCATCGGCATCCGGGCGGCATCGTGTAAAGCGATCAGGCCGCTTTGCGAAGCAGTTCTCATCTTTCATAATTGCTCGAAGCGCAACCTCGATTCTAAGCCCTCGGGCGAAGACAACTGTGACCCAAAGCCTGTCGTAGACCCCTGGTTTGCCGGAACCTTATTGTGTTAAGCCAGAGAACCAAAGATTCGAAATGGGTGATTGTTATCGCAACGCACAAACTGGTCTTATTGCTTGCGATACGGGATTACAACGATGACGACAAGTTTGAGAAAGACTGAAGCTGCCCTCGAGCCCGAGCGTCCGGCAGTGCAATCGGTCAAAAGGCAAAAACTCGCCGTGCTCCTGATCACCGGCGATGACTCCTTGTGGCCGCAGATTGGGGCGGACTTAAACGGCGGGCTGATTCTCAAACAACTCGATTCCATCGATGAACTCATCGCTACAACGCCGTCCGATCAAGCCGCCATCATCCTGTGGGACGCGCGCAATTGCGTCGACCCTGCCGCGGAGTTGTCGCGCGTGCAGTTGCATTCATCTCGTTTCGCGATTCTGGCGATGGATGCTGCGGCGAGCGATGCCGCGTGGGTCGTTCCGATTCAACATCGTCAAGTCGTAGCTCATATAGGACTACCCATCGTCGGTAGTGTGTTGACGACGGCGCTCGACAGCGCTCACGAGGAAGTGAATTCTCGCTTGTCATTGCTAGGCGACGGGACCGCACCGGTTGCGCCGATGTCGCCGGCCTCCGGTTCCCCTAAAAAGCCGTGGCTGCTGCCGGCTGCCATTGGCGGTGCGCTGACCGTCGCGGCGCTAATTTTTGCGCTAACCCGTCACGGCTCCGGCGACGTCAAGCCCGCCACCGAGGCGGCTGCGGTGCCGGCCAAAGCGGTCGCGATGCCGGCTGCCGCTGTCAAACCGGCGGCGGAGGTGGATGATAAGGTGGATGCCCTCATCGAGAAGGCGCAGCAAGCCATTCTTGACCGGCATTACATCGATCCCGCACAGGGCAGTGCTTTATCGTTATATCGCGAGATCTTGAGCGTCAATCCGGAGAACGGCGAAGCGCGACAAGGTTTGCAGCGTCTGTCCGAGATCCTCATTTCCAGAGTGCAGTCTGCCCTCGACGACCGAAAGTTCGATGTCGCACTGCAATCACTGGAAACTGCTCGAAGCATCGACCCCAGCGATCGACGCCTGGCTGCGCTCGATGAGAAGATCGCCAGTGTTCGCGCCGAATTAGGCCCGGCGCAGATTCTCGCTGCCATGAATGCGCAAAACTTCGACCGCGCAACCCAGCTCATCGACGAGGCAGCGCGCAGCAGGGCGCTATCCGCAGCGAAAATTGCCCAGCTTCGCGATGAGGTTCGCCGTCGACGCGAGGATTCCGAGGCCTTGCGGTTGCTCAAGCTGGTCGAAACACGGATACAGCAAGATCATGTCATCGACCCGCATGGCGACAGCGCAATCTATTTTCTCGAGCAGGCCAAGCAGGCCGGCGCCGGCGGCCCGGCGCTGCAGGCTCAAGTGCAGGAGTTGTCGAAGAAGCTTACGCAGATGGCACGCGCGGCAATCCAACAGCGTAATCTCAACGAAGCCGATCGAATCCTAACTGAAATGAAGGGCATGGGCGCCTCGCAAGGGTCGCTAACCGTCGTGCAGCGAGAGTTGACTGTGGCGCGCAATCAACAAACTTCGCAAAAGCCCGACGTGCCCCAGTACTTGGAATTGGCCCAGTCACGGCTCGCTCAGGGCAAGCTCACGGAACCCGACAATGACAGTGCGGTGTTTTATTTGAGCCAGTTGCGGGCCCAGGATCCCAAGAACAGCGGATTGGCGGCGCTCAGCACGGCCGTGCAGGCACAAGTCATTGACCGAGCCCGCGGCTCACTGGATGCCGGGGACTTAGACAGATCCGAGGGACTGGCGCAATTGGCCGCCAATATGGGCGCTTCCTCGGAGGTTGACGCCCTGGTTGAGCGAATTCGCCAAAAGAAGGCCTCTGGCAGCCGCAATTTGCAGATGCCGGAGCAGTCATTGACGCGGCTGAATAAGCTCGAGGTTCAGTATCCCGCGCGAGCGCTGCAGACGGGCGTCGAGGGCTGGGTAGAGCTCGGTTATACCGTTAGACCCGACGGCACGGTAACCAGCGTGAAGGTGCTGAATGCAGCCCCTTTGAGAGTGTTTGAAACCTCGGCAACCAAAGCGGTAAGCCATTTGCGCTATCAGCCGGTCGTGCAGGGCGGAAAAGCGCTCGCAGTCGACACGCAAGTGCGCATTGTGTATCGCGTGCCCAAATAACATGGCGGCCAGATGAGCACTCAAACAGCCACCTCGATCTCAGCGAACCTAACGGCGTCTGCGACGGTCACGGGCGAACGCGGCCGCGGTACGGTTCTTTGTCTCATTGTCCATGATGAACTCGAGTTACGATTGCGGCTAGCGGGCCTGGTGCGCCGCGCAATGCCGAAAGTCGATGCCGATACGGTTACGCGCGCGGGCTTCGATGCTATTACAGTCGAACGTCTGCGAGCGTATGTCGCCGTGATGCTCATCGTGGAATTCTCTCCTCCGGATGCGGCAGCCGCCTCCTTGGGATCGCTAAAACGTTTGCACGAGCAGGTACCGAGCCTGCCGGTTTTCGTTTTTGCGCGCGGCGGCAACGAGCGCAGCGCGGCGCGCGCAATGAAGCTCGGGGCGAGCGACTACTGGCCCATCCATTCGGTCATCGTCGGGGAACTTTGCAGCGCTCTACAACCGCTGGTCGAACCGCCTGCGAGTGGCGCCGGCGCCACCAACGCGGCGGTCGAGCGTTGGCGGCAGCCGGAAGTGGCCGGTTACACGATGATGAAGAAGATCGCCCAGTCGAGCGCAGCCAGTGTCTACCTGGCGCGCAACAGTGATTTCCCGCAGCCGGTTGCATTGAAAATCGAGGCGATCACCGGTGAACATGTAGTCTCGGAGGCCGATCGCGAGCGTTTCAAGAAGGAGTGTGCGATTCTCTCCAAGTTAAATCACCGTTCCATAGCGAATGTGCTCGATTTCGGTACTACGGATGACTACCTATATCTGGCGCTGGAATACTTTCCGTGCGGAAGCCTGAGGGAAAGATTGAAACATCCCGTGAGCGAGGCGGATGCAGTCAACTATGCGCATCAGATCGGCGAAGCATTACAAATAGTGCATGCCGCTCGCGTAGTGCATCGCGATCTGAAGCCCTCCAACCTCATGCTGACCAACGAGAACCGCTTGGTGCTGATCGATTTCGGCTCTGCCCGAACGCAATTCTTACCGAGCGAGTTGGCGAAAGGTGGTGATTGCACGGGTACCCCTTACTATGTGTGCCCGGAACAGATTGAAGACCAGGATCCGGACGCCAGGGGCGATCTTTACAGCTTGGGCGTGGTGCTGTACGAAATGCTCTGCGGAACGTTGCCATTCATGGGCAAGAGCGTGCCCGATATCCTCGCCGGCCACCGTTCAGCGCCGGTGCCGCGCCTGCCTGACAACTTGGCGGCGTATCAGTCCCTTATCGACCGGTTATTGGCGAAGAGTCCTAAGGATCGGTACGCCTCCGCGGCCGAGTTCCTGGATGCCTTGGACGCCCTGCGCGCCGAATTGGTCACCCTAAAAATTAGCAAACCTCAGCGGAGCAATTGATTCATGAACTTTCGTCTCCTCGGTGCTTGGGCATCGCGCTTCTCCGCCGGCGGGCTCGTGGTACTCGTAGTGATCCTCGCCCTCAGCTTCGTTGCGGTGGTGCTGATACCTGGATTGAAGCTCGCCAGTGACCTGGCCTCCAGCACCGTGGCGCTCAAATTCGTCGGCCAGCAGCAGCGCAATCCCGCGCTGATCCATGCATCGCTCGACTCGATGCACGATCGCTTGACCAACCGCGGCTACATTCAAGAATCCTTGGATCAGTTGCGGGATGCCGCCACCAAATTAGATGCTGGTTTGCAAGACATGACGGCGCAGCGCTCGTCGAGCTGGTTTTCTGTTTTCGCCGATACCTCCGCGCTGGGTGCGCCGATTGCAGGAAAGCACGCAACGAGCTTGCGGGAAGTGTGGGCCAAGGAACAGGAATCAATCGAGCCGATCTTGAAGTTCAAGGGCGTTCCCTACCAGGACAACGAGGCAACCGGCACCGCTCTCAATGATGCCGGCAAGCAATTGGAACGGGATGTTACCGCCGCTTCGCGCGCCAGTAAGCGCCTAATACCTCTAATCGACAATGAGCTGACGGCGATCGTCGGCGAATTGCAAGCCGCCAATGCAAGGTCCGCCACCAAACTGCGGCTGGTCATGCTCACTGGATTGCTCATCGCGGTGTTGCTGGCAGGGTTCGTCACGATCTTGCTGCTGGCGCGTCAGCGACAGGAAGCCTCGCTGCGTGAAGCGCGCCAACAAACCGCGGATATCTTGCGCACCGTCAAAGACGGATTGTTCTTGCTCGACGAAAATTTGGTGATCGGTGCCTCATATTCGAGCGCGCTCGAATCTTTATTTCAACGCAACGATTTCGCAGGTCTGCCCTTCGAGAAATTGCTAAAAAACATCGTTTCCGAAAAGACCTTGTCCACCGCGTTGAAGTTTGTCGGTGTGTTGTGGTCGGAGCGCACCAAGGAGAACTTGGTAAAGACCATCAACCCGCTCGGAGAAGTGGAAGTCAACGTGGACAACGGACGGGGCGAGGTCTCCACACGCTATCTGCAATTCGAATTCCATCGGGTGCGGGTCGACGGCAAGATCACGCAAGTGCTGGTCTCGGTGTCGGATGTGAGCGCGCGCGTGGATCTTGCGCGCGAACTTCAGTCCTCTCAGACCCAGGCGCAGGCGCAGGTGGATACATTGCTGGGAATATTGCATGTCGATCCCGCGCAACTGGCCTCATTTTTGAACGATTCGAACGCCGCCATGAAAATGATCAACGCGGTGTTGCGCGAGCCGGCGCGAGAGGAGAGCGCGTTCCGCAAGAAACTCGACACCCTGTTCCGTCAAGTACACTCAGTCAAGGGTGAGGCAGCGGCCTTGGGATTGTCCTCGATTGAAAGCCGCGCGCATTCCTTCGAGGACGATCTGAAGATCCTGCGCGAAAAGGCAGATCTGTCCGGGAATGACTTTCTGCCCCTGGTCATCAAGCTCGATGATTTGCTCACCCACCTCCAATCGGTCGGTGACCTGGTCTCGCGGCTGGCACGGCTGCACGTGGCGGCGACCCGGAACACCGAACCGGATTCGCACACCGCAACCGCCGTGATCGAGGGCGGGTCGGATATCGCGGCGAAGCCCGATGCTAGCGTGCCCTCGATGCTGCAGCAGTTGACGGCACGGGTGGCCAGTGAGAACAACAAGGAAGCATCGCTGCAGTGCATGGGGTTCGACACGGTGCCCGATGAATATAGACGGATAGTCAAGGACATTGCCGTCCAGGCAGTGCGAAATTCCATTGTGCACGGCATCGAATCGACCGCGGATCGCCACACTGCGGGCAAGCCAGCGCAGGGCCGGCTGAAATTGATTTTCCAGGAACTGGGCATTGCCGGATATAAGCTCATTGCCGAGGATGATGGGCAGGGGCTGTCCACCGAGAGAATCAAGGAAGCGGCATTGAAGAAGGGGTTCATCACTCCGGAAAGAGCGGCCACCTTGGATGCGAAGCAAGTATTTTCGTTGCTCTTCCAACCGGGATTTTCTACCGTTGAGATTGCGACCAAGGACGCCGGGCGGGGTGTAGGGATGAATTTGATGGCCGGACTCATGCAGCAGATCGGCGGAAAAGTTTCTGTGGCCACCGTGCCCGGAAAATTTACCCGACTTACCTTGACCCTGCCGCCGGCTAAGCGCGCGGGGAATACGGAAGCTGCGTAATGAACAGCACGGCTGGCCCTCGGGCTTCGCTGAAGCTGATGATCGTCGATGATTCGAACATCATCCGTCGGCGCATCGAGCGCTCGCAACAGATCGAACGCCTAGAAGTGGTCGGCGCGGCCAGCAACGGCCGCGCTGCAGTCGAGATGTTCCGCCGTACCCAGCCCGATGTGGTGACGATGGATTTGACTATGCCCGAAATGGACGGCATACAATGCGTGGAGGAATTGATCGCCATCAATTCCAACGTGTTGATTTTGGTCGTTTCTGCCCTGGCCGACAAGGCGACGGCGGTGGAAGCGATTGAAAAGGGTGCGAACGGATTCCTGTGCAAGCCGTTTACCGATCGCCAGCTCAACGACGCGTTGGAAGAGCTGTTGTCGGAGGCTTGAGATGTTCAAAGAAGCCGAAATTCGCACCTTCATCGACGGAACGACAAATTATTTTGAGACCTCAGCGCAACAGTCAGCTACGGTCGGATCGCCTTATTTGGTCACCGACGGCAAACCGGGGGCGTATGAATATACGGGCGTTATCGGCATTACCGGCGCGCGCAAAGGAATTGTCTATTTTACCGCGCCGCGGGGCATGCTCACCGTCTTGTTGATGCGCATGCAGGAGACCGACACCAGCGACGAAAATATCAAGGATTTGGTCGGCGAGGTTGCCAACACCATCTCCGGCAACGCGCGTCGAGATTTCGGTAAAAATTTCGTCATTTCGGTGCCCGTCGTGATTGCACACGATCTGGAAAAAATCACCACCCCGCACGCGCGGTCGTTCGTCATTCCCATCAACTGGCGCACCCACTCCGCGAAGCTCGTCGTCTGCCTCGAGTAGCGCGCCCCGCTACTTACCGTCCACTGAAAAAGCCAATAACACATTGATTCCATTGCTGCCGGTTCGCGCGGCACCATTGAATCCCGACATGGTGTAAACCATGCCGCCGGCGATGGTAGGTCCCATGCCGTCTATGCCGCCGCCGGGTTGGTCTGGATTGCCGTTTACGGTGCTATAGGTTTGCGCCGTGGTGCTGAATTCCCAAACGATTTTGCCGTTCGAGGCATCGTAGGCCCGGAACCATCCATCCAGAGTGCCGGAGAATACAATGCCGGGCATGACGGCAGGCGCGGCCGACTGGGCGCGCACGCAGGCACCCTTGGCGTAGTCCTTGGAACGATCCCCTGCATAGTGGCAAGACGCGATGGGGGCAGGGGTATGCCACACCACTTTGCCGGTGAGAGGATCCAGCGCCGATAAGCCGGGCTTTCCCGGGGATTTATACTCAGCCGAAGGCGGCGCGCCTGCCGCGACGCCAATTTCATCGAAAATCTCCCCAATATCGGAAACAGGCACGAAGAGGTATTTGCCGTCGGCGCCGATGCCCCATTCAACGCCTCCCAGCGGCGAGCCGGCGCCCACCTGCGTTTTCCACACGGTTTGGCCGTTCATGGGGTCGATCCCATAGACAATACCGGACTTTTGGGCGGCAATAAGGAGGTCTCTCGCGCCGCGCACCACCCGAACGGGCGTGGCGCCAAAGTCAAAATCCGGGCCGGTGGGCGTGGGGCAGTTGGCAACTTTCACAGGGCCGCTGCAGCCGACGATGAAGTTATCCTGCGTGGTCACCTGATTTTTCCAGCGCACCTTACCCGTCTTCATCTCCACGGCGACGATCGCATCGTCGCCTTTGGTGGCCGCATCGGTATAGCTATCGCCGGTGACGACATACACCAAGCCTCGTCTTGCATCGACCGTCGGTGAAGCCCACACCGGCGCCCCTGCCGGGCCTTGCATCTGCACGTCATTGGCATTCTTTCGCGTCGGACCCAGCGGTTCGGTAATCATATAAGTCTGCCACTGCTTCTGACCGGTACGAAGGTCGAGCGCGACTAAGCTTCCGCGAAACGTGCAACATGAGTAATTAGGTTGCATGGCGACGACTTCTTCGCCGGAGGAGAGCGGAACAAAGATCTGATCTCCCGAAATCACCGGTGTCCCGGTAATATTCGAGGCTGGGTGATTTTCCAACGCTTCGCTATGCCAGATCTCCTTGCCGGTCTGGGCGTCGAACGCCCGCACTACACGCTTACCGACACCCACGAACGTGGCCCAGCCACTCGGTGATATTGCCGATCGGATTACCATGGGAGTGGTGCGGGAGGAGGCATCCTCGATGGCCCAATGCACGCAACCGGACTTGGCGTCCAAAGCATAGAATTTGCCGCCGCGATTCGTGATGAATAACCAATCCCCGACGACGATGGGCTGCCCGCCGCCCGGCATGGAAAAGGCCCACTTGAGCTTTAAACGGGGGACGTCGGCGGAGCGAATGCCGGGGTTGGGCTGAAAGCGGCTCGAATTCTCATCCGGCCCGAGCGCGGGCCAATCCGAAGCGCCTGCCTTTATGGGGCCGTTGCGGGTACACATTTGGTCCGTACCCGCGCTTCCCAGCTGTCCGGGAGCGAGAAAAAGAGCCACCGCTTCTATTTCGGGCCGCGACAGACCTTTGGCCATGGGCGCCATCACCCCCACGGTCAAAGCGGTGACCACATCAGCGGGTGTGCGAAACGCGAGCTCGGCGCGGGTAGGGGCCCGCTCCACGGCCGGTTCGTGACACGACTTGCAGCGCGCGGCAAAAACCGTCGCGCCGTTTACGTCTTGTGCAGCCCCTTGCGCTCCTGCCGAGGCCCCGATGAGAAGGAACGCCAAGCCTGCGATAAAGCCTATCAAGACCCGAGCTTTGTACATGGAAGAGAACTCCCCGATGCCACTTTTATTTACGAAAATCCAATCCACCGGCCTGCCAGGGCGACCATCAGCCAGGCCGCCATGGTCAGTACGGTCACGCTGCGCACACCAAGACCCGAAAGACCGCGCTTGATCAGCGGGTTGAAGGCCAAGTAGGTCACGGCTAGCGCTATCACCAACGAAATCATTTTTACGCAGAAGGCCTGGCGTCCGTACAGCTTCACCGGCTCGGAGACTGCCAGCAATATTCCTGTCATCAGCAGCACAATCAGCGCCACGTTCATGTAGCGATGCGCGCTCTTGTAGAGCTCGGCCGGCGCCGTCTTCAGGCCGATACCCAACACCGACAACGAAAGAATCAACACGGCGCCGCCCAACATTGCCAGAGCCAACAAATGCGTCGACTCGATCGCAGGGAACAGCCACGTAGATTCGCGGATGGTTTGACCGAGCGCGGAGGCCTCTATGTTTTGAGCAGTATGAAGAAGACTCACGCTTAGCTTAAGGATCCAGAGGGCATCCGGTAATACCCGCCATTGCCGGCGAGTTGATGCTGTCGCAGTCGAACCAGTTATAGGCTATCAGACGGCCAAAAACGATGACGGAAGCCCACGCGCTCAAAGAAATGACGGCGCAGATCTTGGAGTTCCTTGGAACACGTCCCAAGTCCCAAGTGGCTTTATCGCGCTCCACTTTGAAGGTGAAGACTGCAATGTTGACGGCGGCGATCAAAATCATGAGGCACTTCAACCTGAACCAAAGGCTATGATAAGTGCGGATGGGGATCGCTAGAAACAACATTGCCCCGGTAATCAGCAGCAACACGAAACCCACGATGGTCCACGGCAGCATGCGCGAAAGCATTTGCGAAACCGGGACATTAGTATAGGAAATCCCTAATAACCGCAGATCCACCATGGCGATGGTGCCGACAAACAACATAATGCAGATAACGTGAGTCGATTCGGTGATCGCGTACATGTACAACGATTCGTGCAGTCCGATGCTCCAAGGCGTCTGCGCCAATTTGTTGACCAGTCCCTCGAGCATGGTTCCCCGCAGGTAATCCAAATATAATTGCAAAAACAGCAATCTAAAGCGATTATGAGCCTTGATTATACGAGCCCTTTGCGTGCCGTCCAGCCGCTCGGCGACGGCGGCAGGGATTCCGATACTTCAAGGGTACTGAAAATTATATTCGGCTGGAGGAATCTTAAAAATGAAATTATGCGCACGCTTGGCAGCGAGTTTCGCTGCGACGTTGGCAACCTCGGCCCTCTTAGGCGTTCCTGCGTGGGCGCATCACGCCTTTCAAGCTGAGTTCGACGGCAATGTACCTATCATGTTGCAGGGCAAAGTCACCAAGGTAGAGTGGATCAATCCACATACCTGGGTGCATA
>JANYAD010000087.1 GCA_025355165.1 Gammaproteobacteria bacterium | reverse complement strand
CCTTCATGCACGGCTGCGGGCGTGGCGGCGCGAGCGAGCGCATCTAGCTTTTGATCCACCAATTGTTGGAGTCTTATCAACGTGAGACGCACCGTGCCTACATCGGGCCGATCCCCGCCACCTTCATGGTCCTCCTGGGCCGGGTGTGGCACTGTCCGCGCTCAATTAGCCTAGGCTGCGCGCAAGTAGGAGCAAGGCAGCCATGCCCAAGAGGATGCGGAGCCATCGGTTCCCCGGGCGAACACTCTTAGTCATGATATTTCTTCACTTTGACAACAGTCTTTGACCATACTCTCGTGGTACGGACTGGATACCGGGAATTCTACGTATGGGGCGGCGAATACCGGGATTCCGCCCAGTGCGTGCAGCAGAAGCCCTTGTGCCGCAACTACTTGAAGAGTAGGCCAATGCCTATGGCAGAACTAGCTGATCGAGGTCAATCGAACGAAGTCATTGAAATTCGTGTCGAACGCATTGCACAATTATTCGATACGCTCGATCCGTTTCCGTTCCGAGAAAGGGGATTGGACCGCTCAGCTGAGGAATACATTGTCGGTTGGGCACGCGAGCTGGGACACGACCTTTCGCTGCAGATCCTCATTCACGTGCCGGTAAAAGAATTGGACGCCGATCGAGGCGCCGAGATCGCCAAGGCATTCGAGACTTTTTTCAAGTATCGAGCCGGAGTCGTTTCCGGCGATTTGCATGAGCTCTTTCGCGTGGGTCGGCGCTCGCTCATCATCGGCGTCGTGGTGCTCGCGGCTTGTTTGCTGGTGGCTAGAAGTATGACGCTTATCGCACAGGTACCCGCGCTGGGCTGGATTCTACAACAAAGCGCGTTGATCCTCGGTTGGGTAGCGAACTGGCGGCCG
The DNA here is from genome assembly GCA_025355165.1 of Gammaproteobacteria bacterium. GTDB lineage: Bacteria > Pseudomonadota > Gammaproteobacteria > Steroidobacterales > Steroidobacteraceae > Bog-1198. Next base: position 2,358 of record JANYAD010000087.1, on the reverse strand, counting down.
CTGGAAATCTTCCTCTACGATTGGTGGCCTGTGGCAAGACGTCGCGACTTATATCTACGACTTGCTGCAGCGCGCGTTGATTTGCAAGGTTACTGAATGTATGTATCTTCATCAAAAGCCAACCGCCCGAAAGCGCCGCTAGCATTGCAGCATGACTGGCGCAGATCCTGAGGGCGAAGCCCAGACCGCCCTCAACCACCGCCACGATGGCTTTCACCGCAGAATGGCGGTTATCGCGAGTAAAGCAGCTGCAGAGGACGTTGCCGCATGAGCATCGAAAACCCCGCCGTTTCGAAGCTTGGATCCCGAATCGAGTGGCGCCGCGTGATCCAAACAGGCATGCGTGCCGCCCACGGTGCAACGTTCGCTACGATCACGAGCGCCGCATATCGTCGAGTCCACCATGCATTCACCTCGAAATTGCTCGCCGCGATGGGCTACGCGGCAAAACAAACTATACTATTTCTGAGGAGGCTCGGCCTTCTTGGGGAGCTGTCCCTCGACGGCTTCCGTTACTGCTTCTGCCGCTTCATGCACTGCTGATTCGTGTTTGACCGAGAGAACCGAACCATTCCCAGCGTCGATTTGTACCTCTTGGACACCCGACTCGCCGGCAATCTTGAGATCAAAGGACCAGATCAGGCAACCCTTTTCGGCTTCGAGTTCCGCACTGGCGACGGTGGCGGGTGATTTGATTCGTGCAAGCGCTCGTTGCTGCGCGTCAGCCTTTGACACAGTCGCGAGACTTGCCAATTGGGCATTCGAGGCACCCTTTGTTGGGTGAATGGAACACTGTGCCGCACTGGCTACAGATACAGAGGCGGCCCCCAATGCCGCGAACATTCCCATCACAATATGATAACGCATAACAGCACACCTCTAGAGAGTGATCAAGTATCCGGGCTATCGTGGTCGTGATCTATCGCGAGAACAATAGGGATATGTACGCAGGGGGCTGCGAGCTCCGCTCCGGCGCATATACCACTTGTAGAATTTCTTTCCGGGTGGGCCATCACCCACCTCGATGTCTGGTCGTCCCGGGATATATCGCGTCATGCTTCAAGTGAAGTGCGCTCCTACGACATTTTGAACCCGTAGAAGCGCGAGTTCATGAATTACTAGATCGATTGGTACACGGCGCGCATGAGACCGGCGTGCCGCATGTCTACGCTTGCCGGTGCACTAAACTCGCTGCAAAGGACGCGGTAGTCGCTCGCCAGCGCATGCGCGAAATCGCCCATGTGCGCGTTCGGTTACCGTCGCATTTATATAATGCTTCGGCGTTAAGGATGTACCGCAGGAAAAGACCGATGTTTTTAGCTCCTTGCGGGAAGGCGAGGGGGTCGCGGCCGACGGCTGTGCGGGAATAAGTATTGGCGGTACATAGCTTTCAGCTTCGGCAGTTGAGTTCAGTCGACATGTCATCAGCTAGGGCAATAAAGCGACACGTGATAGTTTGTAAGAGCTTAATCTGGAACTTCGCGGTGACCGCTGATCTTGTCGATGTGGATACGAAAATACATATGTTCACTTTAACGGGCGCTCGACCCCTCGAAGGACGGTCTTCACGTAACCCGGTTCCCACCAGAGGATTCCTCTTTAGCAGAGTGTAGGCGTGAATTTGTCGATGTTCGTGTTCGGGCGCGTCGGTGATTTCCTCATTTCGGCCGATAACAATCACAGTGGCCCAATCCTGTCGCATCACCACCTCATCCGCTTCTATGCAAACCTGTGGACCGGAGCACCGAAATTGCGTCACTAGATTTTGAGATCCTCATTAATACCATTCACCAGCGTGGGTCGTGCCCCCGCCCGAATACGGCATCGGCTGAACGCGGATGAAGCTAGGTTCAAGATATCCGCCTCCTGAGGATGGTTCATAGCGAGCGAGCCAATCGGAAATGGTCGACGCAGAACGGCCAACACTCGTGCAGGGGTCCCTAGGTCGCACCATCCGCAAGGAGGGACCCGGAGGACGCGCAGATGAGATTCTTGCGAAAACAAGATATCCCGCGAGAAGTCCAGCGGAGGCAATGTTCGATAAAGAACGTCGATTGCGCCGCCCGCATTCATGCATTTGAAAGGGTTTGTATAGAAAGCCTGGCGCATTCGCGAGACCAGATCTGGGGAATTGTTTTCGAATAATTTCAACAGGATCGCTGCACGCGAGACGATCATGAATGCGTTCCAGAGAGCGCCGTGACTTAACAATTCCTGTGCGACATCTACTGCAGGCTTCTCTACGAATTTCAACACGGCTGCGGTGCCGTCGTCGGCAAGCGTACCGGGCACGATATAACCGAGTTCCGGATCGGCCCGCTCCAGGTGAATACCCAGAAATAACGAGTGGGTTGGACG
>JANYAD010000081.1 GCA_025355165.1 Gammaproteobacteria bacterium | reverse complement strand
AAGGCCCAGATCATTGAAGGCCGCCAGCATCCCTTGCCGGTCGTAGAGTCGGTCCAAATGAGCGTCCTTCTCAAGCTTCGCGTTAGGAAAGAGGCCGAGTTTCCCTTTCAGTGTTAGGTCGCTCCCTCCATCCAAGCGCTCAAGGTCGGCAAGTCATGACTGCCGGTAACCGCGAGCGACAGCGCAGGGTAACGATTGGGACCAACAAAGCCACCCGCATCCTTTTCAAAGAACAACACGCGATAGGAAAGGATTCGAGCTTCACTCATGCGATCCCGAAAGCCCGCCGGAACCGTTCCGAGGTCCTCTCCCACAATCAGACACCGGTTTCGGTGGCTCTCGAGGGCGAGGATGCCGATCAGATCCTCTCTGGGGTAGCGCACATATGCTCCTTGCGCGGCCGTCGCGCCCTGCGGCACCCAATACAGCTGCTCAAGCGCCATCACATGGTCGATGCGTAGGCCGCCGGCATGGCACATGTTCGCGCGCAATAGTTTAATGAAACTGCGGTAGCCCTCTTTTCGCAACGCCGATGGATCAAATGGTGGCAAGCCCCAATCTTGTCCCGCCGGATTGTAAATATCGGGCGGCGCACCCACGTGCGCTTGACTGACCACGGCACGCTGATTGATCCATGTTTCAGCTCCCGACGGGTCCGCGCCGACGGCCAAGTCGCGATACAGCCCGATCGCCATGGGGGCAGCGGAGTGCGCGGCCTCGCTGAGTTGCTTATCGGCAACGAATTGCAGCCAAACCTGGAACGTGATGAGAAGGTGCTGCTCCTTTGCAAATGTCTGCACCGATGCCCCACGCGGGTTTTGGTAATCGACGGGCCAGGTCCGCCAGTTACGAGGAGCGGGCGTCTGAGCCGCGAAATGTTCGCGCAACGCCAAGAACAGGCAACTCTGCTCGAAGCTCTCTGGCGCGTCGCGCCGAAAGGCCTCGAATTCCTGCCACTCAGCCGCCTCGCGTTGATTGCCCCATGACGTGAAAATCGTTTTGAGAACGGGGATCTTCAAGCGGGCGACGCCCGAGTAGTCGACCATATCGCGCTCGCGGCTGGCGGCCAATCCCCTTTGAAAATCGACGCCTTGAATTTGCGCAAGCGCCTCGGCACACGGCGGGGCCTCCGCCAGCACCATGACGTCAATATTTAGAACGTTTAACAACAGCCGACTGGCGGGGGAGTACGGACTTGCATGTTCAGGATCATCGACGAACAGGGCGTGTAGTGGGTTTAATCCAAGCGCTTGCGCACCGTGGCGCACCAGCGCCTGCGCGAGGTGACGCAAATCCGTGAAATCGCCAATGCCCCAATTCGCATTGGACTTAAGCAAATAGAGTTGCGCGGCAAGTCCCCATAGCCGTCTGCCCTGCTCAATATCCGGTGGCAGCCAACAGTGTCCCGGCGTGACAATGAGTTGACATTCTGCCTCGCCCGGCATGAATTTCAGCCGGTGATATCCGGCGGGAATTTTGCCAGTGTCGAATACCAGGACGCGCTGTTCCCGGATGTTTCCTTTCAACCCCTCCCGACGCAGCAGCGCGAGCGAGTCGAAAGGTGCTTCGCCTTTTATCTCCGCCCCGTCTTCCAGGGTGAGCTGCCATGTCACCCTGCTGGTGCTCGCCGCATATGTCACGGGTACTCTTAGTTCCGACTCGAGGAGGACATGCACCGGCGCCACGGTCTGCCGCCATTCCGCCTGGCCATACTCTTGCAACGCTGCAGCAGTGGCTCCTTCGCTATCAGTATTGACGCCCATGGCCGCGAGCAGAGCTTGACGCGTTTCAGGCGTGGTCATTTGCAGGGTGCCGCGCGCATCAAGAAAGGACTCTGCAATGCCGTAGCGCGCGGCCAGGGTCTCTAACGTATTCACATGTCACTCTTGGAAGTGAGGTGCCAGCGTACGGACCAAGGCGACAACTCACCATTTCGAGCACCGCCTTCTTCCCACAACAGGCGAGTGCTGGCCTGCGTGAAACCCGCGGCTGCCTTATCGGACAAATTGGCTTGCAGCGCTAACTGCCCACCGGAATTGAGCCCCCAGCTAACCTCCACCGCCCCGGCGCCCCTTGCTGTGAAGAGGCCGCCACGTCGGATTTCGCTTAAAATCGGGACGATGTGAACGCCCCGCACTTTCAGTATACGGCGGTAGTAATCGAGCCACGCCGCGTGACTCGGTTCATCAATTTCCTGCCATCGAAGCTTGGCTGATAGAAATGTGTCCTCAGCTTGTGGATCGGGAATCTTGTGCCGATCAGCTTCGTTTTGAAATTCAGGAAATTTTGCGAATTCTTCGCGCCTTCCCTTGCGCACCGCGTCTCCCAAAGCGCCGTGGAAATCACAAAAAAACGGAAACGGCTGCACGCTGCCCCACTCCTCACCCATGAAGAGCATCGGTATCTGCGGCAATAGCAAGTAGACAGCCGTGATGGCGCGCAGCGCATCGTAGGGCGCCAGGTGAACTATTCGCTCGCCGTAAGCGCGGTTGCCGATTTGATCGTGATTCTGGATAAATGCGACGAACGATGTTGGGGATAACGCGCCGCTGGGCTCGCCTCGCCGCCGGCCGCTGAAGGGCATCGTCTCGCCCTGAAAGGCGAAGCCTTCCGCGATTGCCCGGCCCAACTTTTTCGTATCACCAAAGTAGTCGGCGTAATAGCCGTTCGCCTCACCGGTAGCTGCGACGTGAAGGACGTGGTGTACATCATCATTCCACTGAGCGGAGTAGCCGGGAGCGCCGCCCGCCGGGTCTCGGGACAACCATTGAGGTGCGTTTTCCTCATTCTCCAGCAGCAGGTGGATAGGACGGGCATGAGCGGCGCGCAACCGCCGCGCCAGTTCGTCAAGAAGATGTTCGGGGCTGTCATCTACAATCGCATGGACCGCATCCAAGCGAAGTCCATCGAGGTTGTATTCCTCGAGCCAGTACAGAGCATTGTGGATGACGAACTCACGTACTGTAGCCGCGAGCGGCCCGTCGTAGTTGACGGCCGCTCCCCAGGGAGTTTTGTGTCGATCGGTAAAGAAGCTGGACGCGTACGCGGGCAGGAAATTGCCATCGGGACCGAAGTGGTTGTAAATGACATCGAGCAGCACCATAAAGCCGCGGCTGTGCGCCGCTTCAATTAGTGTCTTCAAATCCTCAGGTCGCCCATAAGATGAGTCGGGCGCATACCACAAAACGCCGTCGTAGCCCCAATTGCGCTTACCGGGAAAATCGGCGATGGGCATCAGCTCGATGGCGGTCACGCCGAGCGCGCTCAGATGCTCGAGGCGTTCGATCGCCGCAAGAAAAGTGCCCTCAGGTGTGAAGGCGCCCACGTGCAGCTCGTATATCACCGCCTCTTTCCAGGATCGCCCCTTCCAAGACTCGGACCACGCAAAGTTCGCCGGATCGATTACTTCACTCGGTCCGTGTACATCTTGAGGCTGGAACCGTGAGGCTGGATCTGGTACGTGCATACCGTCGGGCAGCAGATAGTCGTACAAGGTGCCGGCGCCGGCAATTTTGTCTACGAGTTCATGCCAGCCATCACCCAATGCGACCATGGGCACGACGCGCTCGAGGCTACCGTCGGCCGATCGAATTGCCACCGATATGTGCGGACATTGCGGGGCCCAGAGCCGAAATCGAACCCCACCCCCCGCCTGTAGTTCAGCGCCGAAAGGCATGCGATGACGGCGGGCGCGGCTAGCGCCTGAATCTTGACTCACTTGGATGGCTGCTGATTGAGAAACCACGGCGTCGTCACTGGCGAACATGGCGCCGGTACGCAAGCAGATGGCGCAGTGCCTCTCGAGGTTGCTTCGCCTGCTCATGCAAGCGTGAAAGATTAAAATGCGCATCGTGCAGATGCGGATCTTGCGCGAGGGCCTCGCGATATGCACTAATCGCCTCCTCTTCGCGGTTTAAGTCCTCTAGCAGTATGGCTAAATTGAAAGAAAGCAATGCGCTGGAACTCTTCGCATCTCGGTAGACCTTTTCCGCTTCCTTTAACTCCCCATCCAGATGCAGGAGGCGGCCCAAGTTGATTCGCGCCTCCAGGTGATCCTGATGGGCATTGAGGGCGTCTAAGTACGCAGCTCGCGCGGCGGCGACATCGGAATCCTCCAATGCATGGCCCCGGGCATAATGCTGATGCGCCACCATCATCCGGCTCTCTCCGCGTGGAGCTTTCGACAGCGCAACAACCCTAGCTGGCGTCTCTGCCTCCCACGGCAAAGCGTATTGCCCGGACTTGGCTTCCCAGATATTTGTCCCCTCGCGCACAACGACATCATCCCCTGCGGCGCCGAGCGCCAGGGTAGTTAATAACGACCCTGGCGGCAGGGCGCGGCGGATGTGCCCCAGGGCTGCGACAATTTTGGCGGGCGTTATTTTCGCCGCAAGCAGGGCGCTCGCGGTACGCAGGATAAGCAAATCCTGAAACGTATAGGCGGTCTTGCCTTCGGGCGATGCCGGCGTCACATAGCCAGCCCGCGCAACAGAGCGCAGCAGCGCGGCGGAAAGTTTGAAGAGCCGGTTTATATCGGACTGCGAATACTCATGCATCTCTTCGCCGAGTTGATTTCTTACCTCGAGTGATCGGAGCGGGCGCGGGAGCTTGTTTGGGCGTCTTACGCTCTTGGTGGTCAGTTTGCTTGTCTTTGGTCGATCCGCGCGCATTGAGACTTGCCTTTAAAGCTTCCATAAGATCCACGACATTTCCCCCGCCCGCCCTGCTTGGGGGTTCAGAGAGGGAAACTTCCTTCCCTTCGACTTTCCGCTGAATAGCGGCCTCGACTCGGGCCCTGTGCTCATCGACGAACTCATTGGGGTCGAAACTTTTCGACGTCAAGTGCTCGATGAGCTGATTGGCTAACCTGAGCTCCGCTTCGGACACCGGGGCAGGCTCGATACCAAGGTCCTTTATGGTACGAACTTCTGCCTTAAAATGTAGCTGATGCATGGCTAGCCCGTCGTCGATCGGCCTTACGACAATAATGTGTTCCTTGCCGCGAGAGGTCCATCGGCCAACGGCGCATTGTTTAGATTTCTTGAGCGCGGCGGCCAATAACGAGTAGGGTTTGGCACCGCCTTTGTCTGGAGCCAAGTAGTAGGTGCCGTCGAAATAAACAGGATCTACCGATTCTAGAGGCACGAACTGACCGATATCGATCGCATGCGTCGTTGCATCCTCCAAGGCTTTGATCTCCTCGGCAGAGAAAATCACATATTGATCTTTGGCAAACTCATACCCTTTGGTCATTTCAGAGCGCTCTACGAGCTTCCCGTCATTCACCGCCACGTACTGTTGTTTAACGCGCGATCCGTCCTTCTGACGCAATAGGTTGAACGAGATGCGCTCACTTAAAACGGTCGCGGAGTAGAGTTTGACCGGGATTGCCACCAAGCCGAACGAGATGGTGAGAGATGCAATCGAGCGGGCGTTTGAAGGCATTGCCTTATGATGCCGCAATTGCGACTACTCGCCAGGTCGAGATAAATCACAGCTTTTCGCTGCAAGTCCCTATGCGCTCGCGCATTTTTCGCACCTGTAGGTATCTCTCTCACGCAGAATATCAGCCGGCGCCGACGCGCAGACTGAATGAATCTTTCGATTGGCATATGTCGGAAAGAATTGTTGAAACAGTGAGGGCGCCACGTTGGCGAATTTCCTGATTCATTGAATCGATTAGGCGTACGGACTTTAGTCCGCGAGATATATGATGCATTCAGGAAAATTGGCAGGTTTTGCCGACTCTCGCTACTCACCTCATTTGGCGCGTGGCTGGCGTCGGCACCGTTGGCGCAGTCGGCGATGCCAAAAGCGCCCGAGCAGGTCGTTATTGGCGAGAAATTTCACATTGAGTCCAAAACCCTGGCGGAGACTCGGACCTACGTCGTTCACACCCCGGATGACTACAACAACGGTAAAGATACCTATCCGGTGCTGATTTTGCAGGACGCGGAGAATAACTTCGCATATACGAGCGATGCGGTCCATTTGTTATCGGCGAACGGCCGCATTCCAGCCATGATTGTCGTCGGCATCAATAATATCGACCGCACACGCGACATGACGCCTACGAAACCGAAGACGGGTTTTGGGGGCATACCCTGGACGGGGCCCGCTGGCGGGGCGGACAAGTTCTTGTCCTTCATTGCCGACGAGCTTCTACCGTCGATCGATCACAAATACCGAACCCGTCCTTACCGCGTGTTGATTGGTCATTCGCTCGGCGGCTTGTTTGCGGTTTACGCACTGTTGAACCGCCCGGAGATTTTTCAGGGCTATATCATTACAAGTCCGTCGTTATGGTGGGACGATCAAGTCTTGGTCAAGACGGCGCAGCCATTTTTCACAGCTCACCAGAATCTTAAGGCCGATATCTACATGAGCATGGCAAATGAGGGTGACAAGATGTTAGGCGGCGCGTGGAAACTGTCCGCCGAACTCGAAGAGGCCAAGCTGTCCAATGTGCGCTGGCAATTTAAGCGCTTCCCCGCGGAGGAGCACGGTACTATTCCCTATATCAGTACCTACGAAGGACTGCAGGCGATCTTCGAGGGGTATCGGATTTCGGATCCCATCGCTTTGGTTGAGGCGGGTGGACTGCCGGCCTTCGAACGCCACTACGCCCAAGTTTCCAAGCGCCTGGGTTACACCGTAACGGTACCCGCGCGAGCGTATGGCGACACGCTATCGGAGCTGTCAAATCGCGGACGCTTTGCTGATGCCGAAGAAGTCGGCAAAAAAATGTTAGAGCAAGATCCAAAAAACACGTGGGCGCTCTCTGCCCTTGCGCAGATCGCGGGAAAGCAAAAAGACGATGCTTTGGCGATCCACTATCTGACGCGGGTGTTGCAACTCACTCCGGGTAATAGTCGAGCACGGGGCCTGCTCATGGATTACAAAGTGGATGTAAACAAAATTGTGCCAAGCCTAAAGCTACCCGCTAAGCAATTGGCGCCCTACGTGGGCGAATACCGGTTCAAAGATCAGATGGCAAAAGTCATCTATCAGAATGGCAATCTGGTGGCTGCCAGCGCGTTCGGCAAATGTGATATGCGTGCGCTGACGCAGACGAAGTTTTATTGCCTCGATATCGACTTAGAGTTGGGGTTCAGCAAAGACAAGCGCGGTCGGGTTGACGGTTTGGTTGCTGAGTGGCTGGACCACAGCGACGAGTATAGGAAGGTGAAATGATAGTTTTGGCAGGACGCCATGGATTACCCTCATTGCGGTCAAACCAACCTGCTCAAACACCTCGAACGGGCATTGGAGTCCGAGCTCTTGCGAGGGTGCGTAATGCTCCGCCTCGTCCGGATGAGCCCGTGTGATTGTAGGGACTGGCAATCTTGCACTTAGATCTTATATACCGTGGGAGCCGTCCTACGCGCGGCCTGTGAATCGCGGACTTACTCGATGCCGAGGAGTTGCGTATCTTAAGATGTCGGCAGCAAAACGGTTTGGATCGCATATGAATAAACTCATGCTTGTTTTTATGATTGGTGCACCGCTGGTGATTGCCCCAAGCCTTGCCGGCGCTAAGGGTTGTTTAAAGGGTGCTGCCGTCGGAGGGGTAGCGGGGCACGTCGCAGGCGGTCACGCTGTGGTGGGTGCCACCGCCGGGTGCGTTATTGAACACCACCGCGAGAAAGTGAAAGATAAAGCCGTCTCGCAGCAGCAACAGCAGCAGCAGCAGCAGAGACCAGCCACCTATCCCAATGGCGTAGCTCCTTCTCGAACTACGAGCGCTCCTTCAATACCGCCGACAGCCAACTGAGTTGACGATGTGGGCGCGCCTCAGGTAAGCCGGATCCCCGTGCGGGTCGTTGGTTCGCTGACCGTTCCGTAGTGTCAACGACAACTTAGGAGTAAGTCCAAAGGCTGACGGCTCGAATGACTGCCGACGTTCAGCATCCCGATTCCCACCGGCGAGTCACATCATTGCAGGCTCCTTCGCCATCGCGGCGGCTATTTCGATGGTAGCGCTGATTACCCATATCACGCTTGTCCTCGGCACTTCATTTCGCTGCCCTAGGGGATCGTACTGCTTGCTCTAAGGCCCCCAATGCAGTGGGCCCATGGTGCCATGCAGTAGCCGAGGAATGACTGGGGCGATGCCCGAAAAAGTTTATCGGAAACTGGAGTCGACCTGACGCAGTCACCATTTCTACGGTGGCCGTGCAGCAACCCGCGCGATAAAGTAGGCACGTAGATTAACTTCATCACATCCTCGGCAATGCGCTCGCTGCTTGCAAGGCGCAGCCGCGGGCGAGGGCCGGCGAAGAATGGCTTGCCATGGCCCACCACGACCGGATGCAAGTAAAGTCGATACTCGTCAATGAGGCCAAGGTCGCCCAGACTTTTCGCCAGGGTCGGCCCGCCGACCTCAATCTCCCCGTCAAGCCGGGCCTTTAGCCCGCGCACCACCGCCTTCATGTCATCCTCGATAAGTGTGGCGTTGGGACCGACCGACTTCAACGAGTGGGAGACGACCCACTTCGGTTGCAGGCGCCACGCCGCCGCGAGGTCGCGTTCCTCTGCATCCCAGTCAACTAACTCTTCATCCCAATAGCGCATGATCTCGTACATACAGCGACCGTAAACGCTGCCTGCCGAGCCGCGCGTTTGCTCAATGAAGTGACGGAAGAGAGCCGGACTTGGCAAAAAGTTCAGATGGTCGACGTAGCCATCCAAGGACTGGTTCATTGCAAGCACGAGCTTGGCCTGTTGTCGTCTCTCTGAAGAGCGCCGCAACATCTGCAGATGGCGAGTTCGGATCGGCACTAGACCCGTTCATGATATCGACGAATCATCAGGCCGGATTCGACAAGGTTTCCATTTTTTTTGGCTCGACTTCAATGAGCCGGCCGAGCCCTGGGCGGTATTAAGCTGCCGCCCATATGAAATGGACAGTCGCATTTGAGTTGCCATTTCGGCGGCGTGAGTGATCTGGCCGAGACGTTCGCAAGGATGGCCAACGGCGTGCCCGTCGTTTCGGGGATTCGCACGCCCCCGCCGCGACAGGCCAAAGAGCTTTGAATATGCGGCAAATTTGCCGCTAAATCACGCCCCTCGCACATCCGCGTGCGAGGGGCATCCAGGGCCGTGCGAGCGACAATCCTATTAGCGACCCGTGCGAAGTGATCGCGTGTCTCCAAGTCCGGCGGGCCAACCCGTTCAAGTCAGACGCTTCCGCGAGACCCGAATTACTACGGCTGTTTGACCTGCAGGTCATTATGAACGCTCGTAACGCCAGCGACGTGCTTTGCGATATCTCCCGCACGGCTTTTGGCGGCGGAAGAATCCACAAAGCCACTCAACGCGACCACGCCTTCATGGACTTCCACTTCGATTTGTAGCGCCTTAGTAGTCTTATCCGCTATAAAGTCGGCTTTCAGCTTCGTTTTGATCACCCCATCATCAACGATATTGCCAGCGGTGCGCTTGGCGCCACGCATCATCAAATGGTTACGCACTTTGTTAACCCCACTGACGTCGGATGCGATTTTTCCGGCCCGCTCCTTCGACTCTGCGGAATCCACAAAGCCGCTCAACTGAACTACGCCACCGCGCGTTTTTACATGAATCTGATGGGCTTTCGTGACGGGGTCACCGGCGAGATCCGCCTTGATTTTGGTCGTGATCGTGGCATCGTCAATTGTTGTGCCAACGGAGCGATGGGTAGGCTCGTCTGCGGCGAAGCTCGCCACGGAGAAGCCGAGTAGCGCAATTGCTCCAAGCGCGATTAATTTGAATTGCATAAACACTCCTAAGGAATTAAAAATAAAGGTGCAACATCTACGCGGATGCTTTTAAGAACGGAGCATGGATGCTCGCACGAACCTCGTGAGCATTACCGACTCCTACAAACTCTTAATCCGCCAGGTGATATCTCCCTTCAAGAACAGCAGGGCGCGGTATTCATGCCATCGAATCGGCTGTCCTATGCGACAGGGCGTCTCTATTTCCCTGCAACGCATCGGTCTATTGTCAGCACCAGCGATGCGATGGTCTCATCCGGCAGCCTACTTTGTGTAAAAGTGACAAATCGTATTTTTTGGCGCGAAGGGTTCCGCCGTTGATAGGTCGCACGATTGTCTCCCTATTTTTATAAGTCCGCTCGCCGCCTTATTTTGCTCAGGATAGTTGCACCCAGATCGCCAAGCAATTGGGTCGCACGGCCCTCACTTTGCCAGCAATCCTGCACCTCTACGTTGGCCCTTGTCGTGCCGGGTACGGGAAATGCGCCGCATCACAGTTCCAAGATAGCGCCAGGACACGCTTGCGCTGATGTTGTAGTGTCACTTCAATTATCGTTTTTAAGGACGTCATTCGTGTTTTCGCTAACATACGTAAGCTCAGCCATGATTCCGTTTTCCGCGCGCGAGCTACGCCAACTCCTTGAGATCTGCAACGTCAACAATCGCGAACGCGACGTAACGGGCATGCTGCTCTACAAAGACGGCAATTTCATGCAAGTCCTTGAAGGTGAGGAGCGAATTGTGCGCAGTGTCCACGATAAAATTACTCGTGATACGCGTCATCGCGGTCTGATAACTCTGCTCCAAGAGGACCTGTCAGGTCGTCAATTTCCCAGTTGGTCGATGGGCTTCAGAGATCTAGGCTCAGATCTGGATAACCCTGAGGGCTACAGCGAATTTCTTAACATGCCGCTTACGAGTCAGGAGTTCAAGTCCGACCCTAGTAAAGCTCAAAAATTGTTGCTGACTTTCAAAAAGAGCACGTAATTATCTACCGACTATGGCCATGCGAATGCAATCGTGCCGAAGAGATCGGTCTAGTAAGTTCCCGGTAAAAGCTCACGGCGTTTTTGATCGACGAAGATTGTCAGCCGGCCTGAAAGGCCAGGTCCGCCCCGAACAGCGTCCCAGGATCGTGCTCGTTCCGTCGGCCTTCGGTGGCGGGCAAGCCGGAACGCGACGTCATTGCCATCATAGGCACGTCGGCGACTAGTCACTCTCTCGGCCCGGTGCCTGGCTCGCACCGCCGCTGCTCAAAGATCCCGTGGGCCCGTCATTGCGATTGCTAGCCACCCATAGAGTAGAAGAACTCTTCCCGAACAATCTTGCCGTTCATTATGGTGTAGAGACCTACTTCATCCATTTTCATGCGCTTGCCCGACGGCTTGTTGGTGACATCGTACTGAAAACCAACGACAAATCTTTCGTCGTGCGGCCATGGGCCCGTCACATTCGCGGAATGGATTTCATGATTTGCCATCCACCAATCATTCTTAGCTTTTACTGCAGCGAGCCCTGTCGCTTCTCGCTGGGCGCCCGGTGGCGCGCCGGCCTCGATACTGACGACCTCATCTGAAAAAAGGGTATCGAGCGCATCGCGATTTTTTCCTTGCTTACAAAGTGCCACTAATTTGTTGGCGATCTGCATGTTCCATAGAGCTCTCTGTTAGCAGTTGTGTGGATCACGAGTATACGACAACTCTTGGGCGTGCAGATGACGCGCCCTGAAGTCGCGTACCGAGACGCAGGCGCTGCACTGAAGATCAGTCAAGCGCAGGGGAACACCGTATTCTGGCGCGGCCAATTCCCTGGGGCGATACTCGCAAAGAGCGGCCGAAGTTGACTACCGAAAAAAGATCCACACACTGATCCCACGGGACGCTCCGCGCCAGCTTGGCGTGGCTGGCTGTCTGCACGAAAGAGCTTCTCAGTGCCGAAAGACAATTGATTCCGTCGAGAGCATCGCGTGCGACCGCGTCCTTTTGATTGTTTCGACCGGTATTTGAGCCTCGAAGTTATCCTGCAGAGGGAGATCCGCGAGTAATGGCACGTAGAGGAGTTGCGCCCAGATCAATCGTAGGGCACATGAGGAATGCACGCCATTCAATGAGCAAGCTGCGCGACGCCGTCCATTTTCCCTCTATTCCCGCGCGCGGTGGCGCGACGCGGCTGCTCAACCGAGCGTATCGATGCATTTGGATCGCCAAAAGCATAGTGGCTTCCCCCCGTCCGAAAAGCCAAATACGTCAACCGGCATCGCGTCAACGCGAGCTTGGGCACACATCCAAGCTACGGCCTTGGCGAAATATCGGAGAGGAATTTCTGCGAGCGCCCGCCGGAGCAGCGACGCGCGAGAGGTCGCGAGCGCAAACGAAACGTACCCCTCGCCGGTCAAGACAGGATTCGTATTGTATTCCCATGCCAGATCAGCCAAGAATCAGAACGGCCCATGGAACTCGGTTGACGCAGTACCCTTAAGGGGTTGTTTATGGCAAAGTTTCCGCTAGCTCCAATCCAAACCTAACAGCTATAAGATAGCGCCGTGTATCGGATATCGACCATTTTAATGACATGGTGCTGTGTCGCCGCGTGCGCGACGCCGCCGCACGAACAGCTCGAGGGGACCTCCGCCGTGCTCCACTCCCCAGACGGTTCCTCCGTTATTGAGGATCAGCGCGCTAGATTTCGGCAAATCTTCTGCCAACTTGCACATACGGATGGTGTGATTGCACTCGGGGATACACGTTGTCGTGCTGCTCTGTGGCAACTTGCCGACGAGTCGGAGCCGGCTACAGCGCAGCTTTTTCCGAAGATACGCACGGATCTGCGTTTAGTGATCGTTACCGGGGCGTTTGGAGATTGCTACGGCGAGAATGCGATCCCGTTTCGCACCGGTATTCAAAGACTTGAGAAGCAGGGCGTGCGCGTCGGCCTAGTGCGCGTTAACGGACAGTCCAGCACCGCGCATAATGCAGCGCAAATTGCTGATTATTTCTCGCAAGACCCGATCGGTTTAAAAAAAGTCGTGCTGCTTGGGTATTCTAAGGGCGCTATAGACGTGTTGCAGTTTTTAGACGATTCTCCGCGAATTGCTGCGAAGGTTGCAGCGATTGTCAGCGTAGCCGGACCGATTTGGGGCACACCCTTGGCCGAGCACACGAGCTGGATCTTTCGACATATGGTCACGCCGGTTTTAAAATCACGATGCGATCCCGGAGATGGCGGAGTAGTGGAAAGTTTGCGACCCAGGGTGCGAGCCGCTTGGCAAACGCAGCATCCATTGCCGCCCGGCATCGCCTTTTTCTCGCTAGAAGGTTTTACAACAAGGGAGCACTTGGCGCGCGGCCTCCGCCTAAGCTATGCCCTACTGGCCAAGCGCGACGCTCGAAATGACGGTCAGCTATTGATCGAGGATCAGCTAGAGCCCGGCTCGGCATTGCTGGGTTACGTGAACGCTGATCATTGGGGAATGGCGATCACCATTGAACGAGAATTGCACGGGATGGGTGCTCGGCAAGAAACTAACGCGGTACCTCTAGATCAATTCTTGGAGGCGATTTGGCTCACGGTGGGGGAGCGGCTAGAGCACCCCTCTCAATCCGGTAGTGTGCCGAAGTAGGGGACGGGTGCGAATCTGTCGCCGAATAAACTCGAGCATGATCTTGCGGCCTGCGCCAAACCGAGAAGACGGCGCAGGTAGGATTTAGACGGGTACAATGCATCAACCAGCACAGTGACCAGCAGACGCATGGCGTGCAATCAAAGAGGCGGATGGAGGTTGCGAACACCGACGCGAGAAGCGGGCTGGAAAGTGCTTCAGAATTTCGTGCGCTCTGCGGGTCTCGCCTATGCATCCAGCCGAAATATAGATTTTGGTCCGTCCTGCCGCTCCAATGTGTCCACACTGTCACCCTACATTCGGCATCGATTAGTCACTGAGAGCGAAGTAGTCGCTGCTGTTCTGGAACGGCATAGTGTTGTCGCTGCCGAGAAATTCATCCAGGAAGTGTGCTGGAGGACCTATTGGAAAGGTTGGCTCGAGCAGCACCCCCAAGTCTGGTCGGCCTATCTAAATGATCTGATGGCGGCGCGCGAGACCTTGCGAAATGACACGGCGTTGGCAGTCGGTGTAGCTGCGGCCGAGTGCGGCGATACGAGCGTCGCCTGCTTCAACACGTGGGCGCGCGAGCTTGCGGAAACGGGCTATTTGCATAACCACGCCCGCATGTGGTTTGCGAGCATCTGGATATTTACGCTGCGGTTGCCGTGGGTGCTTGGCGCTGACTTCTTCATGCGTCATTTGCTTGATGGAGATCCCGCTTCGAACACCTTGTCGTGGCGATGGGTAGCAGGTCTGCACACCCAAGGTAAAATCTATCTTGCCCGTCCCGACAATGTCGCCGCATACACCAACGAACGTTTCAAGCCGGGTCCGGACGAATTCGTGGCAGTTGCAACCCCGCTGACGGATGCAGCCCCATTGCACCACACACCGTTGCGAGCGGCGGATGTGATCCCGAACGAATCGCGAGTGGTCTTATTGATCACGGAAGAGGATTTGTCGCCGGAGACCTGGCCATTAGATGGCGCACATATTTGTGGCGCCGCGCTTTATCGGCCGGGATACATGGGAGCGGCACCTTCTAATCTGGTGCAAACCTTTAAAAAAGCCGCCATGGTGGACGCGCTGCAGCGTGCGGCGGCTATTTGGAATCTGCCAACCTCCGAAGTGGCGACCGCACGCGCTCTAGCAGCTTTCGCGCAAAGTTGCGGTGCTAATTGCGCCGTGACAGCGATGGTACCGGTTGGCTACTTAAGGCCCGACTTCGATGCGCTCGTGGGGGCAGCCGCTGAGTCCGGGTATCCTGTCAAACAGATTTTGCGACCGTGGGACAGCCACTTTTGGCCTCACGCCAAGGCAGGATTCTTCTCGCTCAGCACTCGCATCCCCGCAGTGCTGACCACCCTCGCCCTCAACCCTGGGAATAAGTGAGTGACCTTAACGGATCAATCAACGCGTCCCATGGCGAGTAGGGCTGGTAGCTCGCCGGTCATTCGTGTTCCTGCCATCGCCTCCGTACGGGCGCCTGGCGCACCTTGCCCCTAAGACCCCTAATGGCGACATCCAAACTCCTCCGCAATCTTGTATTGATTCTTGGCGATCAACTCTCGCCAGAAATCTCAAGTCTCACCGTCAGCGATCGCGACCTCGATTTAGTGTGTATGTGCGAAGTTACGGCAGAAGCGACTTATGTGAAACACCACAAAAAGAAGATCATCCTGCTGTTCTCCGCAATGCGTCACTTCGCAGACGAATTAAGAGGCCTCGGCTGGCGTGTCGCCTACACTCGGCTCGATGATCCGCAAAACGCCGGCAGTTTTAGCGGTGAGATGGATCGGGCGATCGTAGCGCATAGACCTCAACGTATCATCGTGACAGCACCCGGCGAATGGCGCGTGCTGAATGAGATGCAGACTTGGGAGGAACGCCTGGGCCTACCCGTTGATTTTGTCCCCGACACACGGTTCATATGCTCCGACGTTGAATTCAAAAACTGGGCACGCGGCCGCAAGCAATTCCGCATGGAATATTTTTATCGCGCGATGCGACGAAAGACCCAATTGCTGATGGAGGGCGATCAGCCCACTGGCGGTGTCTGGAATCTGGACCACGATAACCGAAAGCGCGCCAAGGCTGGTTTATTCATGCCGCAGGCTGCGCATTTCCGGCAGGACGCGACTACCCGGGATGTGGTAGCTCTCGTCAAGGATCGCTTTGCCGACCATTTTGGTGACGCCGAACCGTTCTGGTTTGCCGTAACGCGTGTGGATGCGGAGGCGGCCTTCGACCGCTTCGTCGATGTCGGGTTGGCGCAGTTCGGCGATTACCAGGACGCAATGCTGACGGATGAGCGCTTCCTTTATCACTCGGTAACCTCGATGTATCTCAATTGTGGCTTACTCGATCCCCTTACCATGTGCCGCAAGGTTGAGATCGCCTACCGGGCGGGACGTGTGCCGCTGAACGCCGCCGAGGGGTATATCCGTCAGGTGATCGGGTGGCGGGAGTACGTGCGCGGTATCTATTGGCTGAAGATGCCGGAATACGCCGCGTCCAATGAACTCAATCACACACGAGAGCTGCCGGATTTCTATTGGACCGGTGATACGAAAATGGCCTGCGTGGCGGCAGCGGTGATGCAGACGAAAGAGGACGCCTACGCTCATCACATCCAGCGCCTAATGGTGACTGGCAATTTCGCACTGCTTGCAGGGGTTTCCCCCCACGCATTGCACGAGTGGTATTTAGCGGTCTATGCAGACGCCTACGAGTGGGTTGAATTGCCGAACACCATCGGTATGAGCCAGTTCGCCGACGGTGGCTTGTTAGCCTCGAAGCCTTACGCCGCCAGCGGCGCTTACATCAATCGCATGTCCAACTATTGCGGAGGCTGTGCGTACCGCGTGAAAGCGCGCACCGGACCCGCTGCTTGTCCTTTCAACACACTGTACTGGCATTTTATCGCGCGTCACACGCCGCAGCTGAACACTAACCCGCGGATGGCTCAAATGGTGCGGACCTACGAGAAGTTTTCAGAAGAAGAAAAGACGCTGATCGCAAAAAGCGCCAGCGCGTTTCTTGCGACGCTCAAGCCTTCGGCGGTGTGGCCCTAAACCGGTGCGCTGAATATTTATACTTGGGGTGGGCGCGAGCGGCGTTGGGCCGGTGGCGACTTCTCGCGGCGGCATCGTTCAGAGCAGAATTTAACCTCGTTCCAAGCCCGCTCCCATTTTTTCCGCCACGTGAAGAGGCGGCCACACCTCGCACATAGCTTTGCGGGGAGCGTTGCTTTTGTGTAGCGCGCGCCAATCTTGCCGCTCATAACGTTATCCCGATCGGGTAAAGGGTCGCCTTGGTTGAGCCTAAGACGGTAATGTATTGTCATTGTTCATCACACAACCAAAAAAGCGGTCGCCAGCCTCTCGGCCTTGCGAAAAACAGTGTCCTAGAAATACTCTGCGCAGCCGCGGTCAGTTCTTGTTGAAAGCACGTGAAAGCCGTTTGAGCGAAGCGAGCACGGGATTCGAATATGCAGGCCTATGCATGATGAGGAACTCGCGCTTGTTGAGCGAGATGCCCATGCAGACCGCGCGCTTCGAGAACTGCAGTGCCAGCGCGCGCGGCGCTTGAGGCTCTCGCAGATCACCTCTTGCTTATCGCTGATACCCCCCCTCCGGTTAACCTGCGAGCTGGGACGCCACTGCGCAACTCCGGTGCCGACAGCCACGATAACCTTCGTGCAACGCACGGCACGAGTCTGCACTACCAGGTTTTCTTTCCAGGCGCGGGCCATACGCGCGACAACTTGGTGGTCTCCAGCGAAGGGGTCTTGGTCTGTGGATACTTGCTTGAATCGGTCATAAGTTCAGATTTTGGCATCGTGGCGGATGCTGTGCTCGCCGATTGGGCCAGTAGCGCCCGACCCGTGGCGCGCAATATCCTGCATGTCAGATCATGGTTCCTCGCCACGGCACGATCGGAGGCGACCCAGTCTGGCACAGACGGGGTCGCCTAGCTAAAGAGCCACCAAGACGGCTGATTAGGTATCGATTGCGAACTCTTGGCGAATTCGCGCCGGCTGCTGCCTTGGGGTGACTTGATTAACCCTCGACCGCTCCGTCCGCTGCTCTCTCCACGGGTGCCAGCATTGGATACGTGCGTATGGCTTTACGTGAATTCTTGATCCACGTCAGCAGTAAGAAGCCATTGAACTTTCGCGTAGGAACATGCCTACGAGCACAAAGGCGCACGGTGGCGCAATCATTGATAAAATCTGATGAAATGACAGCTAATGCGTTGAATAGTGGCGAGGGACTGCGGCAAAGCGAAGAGCGATTCAAGCTTCTCGTCGAGAGCGTTCGAGATTACGCGATTTTCATGCTTGACCCCAACGGGTACGTCCTTACTTGGAATGCCGGTGCTGAACGATTCAAAGGATATCGACCCGATGAAATCATCGGTCAGCACTTCTCTACCTTCTATCCGGAGGAAGCAAGACAGAATCGATGGCCTGAGCATGAGCTGGAGGTAGCGGCAAAGGTCGGCGTGTTTGAGGATGAAGGCTGGAGGGTGAGAAAGGACAGATCACTCTTCTGGGCGAATGTTGTCATCACTGCGCTACGGGATAGAGAAGGTCGCCTTCTGGGTTTTGCCAAGGTCACACGCGATCTTACCCAACGGCGCGCGCACGAGGAGGAGCTGCGGCGAAGCGAGGAGCGCTTCCGGTTGCTGGTCGATGGCGTTGCTGAATACGCCATCTTTATGCTCGATCCCAACGGCAATATTTCGACCTGGAACAGTGGTGCTCAGCGCATCAAGGGGTACACGGCCGAGGAGATCATTGGTCGGCATTTTTCGATCTTTTATCCTCAAGAGACCGTAGAGAGCGGGTGGCCGGAGCACGAACTGCTGGTTGCGGCGGAAAAAGGCAGCTTTGTTGATACCGGTTGGCGTCTGCGCAAAGACGGCACGACGTTTTGGGCCAATGTGACGATCACGGCTCTTCGCAATGAAACCGGTCAGCTCCTCGGCTACGCCAAGCTGACTCGCGATTTGACGGAGACTAGGCGGGCCGAAGCCATGGAGCTTGCCGGTCAGCAGCGCGAAGAGATATTGGATGCGGAACGCACTGCTCGCATGGCGGCACAGCGTGCAACTCGGGTAAAAGATGAGTTCCTGGCAACGCTTTCGCACGAATTGCGCACGCCGTTGAGTGCCATACTGGGTTGGACGCAGATCCTGCTAAGAGCTGAGTCCTCCAAAGGGGCTGAAGAACACAAACGAGCTATCGAGGTCATTGACCGTAACGCACGCGCGCAGGTCAAGCTCATCGATGATCTGCTCGACTTGAGCCGCATCATGGCCGGCAAGATCCGCCTCGACCTTCATCAGATCTCATTCACGGCCGTCATACAGGCTGCCGTGGACTCCGCCCGACCCGCGGCGGACACCAAGGGCATTCGCCTGCAGGCGATCTTGGGCGCAAGTCAGGACATTGTCAGTGCGGACAGTGCTCGCCTGCAGCAAGTGGTATGGAACCTTCTCACCAACGCAATCAAGTTCACACCGAAGGGCGGGCAGGTTCAGGTGCTGCTGCAACGGGTGAATTCGCATCTAGAACTCAGTGTCAGCGATACCGGTATCGGCATTCCCTGCAGCTATCTTCCGCACGTCTTCGATCGGTTCTCGCAGAAAGACAGCTCGACTACACGCGCATTTGGCGGTTTGGGGTTGGGTTTGGCGATCTGCAAGCAACTGGTGGAACTGCACGGGGGCTCGATAAGAGCCGTAAGTCAAGGCGAGGGCCTAGGAGCCACTTTTTCTGTGCACCTGCCGGTGTCAATTGTCCAACTGCAAGATCCTAGTGCATCGCGCGTTCATCCGACCGCGGAGACTCATCAGCCGGCCGATCCGGTGTCGCTTCCAAGCCTTAAGGGTGTGCATGTTTTCAGCGTGGATGACGAACCCGATGCTCGAGACCTGCTGGGACGGGTTTTGGAGGGCCAGGGGGCCAAGGTGACGAGTTTCAGCTCGGCAGAGGACGTATTGGCAGCATTGAAAACAACCAAGCCGACGGTACTGATTTGCGATATTGGCATGCCAAAAATGGATGGATATCAGCTGATACGGGCTCTACGGGCTGGGGAGGACCGGCGCGAGCGCGTTCCTGCGCTTGCGCTTACTGCATTTGCGAGAGCGGAGGATCGAAAACGCTCTCTGGTGGCGGGATACCAGGCTCACTTGGCTAAACCTTTCGATGTCGGTGAACTGATCCTGATTGTCGCAGACCTGGTAGGGCGGTAGTTTGCCTAATCTCGGGCGCGATCGAGCCGTCAGCTTCGGCTAGTGGCTGCTTGGACCTTGCTCAGGTGAGGACCGAGAGGATCAAAACGGCCAGATCGGGCATGCAAGTAATGACCGAGTGAGAGCAAAGAAACGCCACCGTTCACCTCGACAGTGATTGCGCTTTTCGGTCAGGCTTATCAGTCTATAAATCATGTAGGGGATCAGAAAAATGTGCCGACTGTTGCTAATGCCTCTGTTTGCCGCAATCGCGAGCTTCGCCAGTGCGGCACCCGTGCCAAAGGAGCAGTTGAGCACACCACCCTCAGGCGCTCGCCACTACACAATCAGTTCGACGGCCGGCAAACATGGCGATGTCTGGTCCTGGACGAGGCCCGACGGAGGAGTGGCCTACCGCATGTCGATGTCCTTGCGGGGTTGGCTGACTGAGGAGGACGAACTTGTCACCGTCGGCAACGATCGCCGACCTACCGCCATCGCCATTCGCGGCTACAGCGATCAGGGTGACGCGACCGAAGACTTCAGCGTCGATGGCACTGGCGTTGCACACTGGAAAACAGTGGTCGATTCCGGTTCTGCCGCATTTGCAAGCCGACGCTACAATACCTACGGCGGGCCCTGGCTTGCCAGCGAGATGGATATCGAAGCGCTGGTCGCCGCGGGCGATCAGGGTATCGACCTACTTCCCACCGGCCATGCCAGCATCACCTATGGCCAGTCTGTTCAGGTCGAGGGTCCGCACGGGCCGAGGACAGTCAAGCTGGCCTTCATCCGCGGCTACAGCTTTTCACCCTCGCCGGTATGGCTCGATAGCGACGGTCACTTCTTTGGCAATGCCGGAGTGATATCGCTGCTGCCGGAAGGGTACGAAGCGAGCGGCCCCAAGTTGAAGGTTCTACAGGATCAAGCGATCGCTGACATGGTCCGCGCAGTCGCTCACCAGTTTCTAAGCCCCGCTAATCGGACGCCGACGCTCGTTGATCACGTTCTCATGTTTGATTCTGTCGCAGGGCGTTATCTGCCCAACCGTGCGGTCTTGATTGCCGATGGCAAGGTCGCAGCCGTGGGCGCGGGCGGATCGATCAAGCCGCGGGCGGGCATGGTTGTGATTGATGGGCGCGGCAAGACCCTGACGCCCGGTTTGTGGGACTCGCATCAGCATGTTGGAGACGATTGGAACCTTTTGCAGAACGTCGCGACGGGCATGACGAATTATCGCAGTCCCGGCACGATAATCGATGATGCGCTGAGTATTTACCGGCGCCGCGCCGCAGGCGACCTGCTTGCACCCGACGGGAAAATCTCCGTGATCATAGATCGCAAGGACCCGCTCGCTGCGCAGGGCGCCCTTACCGTCTCCTCAGCCGAGGAGGCGATCGCCGCAGTCGATACAATTAAGGCCGCGGGCCTATGGGGCGTCAAGTTCTATACCTCGATGAATCCGGCGTGGATCGCCCCGGCCTCAGCCGAAGCACATAAACTCGGCCTGCATGTACATGGCCATGTGCCTGCGGGCATGCGCCCGCTCGAGGCGGTGCGGGCGGGCTATGACGAAGTGACGCACATCAACTTCATTCTCATGCAGGCGATGCCGCAGGAGGTGGTCGATAAATCCAATACCGCCGCGCGACTGGAGGGCCCTGCCAGGTATGGCAAGGATGTCGATCTGAATTCCCACACAATGCAGGCCTTCTACGCGGAGCTCTCGACGCGACGGACAATCATTGATCCGACGCTAACGGTATGGGAGCCGCTGATGACCTCCGATGGCAGCGCCATTTCGCCGGAATATGCGCCATTTGCCGAGATCGCACCGCCCACGGTGGCTCGTAATTGGAAGATCGGCGGCTATCCCCTGTCGGAAGGACTCACGCGCGATGACTATCGTCGCAGCTTCGCCAAGATGGTGGAACTGGTCGGAAAGCTGCATCAGGCCGGTGTCCGGATCGTAGCTGGCACCGATGGGTCCGGGTTAGAGTTGGTACGCGAACTGGAGCTCTATCAGCAGGCTGGTCTCAGCAATGCGCAAGCGCTGCAGAGCGCAACCATCATTCCTGCCCAGATGACCGGCATGGCCGATCGCGCAGGATCGATCGCGCCTGGCAAGACGGCGGACATCATCCTTGTGGGTGGGGATGTGTCCAAGGACCTCGCCAATCTTCGCCATGTGGATACGGTGTTCTTGGACGGTTATAGACTGAGCGGGGAGGCGCTGCGAGAAGCGAGCGGTCTTCATGGAATGCCAAAGTGATGAGCCGCCAATCGGGATGACTTGAGAAGACGGTACAAGTTCGCTTGAGCATCGGGCGCCATCCTGGGCAGGCCAAGCTGCTCGAAGGGCCAGGAGCTGCCCAGCCGCCAGACGGCCGCGTACGATTCTGCCACCCGCGCCGGCGACGAGCTGCGCAGTAACTTCTTCGACTGTTCGTTTCTTTTTTCTACGTGCTGCGTAAGGTGTGCGGCATAGGATTCGCGGCGCACGCCTACATAAGTGTTGCGGAGTCGAGGCTAGGTTATTGCGATAGTTTCACTGCTAACTGAGGATGACCACAAAACGTGAGAAGCCGCTTATTCGATTCTGTTCTGGGGAGTGTATTGCTCGCAGCGTGTTTGTCTGGATGCTCGGGCGTGGAATTTTTCGCGGTAAACGCACCAACCGCGTTCGCTCACGTTGATCGCCGCCTGAACATCGCTTACGGCGAAGAGGAGCGCCAAAGCTTGGACATCTATCTGCCGCGCATGGCAGACAAACGGCCGGTCGTCATATTTTGGTACGGTGGCTCATGGCAGGAGGGCAGCAAGTCTTACTACCGTTTCGTCGGCGCGGAATTAGCCAAGCTGGGATTCGTGGCGATTCTGCCGGACTATAGGCTGTACCCTCAAGTCCTCTTTCCATCATTTGAAGAAGATGGTGCAAGAGCAATCGCATGGGTTGAGCGCCACGCGCAAGAATTCGGAGGTGATCCGAAGCGAATCGTACTGATGGGCCATTCGGCGGGCGCTCATACCGCAGCATTCTTGGCGTTTAATCACGTTTTTCTCAAAAAATATGGTGCTGACTCGAGCGATATCGTGGGCCTCATCGGGCTTTCCGGTCCGTATGCCTTCGTGCCGGACTCGGATGCTCTGCGAGCCGCTTTTCCAGCGCCGTTTAGCGACAAAGATTGGCAGCCGATCCGTTTTGTGGATTCGCAATCGCCGCCGGCACTGTTGTTGCACGGTCTGTCCGATAAGGTAGTGCTACCAAGCGAGACCATCGAGTTGCACGACGCCTTAGAGCAACAGCATGTGCGTGTTGAAATGCATCTGTTTCCGCACCGGCGACATACCGACACTATCGCACCGTTCTCGCCGTTATTACGCAGTCGCACTCCCGTCGTCGATGAAGTTTCCGCATTTGTGCGCAGCCTAAGCGCTAGGACTACGCCGTGAACCGCGTACATTTATAAAGGCTCGCGATGGGTTAACCGGGGGGAGATCCCGCGTCGCTTCCCTTAGCTGACAGGTCACCCGTGCGGCCCGCCAGCACTAGCGTTGGTTCAGTGCATTGATGGCATTATGGCGAGCGGGCATGTCACTGTGGCGGCTCCGCGTACTCGCGAACGCCAAGATTCGCCAAGTGAAGGTGCGTATGATTCCGAAAGCTCTTTGCTCCCTGCTCCTCGTGGCGATATCGGCACCGGTTTTCTCTCAAGTGCCACTAATCGAAGTGTACAAAGGTCTCCATGCGAATCCCGAACTATCGCATCAGGAGAAGAAGACTTCTGCCATCGTGGCGAGTGAGCTTCGGGCGGCCGGCTTCCAGGTCGCAGAACATATCGGCATTTATGTCGATGGGTCAAAGGCCTTTGGCGTCGTCGGTGTAATGAAGAACGGTCCCGGCCCGACACTCATGATCCGCGCAGATATGGACGC